>CATXSD010000080.1 GCA_958402075.1 Mediterranea massiliensis | reverse complement strand
GTTCCGTTGCTATTTGGCCCCAGATTTTTTTCGGATCTGGATGTTGAAGTACTCTGACTTTTCCTGATTTAGCTAGACAGTTTTTTGTTTTATAAACTGAAGCAGTAGACACTGACTTCCCTTTTAGCCATAGGCAAATATTTTCTCCGTTTATTCCTTCAACGTTTCACAACGATGGTAATCGTCTGTAGAAGAGAGAATTGTAGTGAAACATCCCGGTTTCACGTGAAAGCAAACGATACTTTATCAAGTGAAGGCAACAACCCTCATGCGGAGGCGAACACCGTCCATCGCATGTTTCACAAGAAACCACTAATATACACCGCATTACGGTGAATTTCACAAAGGGAAACGGAAATAGAAGCGTGAAAGGAAGCTTTTACAGGCTTTCATCCAAAAATTATTCCATTCGTTTGGGGGCTTTCCCGAATATTTGCTATATTTGAGCAGCCAAACAACTGAAAGCATCTTGCAATGAAAATGAAAGAAAACGACCCGATACCGACCTTAGCTCCCACATGGGGCGCGGACGTGTTCCCGTTGCTCTCCTGGTTCAAGCAGGAGCGGGTAGACCGAGCCAATGTGATGGTAGTGGGTTGCGGTGCTCTTGGCAACGAGGTGCTGAAGAACTTGGCTCTATTCGGCGTTGGTCACATGGTCGTTGTAGACTTCGACACCATCGAACCATCGAACCTGACCCGCTCCATCCTCTTCAGTCGGGCAGATGCCGAAGCCCGTCGTCCCAAAGCGACCGTAGCGGCAAAGCGCATCCGTGAGATCAATCCTTCCATTCAAGTGCTGCCACTCGAGAGCGACATCTGCCACGATGTCGGGCTGGGCCTGCTACGTCAGATGGATGTCGTTGTGGGCTGCGTGGACAACCGTTGGGCTCGCTATTGCCTGAACCGCTTGTGTATGCGTGCCGGGGTACCTTGGGTGGACGGCGGCATAGACGGGCTGGAAGGAACGGCAAGGGTGTTTATGCCTGGCAAGAATTGCTATGCTTGCAATTTGGGGCCTGAAGCGCTGAAGGACTTGTCGTACCGTTTGTCATGCAGTACGGCCATTCGACGAAATGAACAGGCGAACCGTGTGCCGACCACGCCGGTCATCGCTTCCGTCATCGGTGCCGTAGAAGCACAGGAAGCCATCAAACTGCTACACCCCGATGAACTGGCCAGCGGAGAACTGGCCTCGCTATGCGGAAAGATGTTCTACTACGAAGGTCAACACCTGGCCGCGCGTATCGCAGACTTTACGGGTTACGACGAGGAATGCCCCGTGCACGAGCGATGGGAACCAATAGAAAAAGTAAAACTCACGACCGACAGGCCGATTGGCGAGGCACTGGACAGCCTGGCCGGACAATTGGGATGCCGGGACGTGGAAATCGTACTCAGGGACCACTGCTTCGTGGATTACCTGACCGTACGGAAAGACGAGCAAAAAGTGACCGTCCTGCTTCCCGACTATGCCATCGCCCGCTTTCTGGAAGAAGAGCCCACCTTACGCCAGCTTCCTTTCCACGCCCTTTACCAACATGAGATAAAAACTGTCGACAGGGATTTTCCCTATCGGGACCTGACACTGTCACAGATTGGCATTCCGCCGTGGAGCGTCCTGCATGTGCGGACAGAAAACGGCAGCCGCTACGTAGAACTGGTCGACGAACGAAATTACTCAACCTTCTTATATCAAAACAGACAGGTATGATGAACGAGACAAAACCATTTGATATCAGTGCGGAATTCCTCTTGAATTACCTCTTCCCTGACCACACAGACCAGTGGCAAGCGGAATGCGTCGGCGCATTCTATCGGAACTACAGCCCGGACATCCTGTCGCTTGAAGAGGACAAACGGACGGTACGCCTGGCTCGCGACGGTTTTCTGCGGTTGCTTCCCCAAGGAGTTATCGCTCCCGACAATGCCCTGAAAGGAAAGGGCTTCGAGCAGAAATACGAACAACTCAAAAAGAAAGAGGAACTTCTGAAAGATCTCTTCAAGCCTGTAGACACCCAGAACTTCAGATTCCGACTCCACATTGAGAAAGAAGCTTCACAACTGTCGGACGGGAAACTGGCCCTGTTGCTCAAACACTATTTCGGCTACGACCTGGAGAAGGAAGAAAATCCATACATCCAAAAAACAGCTCCGCTGCTTCTCCTCATCAGCCACCTGCGCGCTGATTTCGATTTCTTGCGAACTCTACTGAAAAGCTTGTTCGACTGTCCTGTAGAGATGACGACCGGCCGATATACGTGGGACGAAGGCTCCGGCTATTCGCAACCCGCCATCACCTATGATCTGATGGTCCCAGACCTGACAACTGAGGCATACAACGAGCTAAAAGAGGCCGTAGATCCGTTTGCCGATTTTATTCGCGAATGGTTCATTCCTTTCGACATGTATTGCACCATTGCCATCAAACAGCATGAGCACCCCTTTGTTCTGGGTAACGCCCTGACATTGGACTACAATACCGAGACATCAACCCATCATATTGACACTAACAGGAACCCATTATGAATATCAACTCAAGAATAGACTGGAAAGCCGGTATGGCAATCTCCGCCCAAACTTTTCTGGAACTGGACGAGAACCTGCGCCACAGACAACAAGCAGCAACCCGAGCCGTCAATGGAAATGAATTCGGCCTCATACCTTTCACCGAATTCGACAGGCAAGGTGGCTTCGTCCGCAACAAACTGGAAATAGACCACCTGGCTTGCATGGCTCTACTCCCCTCCGGAAAAATCCTGCACATCGATGAAAAGGTTGTAGTGACCGTCCCGCTGGTGTATGGCAACGAATACTACCTGGCCTGCGGTTTCGGCGAAAAGAAAGTGGAATTCGACGTAAAGGAGGTCCCCTTTGTACGGCCGGAATATACATACGGCATCTATTCCCTGAGCGAACTGGAGGGGACAGACCTTTTCCCGGTCATGAAATTCAAAGTCAGCGACGGTATCTTTTCCATCGACGAATCTTACATTCCTCCTTGTCTATATCTATCGTCTGATAATCGCTTCCAACCGTATCTGGAGCAACTCACAAAGCAAGTCAGCTTACTGGCAGAACATCCGAACCTGGAATCAGGAGAAGGGAAACGTGCTTTCCAACGCTATGCCTATCTGTTAAAGAGTTATGATACTCAAGGCAGGACGCGCCCTTTCATCCAACTGGCCTACGAAATAGCCCAAGCTATAGACTACTATATCGTTACGCCAAACGCCGAGATGCCTGTAACCATACCGGCTTATTCAGGGTATGACATCGCAAACTGGCTGGACTGGTTGGACAGCTATCTGCATAACGCGGCAGGCACCCTCGACAAAGTAGTCCTGGAAGACCACTCCATTGACTTTGACGAGCTGAAAGCACAAATCAAGGCGGAATTGTACGAGCAATTGCGCCCTGAACTGTACGAACAACTTTACACTGAACTTAAGGCCAAACTCTATGCCGAAATTTCAGAAGACCTGACTATCCGCCTGACCGATTACATTACCCAACAACTCAAGACTGAACTGCATGACCTGTTGTCGGGAGAATTGTCGGAAGAACTGTACGAAAGCCTGTACAAGAATCTGTATGAAAGCCTGTACAATGCTCTATATGTCCCAGTAGAAAAAGAAGAGGATGAATTCACACCATTAATTTAAAAGAATGTCATGAACGTTTTACTACCTTTGCAAGTAACAAACGGACGTCTGGCCTACGCTTCCAAGTCGCAAATGGCCATCGACGCGTTCATCGAACTGCTGCTGAGCACACCGTGTGGAGGCTGTGGGGCAGATCCAGAATTCGGATTTATATTCAACAACCTGAAATTCGAGATCTTCAACGAGAAGGAAGGGGTCATCTATGATTCATCGCCACAGGACAACTCAAACTCGAAACTTTACGACAAGAAGGTTTCGGGAAACTCCAAAAACCTCAATACATTTGCGGTAGACCTGAAAAAAGCCATCGAACAATACGAGAAAAGGCTGACTGAAGTTTCCGTTTCCATGACATACCTTAAAAACCAGAAAATGATTCAAATTGTCGTTGAAGGCATGCTTGTGGAGACCAATGAATCCTACAAGTACACAACCAGCATCAACCTCTGGAACTAACTTTCTTCAAGAAACGTCCTGACCATAACTTAAATGAGACAGAAATGAAACAGACGATATTCAATACACGCCAAAGGGCAAAAGAAATCATCAAAGAAGCCATTGCTGTTTGGGAACAAAGCACCAACAGCGAACACCTGGAAGGCATTGAGCAAGATCCGGTATTCTCCCTGTTTCTGACAGCACTGGCCTATCAGGCTAACGAAATCGACAACGAAATCGAACAGCTCAAGGCCGAAATTCTTTATGAGCTGGAACAAATGCTCGTCCCCTACGAACGGACTCACGCACTCCCAGCAACGGCTGCCGTAGAAGTGACACCCAGTGAAAGCATCTCAATCCAGACATTGGACCACCGAACGGTCTTTTCCCTTCAGGGCACATCGTTCACATTTATTCCACTTCTCAGTACACGGGTATTCAACTGCAAAATATCCTCGATAGTCCGTATGGACAACCGCCGCTGGAAAGTGGGCCTGCAATTCAAGGAACCAGTCAACAACCTGTCTGGCATGACCTTCCTAATCGGCAATCCTCATTTCCAAGATCTGAAGATTTTTGCCAATGGGCACCCGCTTCCGCTTATCAAGCCGTGGGATTACGCCGATTTGCCCCTGGATAGTTGCTTCTCACTGGAAAACCTGCTCTACAATGAATCCCCCATTTTCCAACCACGCCATATCTGGTTTGATTTATTTGCGAGACAGAACGTACGGCTATTTGCAATAGATACTTACAAGACTCCGTCGGCCGCATCCCTATCAAACGAAAGATTGGAACTGGTTTTCGAATTCTTTGGCATTGACGACCAGTTCTTGTTTGACAAGGAACTGTTGTCTTTGAACTGTACCATCCTGGCCAATGCCTCCATAGCATCTGCGAATCTTTCGTCCAGTTCTCCCATCACGCGCCTGAACGGGGCGAACGATTTTTCAACATACTGGCAATTCCTGCACCTGATCCGACCTGCAGATACACAGATGTTCAAAGAGGAGCCCATTGAAATCCGTAAGATGACAGCCAGTCGGTTCAATCCCGAACATCTGGTCAAATTGGCTAGCACGCTCATCAACCGCTTCTCCTCCGATTACTATGCTTTCCAGGGCATCGACACCCTCCGGGAAGGGAACTTCATGGACAGCTTCTACTCTTTGTTGAAAAAGATGTCGGAAGGACTGGCCAAGACCCCGAACATTTATACACCGACTCTCTATCTGATGTTCAAGAACGACAACGGTTCCCGTCGCAAAGACAAAAGTCTCCATATAGACTATCTGGTCACTAACGGTAGTGCCGTTAATGGCTTATTGAACAACAAAAGCCGTTTCAATATCCTGGCAAATGGTTTCTTCGCAGATGTCAAACTGGTTGCCGAACCTATGCCTGGCTTTGACGAGGTGCAGAATATGGATGCCGAAAACCTGCTCGCGCGCTACTACCTGACCACCAACGACCGAATTGTGACACCAGCTGATATCAAGATCTTATGCTATAACGAGCTGGGTATGCGCTTTGGCATCACAAACGACATGATAACAGGCATAAGGGTCAGAAACAACCGCCACACAGAACGCTACCATTGCGGACTGGAGACTCAGGTTTACATATCCTTGAAAAACGATCCCTACATCAAACGAAATTTTCTGGAGAAAATACCGATTACCGAAATGTTGTTGCAAAAAATGATTGAAGTACGAAGCACCAACATCCTGCCGGTTCAAGTCAGCATCGAGATCAGTTAGGAAGGTGATTGGAAAAACTCCCGACAAACAGAACTATTGAGAACTCTTAATTTATTATTTTTGCAATCAAACAAAGACGTAACAATGGAAGATTTTTTTTTAGACATCGTATATAAAGACAAAAAAGTAAGGTTCCGTATCATGAACCCACAGGCTCCCTTGAGTACCCTGATGAATAATTTGCGTCATGCCATCGGGAAAGACGGACGGCTTATCTTCGATTTCCCATCGATAGACCCGACAGGGGCCCCTTTAGACTATTTCTTCGGGAAAGAGGACACAGCGACTCACGAAACACGCGTACTCAGGCCCAGGATTGGAAAAACGGACCAGACATTGGCGGATTACAACGTCAACAATGGGGATACTGTTTTTCTAATTCCTGATCCCTTCCCCGGATAAAGAATCATACACCCTAACAAAATTCAGTATGCGAACATATCCCATGAATTGGCAAGAGTACCCTTCTCAACAATTGAATGGAAGAAATCGGAGACTGCTCCATGAATGGAGCCAACTGGATCGTGCCCTTGAACGACGAAATGAAATGGAGTATCAAGTTATCAGACGTAATGAGCAAGGCCTGCCCACGATGTATCTGATAACCTACCATATCCGCTCCATTTGCAGTGTAGAACAACTTGAACGGTTGAACGAGCCAGGTATAGTCAACAAACCCATTTTCGCTTCAACCTTTCTCATGCGTATCTACCTGCCCGAGAATTACCCTTGTGTGGATGCGCCTGCCGAATTTTATTTCTTGGCTTACGATAAAGAAGGCCAAACAATCCCTCATCCATGGCATCCCAACATACGATATTTCGGAGATTTTGCGGGAAGGGTATGCCTGAATAGTCCTGACACTTACTCCAGCCTGGCTTGGTGTGTAGAGCGAATTGGACACTATCTGACTTATGACCGTTATCATGCCATTCAAGAACCTCCCTATCCGGAAGACTTGAAAGTGGCAGAATGGGTAATCAAACAAGGAGAGCCTCAAGGATGGGTTTATTTCGATCAGCAACCCGCTTTAAAATAAGGCAATAGAATAACTATTTTCAATTTAAATTCGTATTTTTGTCCATACATTTAAATGCTGAAACATGAAATCCCTGAATAATGTCATATATGTTCTCATTCTATTGTGCTTCAGCTGTAACCTGAAAGCACAAACAGTCAAGCAAATAGAAGTGGCTGGAAATGCCCCATACGTAGATCACATCTCACTTCTACCGGGAACAACCGACATGGATCTTCTGGTAAAGATTAGTTTCAACGAGCCGAAAAACAGCCTTACTGTTCACCTGATATCCTATCGGAAACTGTTTGTTTTCCAAAGCGATGTACGCTATTCGCATGTAGTACGCTTTCATAAGCTTAGGCCCAACAGGCTACCTTATGTGGTGGACTCGGATGAAAAAGCGAGATATAAGATGATGAAACCCTTGAGAAAATCCATCAAACCCAAAAGAAAGCACATCTTCAGGCAGTGGATTGAGTATGAGGGACTTCAGCCACAGCCGACCGAATACAAGATGGTGAACGACTACATTGAACAAACATTCGACATTCTTCATGAAATGGCTGATGTATCTATCACGCTAAGAGATATACTCGTCATGAGCGAACGAACAAGTCGAAAGAAGATTAAATACGACCTTTTTTTCCAAACGGACTTGAACCGCAAATACAACATTTCTATCAAAAGAGATCCTTGTTTCGGAAAAGAAGAGGAAATAGAGGCTGCGGCAAACCTGGTCGAGAGCATCAAAGAGGGATATACCACACTCGACCAAAAATTCGGCCTGCACTCCAACCTGAAGGGGCCTGAAAGTGAAGGGATATTCAATGAAATGAAAGCGCTCTTGCTGAAACAATATCCCAAAAAGGAAGAAACAAACGACTGTCCAGATATCCAATCGAGCATAGAAGCCTACAACGGCTATGTGGAAGCTATCCAAAAGATGCAATGTAAATTCCAAGTTATAAAAGAAAAGCAGAGCACAATGCTTGACCTCAGTGCGGACTACATTCTGGCAACAGCCAGACAAATTGACAACAACACCAACAAATGGTTATTGAGTTCAGACGAGATTGAGAAAAAAGACCTGGAAACTGCATGCAAACAAGCTATAACCCTGATTGAGGCGCACGTACAACGGGCGACAGAAATCAACCACGACCAGCAGGCAGCCCTTAACATATTCAACAAAGCTAAAGCTTATTTCCGCCAAACCTGCCAAAAGTGATAACGCGTATGAAAGAATTGAGACATCATATACGGTTGCTGTTCTGCCTATGCATCGGAATGATTTTTCCCTGCGCCCAAATCTGGGGGCAGGATGAATCAAACGGTTTTGTTGACGAGATGCATCTGCTGGAAATAGAAAGCCGCATGCTCAGCTTTTATCAGGAACTCAAAGATATTTCCGCCAGGGTTGGACAATATACATCGAATGAACAGCTTACGGAAGCCAGCCAGAAAGTGACAACAATCGACGCCAAATGGAATACCTATTACCAATCGAGGCAGATTGAAATAGCCGAAGACGACTCCCTACTGCAGATTGTTGCCGACTATCAACTGGCCAAACAGAACTTGCTGGACTCGATTGCCATCCAAAAACACTTCTTCGATGCACAAAAAGATTTCGCAGATGCAGAAGTCTTTTTTCAGACACAAGACAGTACTTATGCCAAACTCTATAAAACGGCAGTCGAATATTCACTGATCAAAACATTGGCTGCTGAACTTGAAAAGGTGAAAGGGAAAGAACAGTTGTTGTTCTCAGAAATTCAAAGTCACTATGACATTGCCAAGAACCTGTCGGAGGAGTTCAAGGACCTCCTTCCCCGTTTCCAATCGATAGAAGAAAAGTACATCGAACTGAAAAATATATCCGATAAAATACAAGCCTTGGAATACAAGCCTTGGCTACAGCGAATAAAAGACTATTTATATAGCCTGGCCGCAGTAGCTATGATTTTATTGTTCCTCAACATGTTGCAAGCCAAACTGAAAGCGCTCAAGCAGGCACGAGAGAACGCAAAGAAACTCCGAGAAATGATGGACAAAGACAATAATGACTATCCGACTATCTAATAAAATTTATAATCCGAAAATAATCCACAACAATGAAAAGCCGCCACATCATATCGCTTCTGTTAATGTTACTTCTCGCTTTGGCGGGCTGCAATCAATTTAATATCACCAACAATGCGTCCAAGCAAGATTTGAACATCAACATCACTAAAATAGAATTTGAGCCAGACTACAAACGCTTTCATCTGAACGTAGAGATAAACGACACCCTCACGGCAATGTTGCTGAGCACCAGCGCCGACAGCATTCATTTCGAGACAAAAGAATTTTTAAAAAACAACGCCTACGATCCGAAAACCCAGCCCCAACTGGAAAGTTATGAAAACCTCAAGCTGAAAGAAATTAACGAGCTAAAATTAGACGCACTTTTCCTGATTGACCTGACATTGGATTCCACTGCAATCAATCAACAAAATCAGATTATCAGAAATCTGGCAAAACTCTTTGCGCTGGATCACCTTCATGTTGCCTTTATGAAAAATGGCGAAGTGACTCCAACCATGATTGCGACAGATTATGTCATGAACAACTATTTCAAAAGTGAATCAGGAGAAAAATACCTCTATCGCGCCCTTTCCTCCAAAATAGATGAGTTCAAAAAGGATTCTTCCGAATATGTCGAGAGAGTCAAAAACACTCCATCGGCAGGCCTTCTTGCCTCCGCACGAAAAATCATGTTCGTCTTCTCTGACGGAAAGGTCTACAACCATAACAAACCGATTGACCCCAAACACTTCGAACTGTAACACCAGATTATCCAACAAATAGATACGACCCGAACATTCCCCATTTTCTATTTCAACCTGGGAAAAGAGAATGAGGGTAACAACATAGGAGAAAAGCAAGACATGCTTGCCGGCCAGGCAGACGAAGAGTCCCAAAACTTCCTGACAGCACTTTGTAATAAAAGTGGAGGTAAATACATCAATGCCTCCAATCAGCAACTAAAATTGAGCAACATTCTGCATTTGTTCAATAGTAATTATATTGACTACACCTTCAACTATGTAAATCCCGACTATAAGATTTACAGAGGAATGGAACGCAAGCTTCAGATTACTTGCTACTCGGGCGACAGTCTGGTTGCTTCCGACTACATTTCCTACAATGTAGGAAGTATCTACAATCCTGTCATTATCAATGGTGCAACAACGCTTCAAATCATTCTTCAAGGCTGTTTAATTGGCATAATAACCATCCTCTTGCTCTATTTGATCTTCCAATTCATTCTACCAGGCATCAGCTATTGGTTGTTCAAAAGGAAATACGTAACCCGATACACGGGTAAGAACATGAGTTACAACGGAATGCTGATTGAGCAATCCTGTTATTTCTGTAAAGCTCCCTTTGTGGAAGGTGACGAAATCGTTGCAAAATGCCGACATATACTTCACAAATCCTGTTGGGACGAAAACGAATACCAGTGTCCAGAATACGGAAGACATTGCAAACAAGGACGGCACTATTATAACTCAAGAAACTTGTTTGACCCACACAATGCTTCGTTTTACCTCGCGTGGATCATAGCCGGAGCCTTTGCAGGCCTTATCGCCTGGATAAATTTTACCGCCAACGTCCATAACAACGAGAATTTGTTACTGGTTAAACTCATATACCTCATTTTTGGTGTAGATTCCGGTTCCCCACAAATTACCACGCTTGTAGAAGAATACGGCAGCCACCTTCTGTTCCTGCCATTCTACGGTTTGAACATTGGCTTTTTCCTGACTTTCTCATTAAGCCTTCTGACCAGCCACGGCCGTTGGCTATGGAAAAGGACATTACAAATCATCGCCCGATCGCTCATTGGAGGTCTTTTCAGCTACCTGTCATTCTTCATCGGATGTGTCATCTCCATAGCACTGAACTTCAAGGATAATTCCTTCCTCGTCGATTGGATCCCTTGGATGTTGAGCGGGCTCGTCATCGCATCAGCAGTGGTCTATGGAACCGACATTAAATTAAAGAAGGCATTGATCGGTGCGGTCATTTCTATCATATTCGGGCTGGGGTCTATGTACTTGTGGTCATTCTCCTTCAATGCCCAGGTCGATACACGTGAGTTCCTGCTCCTGAGCTACATGATCTACTGCATCGGATTTGCCATCAGTGTAGCGGCCACTTGTCCGAAGTCCGAACGATACTTCCTCCGGGTAGAAGGGCCTATCAAGGATATGGATATCGCAATCTATAAATGGATGAAAGCACCTGAACAATCAAAAAGAATATTGATTGGCAAGTCGGTCAACTGTGACCTGCAAATGACGTGGGACATCACCAGCCCCATTGCGCCAGAACAGGCTGAAGTGAAGATGATAAATGGCAATCTCTATCTGATAGCGTTGGAGGAAGGCGTTCTGTTCGACAAGAAGCCGCTGAAGACAAACGTCCGGAAGAAGCTTTATCATGGAACAAAGTTTGTCATAGGAAAAACTACGTTTACTTACCTTGAAAAGGACCTGTAATCGGTTTTCATTTGTCGGGTAAAGGAAAAGGCTGTATCAAGAACCCTGTTAATGGCATTTCTTGACACAGCCTTTTTCCTGTAACAAAAGCCTGGTTTTACTTGCTCATCAGATAGCTTTTGAATGCGGCAAATTCTTTCGACATCGGTACGCTCTGCTTTTTCCTGACTTCGTCAACGCGTACCCCAAAATTCATCAGCAAACAATGGAGCTATAC
>CATXSD010000079.1 GCA_958402075.1 Mediterranea massiliensis | reverse complement strand
ATCTCCAGCGAGTCGTCGGAAGCAAGGTTCAGTTCGGGCAGGTGCGAGAAGTCACCCTCGGCAGCCAGCAGGGCAATGTCGAGCGAAGGGTTCACCAGCACCACACGGGCCAGGAAGGGACGACGGTCCTTATCGTGCAAGGCCACGGCATGGTATCCGCTGACCACGTGATAGTTCGTCACAAACAAGTCGTATGACTTCAGGTAGAAACAGCTTCCGGAGCCTCCGGCATGCGTCACCTTGTACACCAATTTGTATATATTCTGATCCATAAATCTATGTCCTCCGTTATTCAGTTATAACCCCATTGCTTTCCTTTGTATCTCGGCCACGAGTCGGGTATATTCCTCCATGTCGCCACGCATCATGGCCTGGGCCATCTGTTGTTGCAGCTGCTGCATCTCTTCGCCCGCCATGGCCTGATATGCCTTCTGCTGCATCTGCATGGCCATGGCCATCTGTTGCTGCATGGCTTCGGCAGCGTCTTCACCTCCCATCAGGCCTTCCAAACTTTCCAAATCGGGCAGAAAATCATCGTCCAGGTCGCCGTCCATGATGCGGTCCATGGCTTCGTAGAGCACTTCCGATGCCTTCTCCACCGTCTGCCCGCCGGCCGTCTGGAGCGCTTTGGACAGGATGCGGCTGATGTCGTCCTGCATGTCGTTGTAGAAATAGGCTTCATAGAAGGCGTAGAGCAGACGCACCGCACTGCGTTCGTAATTGTCGCTCTGCATGGCTTCGGCAGCCTCCTTGTAGACACCTTGGAAGTTTTCCTGCACATTCTTCAGCGAGGAACGGCGCTTGGTGGAGACCAGCGTATCGGTGAAGTAGAGGTCTTCGGCCAGCTTCTCGCGGGGAGTGGCCAGCAATTTCTCCAGGAAGGCTTTTCCCCTGGCCACTACCTCTACAATGGGCCGTTCGGCATCCATATCGTCCACAGCCTTCTCCAGGTCGTTGAGCAGTTGTCCCTGCGGACGGGCAAAGTAGGAAATCTGATAGAAAACCGTGTCGAGCACATTCCACGAATAACCGTAGCGGCGGTCGGCCTCGTATTCCTTCAGTGCCTCGAGCGCAGACTTGCCGACCGTCTGTATGGCTTCATGGATACGCTCCACCTCTTCGGACGGATAGGGAGTAACCTGCGGCTCGTAGCAGCGGGTGGCACCGAACCTGGTACAGAACTCGTCGTCGTACTTGTCGCCGATGTGGCAGATGTTCTGCAACACGTAGAACATCTTGTGCGGATGGCTCTGCGACAAGGGGCACGAATACTCCATCTTGAGCTGTTCTCCCTCTTTCACAAAGCGGGGCAGCAGCAGTTTGTTGAGGTTCAGGTCGGCTACCTGGCGAAGCATGGCCACACGCCCTTTCCCGGGCAGGCGCAGGAAGTCGGCCACCACGCTGATTGTGTTGTCCGCCACGCAGATGTGCACCAGGATGGAGCCGTGGGGAATGTGGAATTCGGTACCTTCCGCGTTGCCATACTTGGAGCGGAAATCTGCATTCAGGTAATCGAGCAGACTTTGAAAGGCTTTCAGAAAAGCTCCCTGGCCATACAGGTCAACACTCCTCTCATAAGCCTCCATACACACGGAACTCTGCGTGGAGTCCGTCACAGGCGGGATAAAAATAGGTGTCTGTTTCATATCATGATATCGTTTTTAAAAAGGATAGGTTCAGCATTCGTGCTATATTCCGTCCGCCACACGGCAGGCCAGGGTAATGTCATGGCAGATTTCCTCCAGCATACGTCCCTCCCCCTTCAGCGCGTCGGGCCGAAGGCACAGGAATCCCTGTGGCATGGAAGCCGCGTAATAGAAACAGCCGCGGCTGAAGGAAAACATCAGGTCGCGCCCGAAGGCATCGCGCAGGGCGGTGAGACGCCGCATCAGGGCCGGCGTCAGCAGCATGCGGGCCGTCACTTCGTCGTCGGCATACACCACAAACCGCCGCTCGAACTCAGGGTCTTCCAGCACCACGAGGCGGGCATGGAAGCGCTTGTGCAGGGCCTGTATCTGCCGGGCCAGGTATCCGGCCTTGTCTTCCAGACGGTCGGGGAGTACCAAGATGTCGCCCTCGTAGCGGCGTTCCGTCCGACACCAGCCGAACATGCCGCGGAAGTTGTACGCACTGCTCTCCATACGCGCAGCAAAGACAGGCCGCAGCACATGGCGGTAGAGCATCACGAAATAGCCGGCTACGGGATGATACTGCCAACGGTTGACCCATCCGTAGGAGACGGCCACGTCGGCCACATGCAACCGGCCGTCGGCCGATTCGATCTCGCCGTAAGTCTCCACGCCCAACCGCGTGTCGCCGAACGACACCGTGAACAGGCGGCTGCCCCCCAGCAGTTCGCTGTCCGCCTCCGACGACAGGGAGAAACCGACCTGCGGCATCAAGGCCTGCATCACCCGCCTTACGGCCACCGCTTCCTGCCGCCGGAAGGATGCCATGCTGCGCGACAACAGAAAACTCAATACCACCAACCCGATGAATACAGGCACCAGGGTCCGTGTCAGCATTCCATAGTCGTCCCAACCCAGCCGTGCCAGCAGCAGGCCGCCAAACAGCACAAACATGAACCAGCAGAACACCAGCGAATAAACTGCCACACTCAGCACCCGCACCACGCGGCGCCATCTTTCCACACGGACCAGCTCGCCGTGCAGTTCCGCTTCCAATGCCTTGAAATCGATTGTATCCATAATCAGCTATTTTGTGAAGGTATCAGGCCGATACATTCATGAACTTACTTTCCGAACAGTCCGGTCACATCAACATTGCGCCGTTCCTCCTCGGGTATCTCAATCAACGGTTCTTCGACATGACGACGCCTGCGGGCCACGACAGACGAAGGAAACATCTCGATGGCGTTGTTATAGTCCGTCACCGCCGCATTATAGGTCCGGCGGATGGCCTGCAGCTGGAGCTCCATCTCCTCGATGTTGGCCTGCAGCCGATGGAACTGCCCGTCGGCCTTCAGTTCGGGATAGTCCTCCACCGACACGTTCAGCCGCGACAACAGGGACGACAATTCGCCGCCTGTCCTGATCTGTTCGCCTTCCGACGCCGAAGGCGACAGACGCGAACGCAATTCCGCAATGCGCACCAGCACCTCGCTCTCATGCCCCATATACGTCTTTACACTCGCCACCAGGTTAGGTATCAGGTCGTTGCGCTGCTTCAGCACCACACAGATGCTGCTGCGGCATTGCCTGACCCGATTCCGTTTGGCTATCAGATTGTTGGCCGTCCACACATACCATAGCACAAGGAGCAATGCCACACCGGCCAGTCCACAAATCAGAGCTGTCATATTTCCCTCCCTTCCATTACAGTTACAGTTTTTTTGGTATGAACAAAAGTAACGGCTAATCCATAAACAGGGAAATGAAGGAGGGGGATAAAAGGGTTGAAAGAAACGTTATATTAAAACAATGTCATACAGCACTTTAATCCCTTGCAGACAAGGAGACGCCAGGGGACATTTTACTGAATGGGCCCGTACCAAGCCACAGAAGGCAGAGGTAAACTCCGAAGAGAAGAACAAGGCAAGAGGCGGAACATGCCGTCCTGACACAGTGCTCCGTGAGGTCGCGACACAGTGCTTCATGACACCCTGACGAAGCACTGCATGACACCCTCACGGAGCACCGTGTCAGAGGGTCACGAAGCACCGTGTCGCAACTCCATCAAACGGAACAAAGAGAAACGAAGGTACACTTCATGCCTGCCCGTACTTCCAGGCCGTGAAAGAGAACCGGTCAGAACTCCCGCAACAGATCTTCCAGCGTGACGCCTCCCCCGGCCCCCATCTTCTCCATGCGGATGCGCTTCAGTCGCTTCTTCACCGAATCTTTTTCCAAGTGCATGATCTGTGCCATCTCGGCCTGCGACAGCTGCATCTTCACCATGCAGCAGTAACGCAGGTCTTCCTTGTTCAACGCCGGATAGCGTTGCTGCAGGCGGCCGGTAAAGCCGTCAAAGATGGAATTGGCGTTCTGCACGATGTCGTCCCAATCTTCGTCGGAAAGGATGATGTTGCCGCCCCGCTCTATCTCCTGGAAGACCCGTTGGCTCAGGCGGCGGAAGAAGGTCTCTTTCAGGCAGGCTACCTTCCGCTCCATCTCGGCCACCTGCCGACGGTGGCGCGACGACGTCTCGCGTTCCTGCTCCAGCGCCTCGGCCTGCGTATGCAGACGCCGTTGCTGGAACTTCACCCGCCGGCGGCTGCGCCGATAGAGCAGGCCGACAATGGTGACCAGCCAAAGCAGCAACAGAAAAGCCAAAGTCAGACAGAGAATATCTACCCGACGACGGTCGGCCTGTGTACGCCAGTATAGGTTCTCCACCGCCAGCTGTTCGTGCCGATAAAGTTCCTGAAGGGCAATGGCTTCCTCCGTGTGCCGCTGCTCGCGGAGAGTGTCGGACAACGCCATGAAGCGCGCAAGCAGGGAATAAGCCTCCCGGTCGTTGCCCGTCTTATGGTATATCTCCGACATATAATGAAGCGCGTCGGCCCGTACGCTGGGCACCGTGCAACCGGCCGACAAACGGTAATAACAGGCCGCCGAATCATAGCGTCCCATCTGCCCGAATAGTTTGCACTTGGTGGTATAGAGACTGATGATGGCGATGCTGTCACGGGCCGGACGCAGGGCCATCGACCGGTCGATGTATTCCAATGCCTTGTCCGGCTGGCCCATCTCGGCATAAATATGTCCCAGATTGTTGTACACATGCAATAACTGACGGGGCACCGAGTCGGTCAAAGCGGCCTCGTAAGCCGTCTGTGCATAGTAGAGAGCACTGTCCTGACGGTTCAGAAAATAGTAGCCGGTGGAAATGTCGCACAGGGCCATGTTCTTATAAAAGACATTCCCCAGGTTGAGAGCTGCCTCCAGCGCCGCCTTCGAATACTTCACCTTGGAAGCATAGTCGCCCTGGTTCATGCACACCACGCCCAGCCAGGTGTTCACCCGATAAAGCTGTTCGTAGTCGTCCCGTCCCTGCAGGAACGACAGCGCCCTGATGAACGACTGCATCGAGGCATCCATCCGGTAGAGGCGGCGTTCCAGGTGGGCCTTGCAATAAAGGGCCCGTTCGGCGTAGGATGAATCGCCCGACTGGCTGAAATATTGGATGGCAGGCAGCAACAAGGTATCGGTAGCCGCAGTAAGCTCTCCTTTGCGATGAGAAGCCTCCGCCATAAGGAGGGCATAAAGCGCATAGTCGCGCCGGGAAAGCCGCGACGGATTTTCAATGCCTTGCATGACGCTCACAGCACTGTCGGTCAGCCGCTCGGCCATCAGCTGTTCGGCCCGGGAGATGCGGTGGTCGGGGCCGCAACCGGCCAGCAGCAGGCAGAATACCAGCAGGACCAAAGGTAATTTAAAGTTGTATTTTACAGACATCATTTTATTCATTTTCCTGATTTTACAGATATATCGGACCACACTTCACTAGAGGACAACAGGGAATCGGCCCTTACTTCACCCGTCTGTCCGTGTACCGATATCACCCTGATGCGGTCGCCGTTCATAGCATTACGTATGTAAATACGCCACGTGGGGATACTGTCCATTCCTTCCCAATAACGGCCGATACGAACCCAGGTCGTATCTTTCCAATCGATGCCCCGCAGACGGGCAAAGATAAGAATATCTCTCCACGTATAGGTAAAGAGAGGGTCCTTTTTCGCAGAAGGCAGCGTGTCATTTTCTTTTTCAGTTTCCGTACAGACAGCCAGGGAACAGTGACGGATGTCTCCCCATCCCAACCACCCTTCGGCCGATTTCACTTGCAAATAGCACCCGCGTATAGAACTCAAGCGCCGGGCTTCGGACAAAGGAAGATACAGCCGGCGGAAACCCGAACTGTCTGATACCGTTACTTCGCCGTAAGAAAAAGTATTAAGCAGCTCTCTCGCAGAATACCGGCCCGGAAACGAACGGGGAGTGCGGTCGTGCAGTTCCACCTGGACGACAGCATAAATATGGTCTGCCACCTCCGAAACAAACTGACTGTTCAGCCAAAACAAAAAAACCACAACCACGTTGGTACAGAGCACCATCGCCCCCGACGCCCAGTAGCAGCCATGAAGGAAGTTCACCAGCAGCCATTCCCACAGTCTGTCACCCTCGGCAGGCGGTCTGTGCCATCGGGCATAGAGCATCCATCCCCCCAATCCTATCGCACCAAGTACCAGTGTACAATTTCCTGTGATGTCCTGATAACCGGCATCAGCCAGAAGGACACGCCACAACCACTCTTCCTCGGCATACCACATCCGGCAATGCAGCAGAAAGAATACTACGATGACAGGTACCGCTATCTTCCATGCTGCCAGGGGTTTCCGCTTGGGAGCCATGCGGGCCCGTATCGGCTCACCGCCTCCGTCTATTCTTCGCCTTCGCCTGCTCATAGTTCAGGGTGAATGCCTCACGCTTACATTGTCTCTTCCCATTCCTTCTCCAGCTTGCCGTCAATGTCGTAAAGCTTCCAGCGGCCGATGCGATGCCCGTTGCGGTATTCGCCCGCTTCGCGCACACGGTCGTTCTTGATGTAGCGCGACTCGAAGGGACCCGTCTTGCGGCCGTTGACGAAGGTGGAGGTTTCCCAATAGTCGTAGCGGTTGTCGCGCACCAATCTGCGCTCCTTGCCGTGCAGGCGGCCATATTGGTAAGTGGCTTCGTAAATCAGTTCACCGTTGTAGGGGTTGTACTCGCGGAAAAGCCCGTCGGGACGGTCGCCCTTCATGTGATATTCCTTGGTGCGGGTGCCTGTCTCACGGCTGAAGCGCACCTGCAGTCCTTCCTCATGCCCGGCACGGTAGGTGGCAATGTAGAGCGTATCGCCGCTTTCGGCTATTTCTGTCCAAACGCCGTCCTTCTGCCCGTTGGCATAGTGGCCCGTGACGCGCGGCTGGCCGAAGGTGTACACCTCGGTATAGTCGCCGTCCTGCAGGCCCTGCTCATTGTAGTATGAGGTCTGGTAATACTCGTGCGAGCCCTGCACGAACGAATACTGCTTGCCCACCTGACGGCCGTCGCGGTAGTTGTGCTCGCGGCGCAGGGTGCCGTCGTAGTCGTAGTAAAACTCCTTGCCGTCCTGACGGCCATTCCTGTAATTCACCTCGCGCTCCAGCTGGCCCGAAGTGTAGAAGGTGCGGTGCACACCGTCCAGCTTGCCGTCCTTGTAGGGTTTCTCTTCCTTCACCCTGCCCTCGCTGTCGTAGAACTTGAAGGTACCTTCCTTGCGCCCGTCGCGGTAGGCGCCCTCGCACCGCAGCTTGTTGTATTCGTACTCGGCATACTTGCCGTTATAGAAGCCGTCTTTGAACTCCGCCTGGATGTAGGCCGAATGATAGCCGTCGATGATGCGGCGGTCGCCGTCGAGCGGCTTGTCGGTCTTCAGGTCACGGTAGAGGAAGCGTCCGTCGCCTACGTTGATGACCGACACCTGCTCGATGGGATACTCCTTCTGTGCAACCGCCTGCCCCGCCAACAGGAGGA
This sequence comes from Mediterranea massiliensis, assembly GCA_958402075.1. GTDB lineage: Bacteria > Bacteroidota > Bacteroidia > Bacteroidales > Bacteroidaceae > Bacteroides > Bacteroides massiliensis_D. The sequence goes on along the minus strand of CATXSD010000079.1, from coordinate 4,189 downwards.
CAAGCAGCAGAAAAAAACAGATTCTTTTCATGGTAAACAATGATTTCAGTTACAAACAATGACAGGCGGCATCATTCCTCGCCGTCGCACATGTGATAAAACAGTTCGGCATTGTCCTCATACTCCGTACCCTTCAATACCACGGGCTCGGCCAGGCCCACGATTTCGGAGCTTGACACGTAGGTCGTCAGCAGGCAATAGAATTCCTTGCCGAGGGCGTCCTCCCAAACGTGGAGCTGTACGGGCTGGTTATTGCCGCTGGGAAGGGCGGTGAGGTAACGGAAGTCGTGACGCACGAAAGCCTCCACTATCTTGCCGGCATCCGTCTCGTCGCGGACAAACTTCTTTACGTTCAGGCTCTTCACCTTGCCGCCGCTCTCCATGTTATATGTGTCCGACGAAGCCATCCAGGCACCGATGCCGAAAAACAGGACACCGACCACGCCCGCCACCCGAATAAACCACAGGGGCAACAAAGGGATGATCTGCGGAAAGATGACAATGAATACACACACCACAGCCAACAGACCATAGAAGGCAGGCTTCACCATATTCTTCCGCTCCTCGAACTTCTCGGGCCATGCCTGAAAAAACTCGCTCATGTAACTGGGAAACTCCTTGTCTCCCTTGATTCCATAATACTTCTTTTTTGTCTCCATACAGATGATTTTATTTAAGTGAATAAATGAATATCCGTCCCTGCCGGTGCCCCGCGCCGGGAACCCGCTTTCCACAAATATTACCTGTGCGGAGGCCGCCTGCCGAAGCCGGCCATCCCTCGCCATAGGCAAGGTCAAAAATAAGCAAGAGGACTTAAATGAGAAAACAAGGCAGGGGGATAAATGAACGGGACATGCCAAACGAACAACACACTGTAAACCAGAGATATTACGCTCTCGAAAAGCCTTGCGGAGGGGGGGACATTTGCAGAAAGGAGGGTATCCTGCGGAAGCATTTCGGATAACGGAAGCGGAAAAAGAGGACGAAGAAAGAAGAGAATCTCTCCCCCGGCATTTGTTCCTTATTTTAACGTCTTCCGGCAAAGGCTGCCTCCGGCATTTTCCAACGCGCCCTTTCATTTTGTCAATCCGTGACACTTTGACACGCCTACCGCCTGAGAATCGCTCCGTTCAGCCCGAAGGACAGGCCGGTGCAAAAGAACGAAGCGCGGAGAACCTTATCCGCTATGCCTCAACGCGGTAGCGAAATCCTTACAAAAATTCTGGAAGAAAAACAGGGCGGAAAGCCGCCCTTCCAGGCTCCGGAACCATGAAAACGGGCGCCCCGAAGCCCGAAAGCGGGGAAAACAATGCCTTTTCCCTCGGAAAACAATGCTTTTATCGAGGGAAAACATCCGATTTGCCGAGGGAAAACCTGCACGTTGCCGAGGGAAAACATGCACTTTGCCCCGCCCCAACCGACGTTTTCCCATCAAAAAAGGCTGCCCACACCCTGTTTCTTCCTCCCGTTGGCACGAATGGGGAAAAGGTGTTGTCAGCCAAAAGCCGCTTTTCCCGTCAGTTTGTCTGCTTAGAAACGGAGAAAAGTGACACAATGCTTTCGGATGCCGATGCGCAGCCCTCAGTCTTCGCCCAACGCCTGCCGTACCTCCTTGTAGCCGACCGTAGGCGACTGGCCCGCCTCCAGCCTGTCGCAAACGATGCGACCTATCTTCAAGGCATCCTCACGCGTGGTGAAAGGCTTCCGCTCGCCGATAGCAGGGATGCACGACTGACGTATCAGTGTGTCGCGCCCACGCAAGATGGCATAGCCATAACCGCCTTCCACCTCCAGCAACCGGCATTTCCAGACACTCTCCTTGCCGGACGACGAACCGCCCCGACAGGCGGACAGGCATGCTGCCACGAAGAGCAACACACCCGTCCTTGTCAACCACCCAAACCTAATCATAATTATCCCAATACTATAGTGATTGAAAACTGTCTGTCAGACTTCTTCCTGCTCGTCGGGAAGCAACTCGTAGACATCATCGAAATAACTGCCGCCCGAAGCGCCCGTCAGCACAAAGCCACGCTCGCCGTTGGAGAAAGACACCGCCCCGTCGCGCGAAGAAGCGCCCGAATAGTTGTTGTGTACCTCGGTTATCGGCGTGAAGTCATCGTCCGAGTCACCGTACCACAGGTCCTGGTCGGGGTCGTACTTCCAGTAATCGGACGTTACGCCGCTCCGGTAACCGGTGGCGATGTAGGCATAGCCACCGATGACGAATGACACCGTACTGTAGCGGGCAATGTTGTAGTCGTCGTCATAGTCCTCGTCATCGTTGGTGTTGGCAATGTCGCGCAGCTGCGTCCACGTGGTACCGTCGAACTTCCAGAAATCGGAGAGGTTGGTACTGTTGTCCGTACCACAGCACACGTAGGCCACGTCATCGATGACAAAAGCCGTACCATAGGCCCGTTTCTCGGGTCCTCCGCCATTGCCTGTATCTTTGGTCCATTGCGAGCCGGCGGCCGCATGGGGGTCGAAGCGGTAGAAGTCCTTGTAACTGCCCTGCGTGTCTTCGTTATATCCCGTACCTACGTAGGCATATCCGCCGATGACAAAGGACAAGGCACCGTCGCGTGGGCCGCCCTTGAAGTCGTCCTTCTGCGTCCACGTGTCCGACGTCGGGTCATACTCCCACGTGTCGGCCACGTAGCTGGAGTAGCTGCCGTCCTTCACGGAGCCCGTCGTCACATACCCCTTGTCGCCCAGAGCAAAGGCCGTGGCATACTTGCGGCCGGCGGCCGGCAGGTCGGCCAGCTGCTCCCAGTTGTTGTTGTCCATATCGTACACCCAGAGGTCGTTCATATATTCCTTGTTCGCCCCGCGGAAGCCTCCGCACAGGTATCCCTTGTCTCCGATGGTAAAGCTGCAGGCATAGGCACGCGGCTCGGCCTCGAAACCCGAGCGCTTCATCCATTGCCCCTGCGTATACTCGTCGTCGTCCGTACAGCCCGCCAGCAGGGCCAGCGGCAACATCATTCCCAATAATAGTCGATTCGTATTCATATCATAATTCCGTTGGTGTTCGGAGCGCGAAAATAGGTCACCCGCCGGATGTATGCAAAAAGAACCGACCAACAGGCTGCCATATCCGTCGAACGCACTTCCGGAGGCCGCCGAACACGTTCAACGGCAAAAAAGGCCCAACCGCCGATTTTGGTAGGAACATACCCCGCTTTTCTCTTTCCTTTGCGGGAAAAAACGAAACCGAAGCACCCATGAGAAAGTTATTGTACAGCCTGCTGGCGGGTATCCTCGCCTGCCAGGCCTGCCAGGACAACAACTCGAGCCTGGGGAGCAGCCTGGTGGAAAGCTCGTTCTACAACATCTTCACCAATACCTGCACCGTAGACCTGAGCACCATCCGGATGGACTCCATCGAGACGCGCGAGGATACCATCGGCCACTTCGGCCACTATGCCGACACCCTCTGGGGCGAAGTGACGGCCACCTACTGCGCCGAATATACAAAGAACACCTTCAGCACCACCGACGGGCACGACTACCAGTTCGACTCGCTCGTGCTGCGCATGACACCCAGTGGCCACTACTGGGGCGATACCCTGACGCCACAGGCCGTCTCCGTCTACCGCCTGAAGCAGCCCATCGTACTGGACAACGACCAGGACCTGTACAACACCACCGTCACGGCCACAGAAGACGCGCCCTTGACGCGCTTCCGTTACCTGCCCCAGCCCGGACGCGGACGCGAGGTGGAGGTGCGCCTGCCCGACGACATGGGCCGACAGCTGCTGGCCGACATCCTGACCGAGGAAACCTACCTCGACACGCAGGAGGACTTCAAGAAAGTGTTCCCCGGCCTGGCCCTCGTGGCCGACCCCGGCAGCAGCTGCATCACCGGCTTTCTGGTGAACGACTCCTCAATGACCCTCAACCTGCACTATCGCGACATTTCCAACCAGACCACTGAAAGCACGCTGACCTTCAGCGTCAATACCGAATATGCCTATACAGGGGTTCGGCACAATGCGGCCGGCACCCCGCTCGACACCCTCCAAAGCGGCATCGAGAATCTGATACACGCCAGCAGCATGGGCTACCGCGCCTACCTGCAGGGACTGACAGGCTATTACAACCAGATAGAGTTTCCCGACCTCAACGAGCTGGAAAACGAGGGCGAAATTGTGTCCGTAGAGAGCGCCACGCTCTACCTCTACCC
>CATXSD010000078.1 GCA_958402075.1 Mediterranea massiliensis | reverse complement strand
CGGCCCCACGACACATTGGCCCACACGGCACCGATGAAGATGCCCGCCGCCAGCAGGAAGACAGCCGGATAGAGCAACAGGCGGCTCACCACCTGAAGGCGCTCCACCTGAGCTTCACACTCCCTGCGCGAAGCAAGCAGGACCAGTGCCGCCACCCCATTGAGCATGACGAAGGCCAGCAGGGCATAGGCCAGCATGATGACCGCCACGTGTACACTGAGCAGGGGCGAGGCAAGGACAGGCATCAGCTGCCCCACCTGCGGATTGCGCTCGCCCAGCATGGACACCACCAGCGCCAGGCCGCACACCAAGAAGCCGAAGGGAAGCGCCAGAGGCAGGCGGCGATGGAAGACGAGGGTGAGCAGGGCGGCACAAAAGGCCAGCAGGTGCATCGTCTCGTGCCCGTTGGACATGGGCAGATGGCCGCTCACCAGGCCGCGGAGCACCATCAGCCCCAACAGCCAGCAGGCCAGCAGGCCCAACACGCACAGTTGCGCCCCTCTCACCCCTTTACGCTCCCGCCGACGAAACATCAGGCAACGGACGGAGTAGACGAAGGAGAACAACCCCAGCACAACAGAAGCCACGGCCAGCGGAAGGCTGTCGTTCAAGCGGTTATAGACCCGCTCGGCACGAAAGCGAAGAGCGGAAGGCAGCAACGCCCCACCCTCGCGCTGCTGGTAGCGGCGTATCTTGCCCACCAGACGCTCCACCTCGGCAAAATCCTTGCGCGCCACCTGCTCGGCCACGTAGTTCATCGCCCCACGCACGAAGGCACCTTCTTCGAGGGGCATGTCGCGCGGCAGGCGGTCGGCCAGGGAGAGCCACTCCAGGCGGGAGACATCGGCCGACGACGGGGGCGTATAGGGAAAGATGCGCCAAGCCGCCCCTGTTGCCACGCTGCTCACCAGGCTAAACTTCTCGTTGGCCTCGCCCACGGCCTTCGCATCGGCTGAAGAAGCGCCGGCCAAGGCCTCGGCATCGAGTCGGTAGCCCTCAGGGCCGAAGAAGTCCTGCAACGAAACCTGCTTTCCCTTGACGCCCAGCAGGCGGCGCACATCGGCATTCTTCACGCGGATGCACGGCTCCTGCTTCCAGTCGTCGTAGTAGAAAAACCAGCCCGTCAGCACCTGCTCGGCTGTGAGGCCCCGATACATGGGCTTGCCACAGAGTTTCATGGTGAAATCCTTGGCCAGCGTCTGCAGGGGGCAGACGCGGTCGTTGTAATAGACATAGAGCCGGCCGAAGCTGGCAGCCGTCTCGCGCGGCAAGGTGCGCGGAAGGTCATCGGCCGCCCGCACGAAAGGAGCGGCCAGCAACAGGCCTGCCACGCCCGCCGCCCGAAGCGAAGGATGGCGGAGCAGGCGGCGGAACCCGCTCTGAGGATCAAGGAAGAAGGCCAGGGCTGAAAGCAACAGAAGGGCATAGCCCGCATAGGTGAGGCCGATGCCCCAAGGGTCGCAGGCCACGGACAAGGTGACACCCTGCCTGTCGGAGTCGTAGCCCGACTGGTAGAAGCGGTAGCCCTCATGGCGGAAGATGCGGTTCATGGACACCTCGCCCTGATAGGCATTGTCGTCTGCGACCAGCGTGAAGCGGCTCACGAAGTCTTTCGGCGCCGACGTGCCTGCATAATACTCCACCCTGAACTCCTCCAACGAGAGGCGGAAGGGGAAGGCCGCCGTCCGCCCGTCGGACAGGGTAAAGGCCTCCACCGCCTCGCCCTGCCGCAGGTGTACGCGCCCCTGCAGGCCCCACACGTGGGTGACCAGCGCCCCCAACAAAATCCACACCAAAGAGAGATGGAACAAAAAAACAGCCCGACGCCGCTGCACCCGACGACGCCACAGATAACCGATACCCGCAACGGCCATCAGCGCCCAGCAGGCCACAAACCAGGGCGAGCCATAGACATGACGCACGACAAAGGGAGTGCCCCACACCTTCTCCGCACACGTGGCGGCCATCAGGACACAGACAAGCAGCCCCAGCAGGCCGAAAGAGAGATTTCGCAAAATGTTCATACCCAAAAAAGATTTAATAGGAATAGCAAGGTTTTCTGCCACAGAAAAACACTGCCTTACACAGACAAGCCCGATGATTGTAATCTGTGCAAAGCAGTGCAGTCAATATGAGCGGAAGCTGTCAGATGGAGTCGATGAATTTCACCACGGCATCGCGGTCCTCCTTCGAGAGCTCGCGGAACTTCTGGACGGTGTAGTAGGCATCGCTCTGCTCGCTGGTGCCGTGCCATAGGATGGCTTCCATCGTGGTGCGCGCACGGCAGTCGTGCAGACGGTCGGCATACTCGGCCCCTGTGCAACGCTGGTGCAGGCCGCGTCCCCAAAGCGGAGTGGTGCGGCACCAGCCTGTGCGGATGTCGTTCACCATGTGGAGCTTGTGCTGCACCATGTCGGTGTAGGGCCAGATCTTCTGATGCGGATAGCGGGGCAGTTGCCTGGCCTTGTCGCCTGTGAAGAAGCGGGCAGGGTCGCGTATCTCGTCGTCGCCCGTCGTCCATGTGGGCTTGTGGCAGTAGGCGCAACCTATCTCCGAGAAGAGTTCCTTGCCGCGAAGCACGTCCTCGTCGTCCACATTGCGGGCGGCAGGCACGGCCAGGCCCCGATGCCACACCATGAGGTCGATGTAGTCCTGGTCACTCACCTCAACGGGCAGCGTCTTCGACGTCAGGTAGTTGTAGATGTTGTCGGCCACGTTGTCCGTAAACCATTCGGGATGTTCTTCGGGCGTGGACACCTGGGCAATGTAGCTGGGGAAGTCCGCCTGGATGTCAGGGTCCTGCGAAGCATATCGGGCATAGGAGCCTGCCGCGTCGAGGTAGTGGAAGCGGCGGTCGCTGCGGGTGGCGTTGGTGATGTTCCAAAAGGCGTTGGCACCTGCCGCGTCCTGCAAGGGGCCACGGCTCAGGGCGTAGGTATAGCGGTAGGGATACTTCGTACCGTCGCCTCCCTGCGAAGTATTGGCATACTGGCCCGTCCAGTCGCCGTTGGCGAAGATGTTGGGGTTCAGTCCGTTGGGCAGGTAGCCGTCCTTCTCCTCCAGGGCATATTGCGCCTTGAGGTCGTCGTCCGTGATGGCGTCGAGCAGACCTGTGCCATAGATGCCGATGGTAGACTCCAAGCGCACCTCGTACTCGCCCACGTCATAGCCTCGGTTGGCCACGTAGATGGCACTCTTGGGGATGTCTACCTCGGGGTAGCGCAGCTGGTAGGTCTCGCCGTCGGGGAACTTGTTGCCGAAGGCGTCCGTATATTCGTGCCAGGTGATGGTGATCTGCGTCTCGTCGAGCGGTGCCTTGAAGGGGGCCACGGCCTTGGTCTGAGGCATGCCCGAAAGCCACGACACGTAGGCATCGGTCTCGGGGTTGTAGACCACCAGCAGATAGCCGTTGCCTATCTCGTTGGTATTGAACGTACCGTTGTTCTGACTCTTGCCATGTCCGTAGCCAGGATGGCAATGCATGCACGAGGTTCGGATGTAGAGCGGCCCCAGGCCATGGCGCATACCGTCGAAGTTGGCCGTGAAAGGTTTCTCGAAGAACTGCTCGCCGCGGTTGAAGGCAGCGTTCATGGTGGCATCGGCCTCGACCACGGGTGTGGGGTCTTCGAAGGCCGTGGAGGTAGAGTTGGAGGTAGTGCCCAGTTCGCCGCCCGTGTAGTACCAGTCGGGCAGCTCAGCGGGCGTCTCGGGCGATGGATTGTCGCCCTTCACGTCGTCGTCGCTACAGGCCGTCAGGCTCAGAGCGGCTCCAAGGATTACATAAAAACAGGTCTTTTTCATCATTGACTTTTCTTTATTTCTGTTCTATCTTTAATGGTTGGCCTGCAACAAGGTCTTCACCTCGTCGAAGATGTTGTTCATCACGTTGCAGGCATCGATGGCATCCTGATTGACTTTATCGTACTCGGCCGCGCCACAGGTGTAGGCGAAGGGTTCGCCCATTAGGCTGATCTTGTCGTAGGCATCTTGGATGGCGGCCTGCACACGGCTGTCCAGGTCGGCATCAAGCGTGGCGATGTAGGTGCTCAGCGTGTGGGTAGCCGGCTGGATGGTGCCGTCCACCGAGGGAGAACCCTGATAGGCGTTGCGGATGCTGATGACATTGCCTTGGAAGTCGCGGATGGAGTTCAGGCTGTAGGGCGACTCGATGTAGCTGGGGTCGTACTCCATGCCGCCCGAGGGCAGTCCCTTGCCCGTGGGGTTACCTATCTTGATGTTGCCCACCTCGTTGGCGATGTTCTGTATGCCGGCCGTAATCATGTCGTAGGCCACATCCAGGTAGTTGACATACTCACTGCCTGCCGCGCCTGCATTCTTGATGTTCCCGCCGAAGTTCTTGCCTTTGTCCAGCTCGGTGTCGGTCAGGATCTGCTGCTTCTCGGCCGATACGTTCTCTGTCCCTGCCCAGCAGGCTTCCAGCAGGACGCACTGGTTGCGCAAGTCGCCGGCCAGCCCCACGAGGTAGTTCAGCTGTTCGGTGGTATAGTTCAGGTTGTGGGCCACGCTGGTCGAGCTGGCCGTAGCGTTGCCGCTGGCATTGGTGTGGGTCAGTTCGAAGAGCAGGTATTCGATGGCGTGGAAACCTTGGAGGGCATAGCCCAGGTAGTTGCCCACATAGTTGCCTTCGTCGTCCATCTGCGCCATCTGGGCGGGGTTGTTCAGCAGGGCGTCCATGCCTGTCTTGTCCAGCGGCCAGGAGTCGATGTGGGGGTCCACGTTGTAGTCGCCTGCAGGGCCGAACAGCCAGGCCTCACTCTTCTCCCAATAGTCGCGCGCCAGCTTCCAGGCTTCGCAGGCAGCCTCCACGTCGGCAGTGGTCAGGGTGCCGTCCTGCTTCTTCGTGCGGATGTCGATGCACAGGCTGTGCAGATTCATGGCAGCATCGGCCATGCCTTGATAGGAAGGGACCACAGTCTTGTCTACAAAGTCGGCCACCACTTCCTTCAAGGCCTGTTCCTGGGCCGAAAGTTCGGTTCCGACGGTAGAGTCGTCGTTGTCGTCGCTACAAGATGTCATACTCATGCCCATCATGGCTCCCAGAGCCAGACAGAGCGGAAATTTCAGAAACGTTTTCATTGTGTCTTATGTTTTTGGTTATTATAAAATGTATTCAAGTAAAATCAAATCTTCACCACAGATTACACGGATTATCACAGATTCATCGACCTGACAATCTGAAAATCAAGAAAGGTCTGTGTCAATCTGCGTAATCTGTGGTGTGAGCTATTACAGGTTGAAGAAGCCCGCATAGGCCACGCCTACCGACACGGCAGGCTCGTTGTTGAACTGGCTTTTGAGGAGGCCGATGGAATATTCGCCCTTGATGACGATTTCCTTCATCGGATAGTAGTTGATGCCCACGGCCAGCCGCTGGCGGCCGTATTCCTCGTAGTGGGTCACGCTCTTGGCGGTCTTGTACATGGAGTCGTAGTACTCGTAGCGGCCGAAGAGGTAGAGGTGTTGTTCCTTGTCGGCCCGCCGGTGATTGAGGGAGAGGAAATCGTAGCCCACCTCCACACCTGTAGCAATGGCATCCGACGCCACAGGCTGCTTGGGCGAAGGAGAGTCCTTGGAGAAGCTCTGGTTGTAGCGGGTGATGAGGTCGGCGTCGGACAGGTGGCCGTAGTCGAAGTTGCCGCGTGCCACCCAGTTGTGGGCGTCGTAGCAGAAGTCGAACGAACCGATGAGCACCGTGCCCTTCACCTCGTCGTAAACGGCGTTGGTGGCCTTCTTCAGGGTGTTGCTGAAGGAGTTGCCCGCATAGCCGCTGAGCGAGAGGCGCAGGCCTTTCACCGAATAGTTGTCCACGCGGAAGGCGCCCGCCATGGCATTGGCGATCTTGAATTCGTAGGGGCTGCCCGCTCCGCCCTTGATCCATTCCTTGCTGCCGAAGCGGTCGGAGTCGAGGCCCGGCAGAAGCATGGCTTCGTAGCGCCACTGGCCGGCACGGCCCCAAAGGCTGATGCCCGTCTCGTGCCACGTGCAGGGCAGGATACTGTTTTCGCCCTCGGGGCGATAGACGCCGAAGAACTCGGTGGGCAGGTGGTGGGAATTGGTCATGCCGACGGGCACCACCATGTGGCCCAGCTTGATGTTGAACTGGGGGCAGAAGGACTTCTGGATCCAAAACTGCTCGAGGGCCACTTCGCCGCCGCGCTCCACTTCGCTTTCGTACTCGCCGCCTTCGTGTTCCTCAATCTCGACGGCACTCTCCGTGCCGCCATGTTCGAACTCGATTTCGCTGCCCATGGTCCAGCCCTTGCCGAAGTCGTAACCCAGCATGATGACTACATGGGGCAGGTCGAAGCGTCCGTGCGTGTCGTCCTTGTAGTCCTGCGGACTGTCGTAGCGCAGGTAGTTGTCACTATAGAAGTTGTAGCTGTAGACGGCTTCGCCATAGCCGCCGATGGTGAAGCGCCGCTTGCGGGGAGCGGCTTCGGCGTCGGTTTTCTGCACGGCTTCGATACTTGCCAGCTTGGCCCGTCCGTCGGACTCCGTCCGTTGAGAGGTCGTTCCCTCGTCGGCGTAAAGTGCTCCTGTACAGAGCATCAGGCCCAATGAAAGGCCCCATACCTTTTGTTTCATTTCCCTTATTTTTTATAATTTTTTGTTAGTGCAAAGGTACGGGGGCACTCAAAGGGGGGCAATACCCAAAAGCGGGTATTGTGGGGAGGGAAATAGGTAGTTTTAGGTATTATTACTTCAGCCGCAGTGCCGCAACGTAGTAGACGGCCAGGGAGAGGCCCATCAGCACCAGCGCGGCCAGGAAGGCGATGCGTGCCCACAGATGGTGGTCGGTCCAGGGGCCGACGGCAAAGAGCAGGCTGATGCAGACATTGAACGCCCGCAGGAGGCGCACCACGCACACGTACTGCTGCCCCACGTTGCGGGCATCTACGCGCACAGGGAAGCGGATGAAGCGCACAGGCAGGCGGGCACCCGTCACCATCAGTGCAAACACGAACAGCGACGAGATGGCCGATACCCACAGGCTGCCATCCGCCTGTCCGCCTTGCGCGGTATACTGCCAAAGCACGCCCACCCAGCCCAGCACGACCAGGAGCAGGGCCACGCCTTCCACCACCCAATCGACAACGGCGGGGCGGAAATGTACATCGGGACAATCGTGGGCCGAGAAAGGACCCAAGTTCACACCAAACAGATGGAAAGACTTCATTCGTATCATAATCGTCATTGTTTTTTAATCCACTCATAGACAGGGTCCACTCCCTGCCGATAATCGTCGAAAGTCATCGGGATGTGCACGTCGGGCACCAGCGTGTCGACCTCTTCGTCCACGTTCTTGAAATACTTGGTGGAGTATTGCACCTGCAGGCCCGAAGCGGGCAGGGTGAAGCTGCGCACCTCGCCCAGATGGTTGGGCTTGCCGGAGGTTTCCTCTCCCACCCAGCAGGCACCCAACAGGCGCTTGAAGTCCAGCGCATTCAGAATGGCGGACGAGAAGGTGGCCGCCCCCAGCACCACATAGACGCGGGGCGGATTGTCCATCCGATGCATGAAGTCGGCCAGCTTTTCAGCCAGACGGGTGCCCGGTTGCGAATTACCACCCCCATTGAAGCGGACATCCCACACCAGCCTGCTGACGGGCCGATGGCGGAGCGTGGCGAACACACTGTCCTCCAACGCGGCAAACGAAGGCAGGCGGGAGGCTACCGACTTGTTGCCATTGGCTTCTTCCAGCTCCCTGCTCCAACACTTGTTGTACTGGATGTAGAGGAGGCTGTCCGCCGCCTCGTAGTGCAGGGTAAAAAGGGTACGGGCATTCCGATAGCAGAGGGGCAAGCCGCTCGGACGGAAGGTAGCCAGCTGCCTGGGGTCTATGGGGCCGGACGTCAGCTCGTGTTCCTGCAGGCTGCCATCGGCTGAAGCCAGCTTGAGCGTGACGCGACCGTCCGACACGAATCCGAAGTGTTCCAGCAGTTGGACGAAACACAGGTAATTGGGCACCATCGTCTTGCGCACCGCCTCGTTGTCGGCCGAGAAGAGGGTGCCCAGGCTGTCGGCCACCACTTCGGCAGCGGTGCCGTTCAGCTCCACCAACCGACAACCCAACATGGCTTCCTGCCCCACGGGAGCGGTAACGACGTACAAGCCATCGGCCATCCACTTCAGGCCCAGGGGCAACAGGCGGTTGCGGTCGAGCAGAGGGGTGAAGTTCAGGTTGGTGTGCAGGTCGCCGAAGGTGGCAATCCACTGCTGCAGCCCCAAGGCCATCTGCAGGTCGGACAGCCCGTTGCGGCTCCGGCGTTTCCAGACCTCAATACCCCGGTCGAAATCGGCCCGACTGCGGACGGTAAAGAAGTCGTAGTGCCGCTGGGGCAGCCATCGGGCTAGGGAGTCCAGGTCGCGCGGCCAGTCTGTGCAGGCCACCGGTCGTGCTTCCACGCCCAGCACCATGCAAAGCATCGCCATCCATAATATCATTTGTCTTTTCATCATTTCCATCGGCTTATTCTTTTTCGGGAGCCTTGCCCTCCGCTTCGTCCGCGGGGTCCTCATCGGCCGGACGCTTCTTCGCCTTCTTCAGCCGCCCGCTCTTGCGCAGGGCCTCGTTGATGATCCATTGGAGCTGGCCGTTGGTGCTGCGGAACTCGTCGGCCGCCCACTTCTCGATGGCATCCATCGTGGCGGCGTCCACGCGCAGGACAAAACTCTTGGTTGTATTTTCTTTCTTTGTTGCCACTTTCTCTATACGTATTTTTACCAGACAAACAACAATCAACGCACATCCCTGCCACGGATGAAGCCGGCCACGTCGTCGGCCACGTAGGAGGGCACGGGGCGCGCCTCGTTATACTCCAGCGGGGTGGACTTGCCCTTGCCTTCCTGCAACAGGTGGTTCAGCGCGGGATAGGACTTGAGCTGCGCCTTGGGGCGGGCGAGCAGGCCCATGAGCCACAGGCCGTAGTCCTGCATGGTGACCTGATAGTCGCGCTCGCCCTGAAGCACCAGCACGGGGCAGGTCAGCGCCGAGGCCACAGGCACGGCCTGGTAGGTTTGCAGAAACTCCCAATATTCCTTGGGCAGGCCCAGCGGCAGGGCGATGGTGTCGCTGAAGGCGGGCGTACTCAGGCGCTTCACGTTGGCCACCTGCCGCTTCAGCTCGTCCAGCTGGGCGCGCGTCTGTTCGCTGGGCGTGGTCAGCGAGGCGAGGTATTCCGACTGCTCCACCAGCAGGTCCTCGAAGGGACGGGCAGGGCCGGCCACGATGATGATGCCCGCCACCTGCGGCGAACGCTGGGCAATGCGCGGGGCCATCATGCCGCCCTGGCTGTGGCCGAGGACGAAGACGCTGTCCGCCGCCACTTGGGGCAGACCGGCTGCCAGACGGACGGCCGAGAGGGCGTCGTCCACCGTCTCCACGTCCATGTCCAGCCGGCGGCCCTGCGGCACGCAATCGGCGCCGTAGACCTTCGTGCGCTTGTCGTAGCGCAGGGTGGCGATGCCGCGGTAGGCAAGCAGCCAGGCCAGGTCGCGGAAGGGCTTGTTGGGGCCTATGGTCTCGTCGCGGTCGTTGGGGCCCGAGCCGTGTACCAGCACCACGCAGGGCACGCGCCGGCCCTCCTCTTTCAGGCGGGGCAGGGTCAGCGTGGCGGGCAGGCGGTAGCCGTCGGTCACCACCACGGTGTCGCGCTCTTCCATCAGCGTGCGGTCGAAGGCCACGGCAGGCGCTCCGGCAGGTTCGGGGGCGGGCACCACGCGGATGGTGTTCAGCCGCCCGTCGGCGTCGAAGCCCACAAGCAGGCGCAGGCGGTAGCGTTCGAAGGTCAGGTCACGGCGGCACAGCTCCACGCCCTGCACGGCTTCCTGCGTCCAGGCTCCGGCCGACTGCAACGCGCCGAACTGGCCCGTCAGCTGGCGCCAGGTGTCGGCAAACACGGCGGGCGAGAGCTGTCGCTGCGCCTCTTCGTTGAGGACGGCATAGATGCTGTCGCCACGGCCTTCGACGAGGTGTTCATAGACGCGCTCCGCACGCACCCGACGGTCGTCCTGCGCCCATCCCTTCAGGGCACTTCCGCCCAGCAGGAAGAGCAAAGCCCATATCGTAATTTTCCAATTATCCATTGTCCATTATCAATTATCCATTGTTCTTCAGCCAACGGCTGTAATAGTAATAATCCAGGTAATACTTCAGCGCACCGCCCACAAAGGCCAGCGCCACAATCATCAGGTTGCGCAGGCGGAAGCGGTCGGCCCATACGGCGGCATCGAAGCCTTCCACCGCCCACTCTATCAGGTCGAAGACCAGCGTCACCCCGACCACCACCAGCGCATACACGCCGCCGGTGAAGAGCACGAAGAGGGGCTTGTTGCGCAGGTAGAGGCGGTGCGTCAGGTTGCCCACCACCACGCGCCTCGTCTCCACACGCGGACGGCAATAGAGGTAGACACCCCGCAGGGCGATGAGCACGCCCACCAGCATGAAGACGGCAATCATCCAGAGGTTACTCGTGTCCATCAGCAGCCAGTCGCGCCCCAGTATCCAGGCAAACACCAGCGCGATGAACACCCCCACTCCGATGCCGGAGCCGGCCGTCAGGCGGGTGCTGCACTGATAGACCACTTCACTTCCACTATTAAATCCTACCATATATATCTCATTTTTGACAGAAGAACCAAAAAGACAAAGAAAAATTTGTTCTTATGTTCTTGTGTCCTATTATTTTTTGACAGAAGAACAAAAAGACAAAAGAAAATTTGTTCTTATGTTCTTGTGTCCTATTATTTTTTGACAGAAGAACAAAAAGACAAAAGAAAAAATTGTTTTTATGTTCTTGTGTCCGAACCCGTTCACTTGTCCGAGTACGCCATCAATGGTTCAGCGTCCCCGTATTCACCACCGGCTGGGCAGCCTCGTCGGCACAGAGCACCACGAGCAGGTTGCTCACCATGGCCGCCTTCTTCTCCTCGTCCAGCTCCACGATTTCGTCCTTCGAGAGCTTGTCCAGCGCCATGTGGACCATCGACACGGCCCCTTCTACAATCTTCTCGCGGGCACTGATGATGGCCGACGCCTGCTGGCGGCGCAGCATCACGGCCGCAATCTCGGGCGCATAGGCCAGGTAGTTGATGCGGGCTTCCAGCACCTCGATGCCCGCCATGGCCAGGCGCTCGTTGAGCTTCTGCTCCAGCTGGTCGTTGATCTCCTCACCGCCCGAGCGGAGGGTCAGTTCGCCGTCGGCACCCTCGTTGTCGTCGTAGGCATACTGCCCGGCCACCTGGCGCAGGGCGGCGTCGCTCTGAATCTTCACGAAGTTCTCGAAAGCGTTCATGCGGTTGGCCACGGCATTGCCCATGTTCACCGCCTTGCCGTCGCTCGACGTCGTGCCCGCGCTGGCCATGGTCTGCGCGTCGATTTCGAACATCGCCTTGTACGTATCCTTCAGCCTCCACACCAGCACGAGGCCTATCAGCACGGGGTTACCGATCTTGTCGTTCACCTTGATGGGCTCCACGTCGAGGTTGCGTGCACGCATCGACAGCTTCTTGGCCTCCATGAAGGGGTTCACCCAGAAGAACCCCGTCTCGCGGAACGTACCCTTGTACCGACCGAAGAACACCATGGCCCGCGCCTCGTTGGGCTCCAGCATCATGTAGCCGCAGTTCAGGATAATCCACAGCACGGCCAGCACCGCTCCCAGCACATAGAGCAGCACACCGCCCGCCACAAAGCACCACACC
>CATXSD010000077.1 GCA_958402075.1 Mediterranea massiliensis | reverse complement strand
ACAACAAAAGTAATCATTCCAACCGTATTTCCTTGTTATTGCGCAAATCTAAGGGGACGAGCCCACCAACCACCTCGACCTCAAGACCAAAGACATCCTGAAGCAGGCACTGATGGACTTCGACGGCACGCTGATTGTCGTCAGCCACGACCGTGACTTCCTCGACGGCCTGGTGAGCAAAGTTTATGAGTTCGGCCACCAGCGCGTCCGCGAACACCTCTGCGGCGTCTACGAATTCCTGGAGAAGAAAAAAATGGAGTCGCTCAGCGAACTGGAAAAGAAATAATTCCTATCTTTGCGCAACCACACGCCGAACGCTATGATGATACGGAAACCCTATACGACCGCACTGCTGCTCCTGCTCAGCATCCTGATGCTGGCCGTGCCCGTCGTACCCCATCATCATCATGGCAGCGAGGCCATCTGCCTGAAGAACGACCTGCACACCGGCTGCAGTGAGGCCACCCACGCTCATCACCATCCGGCAGGCCACCCCAACTGCTGCCACGACAAGGGCTGCCTCACCCACCAGTTTGTCCAGCGCACACCGCGGGTGGAGCGTCAGACTCCCCAGCCGCGCCCGGTCCTGCTGCCGGCCGACTTCAGTACCTTCCTCAAGGCACTGAGCCCTTACAACGAACAACCATCCGACACTTTATACTCACCCTACGTCGAGTCCCTGCACAGCATCCGCGTTGTCTGTGCCTCAGGGCTACGGGCTCCTCCCTCTGTTCTTGCCTGACGTTCGCAGTGTGCCTCTGCACATTGCAACCCGGTTGCACCCCGATGTCACTACCTTTGCAGCCGGAAAGCATATTCATTCAATACAGCAAGAACTTAATCCACATCTATCAATGAAGAAACTGATATTATTGGGAGTCCTCGTCGCATGGTCGCTGGGCTCCTGCAACAGTCGGTCCGACCACGGACACGATGAACACGACCATGCCACCGAAGCCCATAACCACGAACAGCATGCGCTGGAAGAAGAAGGCCACAATCACGACCACGAAGGTGATGCCCACGCCGAAGGCACCTCGGACGAAATTGTCATGCCGCCCGCCAAGGCACAGGCCGCAGGCGTAGAAACCGGCGTGGTGGAAGCCGGGAGCTTCACCCAAGTCATCAAGACCAGCGGGCAGGTACTGGCCGCCCAAGGCGACGAACGGGTAGCCGTAGCCCCGGTAGCGGGTGTCGTATCGTTCAAGGGAAAGGTAACCGAAGGCATGAGCGTCCGCGAAGGCATGGCCCTCGTCCTGCTCTCGTCGGGCAACATCGCCGAAGGCGACCCCGTGCAGAAAGCGCGTGTAGCCTACGAGGTGTCGAAGAAGGAATACGAACGTATGCAGGCACTTGTGGAAAGCCGCATCGTTTCCGAGAAAGAGTTTGCACAGGCCAAGCAGGCGTATGAGAATGCCCGCATCAGCTATGAAGCCGTAGCCAAGAACCACTCCGACCGCGGCCAGGCCGTCACCGCCCCCATCAGCGGCTACGTGAAGAGCCTGCTGGTCAAGGAAGGCGACTACGTCACCGTGGGCCAGCCGCTGGTGAGCATCACGCAGAACCGCCGCCTCTTCCTCCGTGCCGACGTGTCGGAGAAGTACTACTCCGCCCTGCCAAGCATCACTTCGGCCAACTTCTGCACACCCTACAACGACAAGGTATATACATTAAAGGACCTCAACGGCAGCCTGCTGTCCTACGGCAAAGCCTCGGGTGAAGGCAGTTATTACCTCCCCGTGACTTTTGAATTCGACAACCGCGGCGACATCGTACCCGGTTCCTTCGTCGAAATCTACCTGCTGTCCCAGCCCATGGAGGGCGTCATCAGCGTACCCCGCTCGGCACTGACCGAGGAACAGGGCAGCTTCTACGTCTACCTGCAGCTGGACGAGGAGTGCTACCGCAGGCAGCTCGTTACGCTGGGCGTCGAAAACGGTGAACGTGTGCAGATACTCAGCGGCCTGAAGCCCGGAGACCGCCTCGTCGTCCGCGGAGCCTACCAAGTGAAACTGGCCGGAGCGACAAACGCGATACCGGCGCACAGCCATGAACACTAAAATTAAACGAAGAATGAAGAATGGAAGCTACGCTTCCTAATGAAGAATTTTCCATATACAAGATTCTTCGTCCTTCATTCTTAATTCTTTATTCAACAAGTTATGCTCAACAAAATCATACATTTCTCCCTGCAGAACCGCATCCTGGTGCTGGTCGCCTCGGTGCTGTTGCTCATCGGCGGTACCTATACCGCCCTGCATACGGAAGTGGACGTGTTCCCCGACCTGACGGCTCCTACCGTGGTCGTCATGACCGAAGCCAACGGCATGGCTGCCGAAGAGGTGGAACAGCTTGTCACCTTCCCCATTGAGACTGCCGTCAACGGTGCCACACACGTGCGCCGCGTACGCTCCTCGTCCACTCACAGTTTTTCCGTAGTCTGGGTCGAATTCGACTGGGACACGGACATCTACCTGGCCCGTCAGATTGTCAGCGAGAAGCTCTCGCTCGTGGCCGAAGAATTGCCGCCCAGTGTGGGTAAGCCAACGCTGGGCCCCCAGTCGTCCATCCTCGGCGAGATGCTGATTGTAGGTCTTACGGCCGACTCCACTTCCATGCTCGACCTGCGCACGCTGGCCGACTGGACCATCCGTCCGCGCCTCTTGTCGACCGGAGGCGTCGCACAGGTAGCCGTATTGGGCGGTGACATCAAGGAATATCAGATACAGCTCGACCCCGAACGGATGCGCCACTACGGCGTGACGCTCGGCCAGGTACTCGACGCTACCCGCGGCATGAATCTGAACGCCAACGGAGGCGTCATCTACGAATATGGCAACGAATACATCGTGCGCGGACTGACCGCCACAACGAATACGGAGTTGCTGGGCAAGACCGTAGTCAAATCAGCTACAAGTGATGAGCTACAAGCTACAAGCGGTAGCGGTAACAACTCGTCACTCGTAGCCCGTAGCTCGTCACTTCCAGTCTTACTGGAAGACGTGGCCGACGTTCGCATCGGAGCGCAGACACCCAAGCTGGGCCTGGCTTCGGAGCGCGGCAAACCGGCCGTACTGCTCACCGTGACCAAGCAGCCCGCCACCAGCACCCTGGACCTGACGGCCAAGCTGGAAGCCTCGCTGAAAGACTTGCAAAAGAACCTGCCGCCCGATGTACACGTTTCCACCGACATCTTCCGCCAGAGCCGCTTCATCGAAAGCTCCATCGGCAACGTAAAAGAATCGCTCGTCGAAGGAGGTATCTTCGTGGTCATCGTGCTGATCCTCTTTCTGGCCAACGTCCGTACGACCGTCATTTCGCTCGTCACCCTGCCCCTGTCACTGGTTATCTCGCTGCTCGTGCTCCACTACATGGGCCTCACCATCAACACCATGAGTTTGGGCGGTATGGCCATCGCCATCGGTTCGCTGGTAGATGATGCCATCGTCGACGTGGAGAACGTCTACCGCCGTCTGCATGAGAACCGCCTTCTGCCGCCCGAACAGCAGCAATCCGTGCTGCAGGTCGTGTTCAACGCCTCGCGCGAGGTGCGCATGCCCATCCTCAACTCCACGCTCATCATCGTCGTCAGCTTCGTGCCCCTGTTCTTCCTGAGCGGCATGGAGGGACGCATGCTTGTTCCGCTGGGCATCGCCTTCATCACCGCCCTGGCCGCCTCTACGGTGGTGGCACTGACGCTGACGCCCGTGCTCTGCTCGTACCTGCTGGGCCACAACCTTTCTTCCGATAAGAAAAACGGCAATGGAGATTCCGCCGTGGCCCGCGCGCTGAAGAAAGCATACGAAACCTTACTCGAAAAAGCTCTATATCATAAAAAAGCCGTATTGGGTTGTACCATTGCCCTCTTCGCCGTTGCACTGGGCCTGTTCTTCACCCTGGGCCGCTCGTTCCTGCCGCCCTTCAACGAAGGGTCGTTCACCATCAACGTCTCCTCGCTGCCGGGCATCTCGCTGGAAGAGAGCGACGCCATCGGACGCCGTGCCGAGGAGCTGCTGCTCACCGTTCCCGAAATCCAGACCGTAGCGCGCAAGACCGGCCGCGCCGAACTGGACGAACACGCGCTGGGCGTCAACACTTCGGAAATCGAGGCTCCTTTTGAACTGAAAGACCGACCGCGCAGTGAAGTCGTGGCCGAAGTCCGTCGGAAGCTCAGTACCCTTGTGGGAGCCAATATCGAGATAGGCCAGCCCATCAGCCACCGCATCGACGCCATGCTCAGCGGTACGAAGGCCAACATTGCCATCAAGCTCTTCGGTGACGACCTGAACCGCATGTTTGCCCTGGGCAACGAGATAAAGTCCAACATACAGGACGTGCCGGGCATTGCAGACCTCACCGTGGAGCAGCAGATCGAACGTCCGCAGCTCACCATCACGCCCCGCCGCGAGATGCTGGCCCGCTACGGCATCACCCTGCCCCAGTTTGCCGAGTATGTCAACGCCTGCCTGGCAGGCGAAGCCGTGTCGCAAGTCTACGAGCAGGGCAAGTCGTTCAACCTCACGGTCCGCATGCGCGACGACCTGCGCGACCAGGCCTCCAAGATAGGCGACCTGATGATTGACACGGGCGACGGCCGACAGGTGCCGCTCAACTACGTGGCTGACATCCGCTCCACCCAGGGCCCCAACAGCATCAGCCGCGAGAACGTGAAGCGCAAGATTGTGATTTCGGCCAATGTGGCCGACCGCGACCTGCGTTCCGTAGTCAACGACATCCAAGCCCGCATCGATACGCAGATCAAGCTGCCCGAAGGCTACCACGTGGAATACGGCGGTCAGTTCGAAAGTGAGCAGGCTGCCAGCCGCACGCTGCTGCTGACGTCACTGATGTCCATCGTCGTCATCTTCCTGCTGCTCTACCACGAGTTCCGCAGCGTCAAGGAGAGTGCCGTCATCCTCATCAACCTGCCGCTGGCCCTCATCGGAGGCGTCTTTGCCCTGCTGCTGACCACCGGCGAAGTGAGCATCCCGGCCATCATCGGCTTCATCTCGCTGTTCGGCATCGCCACCCGCAACGGCATGCTGCTCATCAGCCACTACAACCACCTGCAAAGCGAAGAAGGATATACGGTTCACGACAGCGTCATCCGAGGCTCGCTGGACCGCCTTAACCCCATTCTGATGACAGCCCTCAGCAGTGCCCTAGCCCTCATTCCGCTGGCACTGGGCGGTGACCTGCCCGGCAACGAGATACAGAGCCCCATGGCAAAAGTGATTCTCGGCGGTTTGCTGACTTCGACTTTCCTCAACGGATTCATCATCCCCATTGTTTATCTGCTCATACACACCAAGAAAAAATGAAAAGAATAGGTATACTCTGTGCATGCCTTGCCCTGGCGGCAGGGATGCACGCCCAAAACAGCATCGACGCCATCCTCCGGCAGATTGAGGTCAACAACAAGCAGTTGCAGGCTAACGTCCAGACCGTCCAGGCCCAGAAACTGGAGAACCGTGCCTCGAACAACCTGGCCGACCCCACCCTGTCCTATGCCCACCTGTGGGACTCGGACGACAAGAACATCACGGCTGGCGAACTGGTCATTGCCCAGAGCTTCGACTTTCCCTCCCTCTACGTCAGCCGTGCCCGCCTGAACCGTCTGAAGGGACAATCACTCGATGCCCAGTCCAATGCCCTGCGCCAACAGATTCTGCTGCAGGCACAGGAAGCCTGCCTCGACATCATCCACCTCAGCCGCCAGCAGCAGCTGCTGGACGAGCGGCTGAAGAATGCCGAGGAGCTGGCCGCCTTCTATCGCCGTCGCCTGGAGACAGGTGATGCCAGTTCGCTGGAAACCAATAAAATCAACCTGGAACTGCTGAACGTCCGCACCGAAGCCCGCCTGAACCGCACGACTCTGGACAGCAAGCTGAAGGAACTGACCGCCCTGAACGGCAACCAGTCACTCGTCCCCGGCCGCCCCATGCCCGACGGCCCTGCTGCCGCCACGGCTCAGAACCTGGGATTGACGGACTATCCGTCCGTACCGCTGCCTGCCGACTTCGGTCCCTTGTGCGAAGAGCTGCTGGCCTCCGACCCCACCCTGCTTTCACTCCAGAACGAAAGTCTGGCCGCACAAAAGCAACTTTCCGTCAGCCGTCAGGGCTGGTTGCCCGGACTGGAAGTAGGCTACCGTCGCAACGCCGAGAACCGCCATCCGTTGAACGGCATCGTGGTAGGCTTCTCATTCCCCATCTTCCAGAACCAGGGCAAGGTGAAGGCCGCCCGTTCGCAGGCCCTCAGCATCGACTATCAGAAGGAGAACGCCCGCCTCAGTGCCAGCACGGCCCTGTGGCAGCTCTACGACGAGGCCTGCAACCTCCATGCTTCCATACAGGAGTATGCCGAGACCTTCGGCCGCCAGCAGGACCTCAAGCTGCTGCGTCAGGCACTCGAAGGCGGTCAGATCAGCATGATTGAGTATTTCGTGGAAGTCTCCGCTGTCTACCAGAGCCAGGCCAACCTGCTCCAGCTGGAGAACCAATACCAGAAGGTGATGGCAAGAATATATAAGAATAAACTATAAAATTCTTATTTCTTCCGGCAGGTATCCACTGCGGATGCGCCACTCCTGCGGATAGAGGTTGTTGGCACGATTGCCGACATTCTTCACAAAACCAAGAGGAAAATCCCGATAAGTAAGCAATACAAAACCACGAGAGGCCGCGCCTGAAAGGGTGACGGCCTCTTTACGTAGATAGGCAATGGCCGTAGGATAATCCACTTCCTCGCAGGCGAAAGCCTCCCGCCGGAGCAGGCTGCTCATGGCCAGCGCATGGGCGGGGATACAATCTTTCCCCTTGGCCTCGGCCAGCGTTACGCCCGCCTGCAGGACACGGACATGCCGCTTCAGCGACGACAGCACAGGGAGCCATGCCGTGGGGAAAGCCGCCAGCGTTTGCCCGTCAGGCACCATGGTATATCGCTCGGCCCCGCGCAGCCAGCCCTGCACCGTGGCCTGCTGCTCCTTGCCGAAAGCCGACGGGGCCGAAGCCTTGCCGCCGCTTCCTTTTCTGCCCTTCGACCGGCCTGCGTTCATCCGCTCCATCTGCATCACCTGCATGCTGTCTGCTTCCTCCGCATTCCTCTCCTTGCGCAGCACGGCCAGGAAAAAACCCTCGCCCTGCGTCTTGTGAGGCAGGAAGCGATAGACGGGAAAATCCTCACCTGTCAGCAGATTGCCGGTAATGTCCCATTCAGCCGGCACGTCGAGAGGCAGCACTTCCGCCCCCAGCTCGTCGCGAATCCAGCGCACGTTCTCCTCGTTCTCCTTCGTATTGTATGTACAGGTGCTGTACACCAGCAGCCCGCCCGGCTTCAGGCAGGGCCAGATATCCTTCAGAATGCGGCGCTGGCGCTGCCAGCAGAGGTCCACATTCTCCGGACTCCACTCCCCGATGGCCGTCTCGTCCTTGCGGAACATGCCTTCGCCCGAACAGGGCACATCGGTCAAGATGCAGTCGAACAACTGTTCCAGCGGCGTGAATTCCGAAGGGTCGCTGTTGGTCACCACCACGTCGGGATGTCCCCACTTGGTGAGGTTCTCCGCCAATATCTGCACCCGGTTGCGCATCACCTCGTTGGCCACCAGCAGGCTGCCCTCGGGCAACAGGCTGCGCAGGTGGGTGGACTTGCCTCCCGGAGCGGCGCAGAGGTCGAGTACCGCCAGCGGCCTGTCGGGGAAACAGGCCTTCACCGCCTGCTCCACAAACATGGACGAAGCCTCCTGCACGTAGTAGCACCCGGCATGGAACAGCGGGTCGAAGGTGAACGTCAGCCGCCGGTCCAGGTAGCAGGCATCCGTTGCCCAAGGGACTTCCTCCAATGGAGAACGGACAATGGACAAGGGAGAACGACCGCACTTCTGCGGGTTCAAGCGGATACTGACGGGCTGTTCCCCCTCCAGCAGGGCGGCAGACAGGCGGTTGTATTCTTCTTCGCCCAGCAGGGCACGGGTATAGTCGGCAAATGATTCGGGTAGCTGCATGATGTCTTTTTCTTGTTCGCCACAAAAGTAAAGATTTTGCAGGAAAGTCTCCTCTACAAGTTCACAGATATTTTTCTCTAACTGGGAAAATTCATTTCTGCAACTGAAGAAAAATCCACCACCAGTCAGAAAGATTGATAAAGGCCGAATCTAAACGAATGTTCAAAAACAAATAAACGAGCCGACAAGGCCATAGGAGATTACAACCTTGTCAACCCGTTTATCAAATTCTGTCCATCAGTAGCTGATCTTCACCCCCGCAAAGTAGGAACGGGGCAGGCCGGGGCCGTAGATGTAGCCCGAGTCGCGCAGCTTGCCCTGGTCGAAGTCCTTCTGGTAGGCGTTGAAGAGGTTCTGCACGCCGGCATTCACCTGGAGGGTGATGTTTCTGTAGAGGGCGAAGTCGTAGGCGGCCTTGAGGTTCATCTCCCAGAAGCGGGGTGTGGTCTCGGCACGGTCCTTCTCAATATATCCCTTGCGGTGCTCCACCAGCATGCTGCCCGTATAGGTGCCCGAGAGGGCGATGCTCAGCGGCTTCACGGGGCTGTAGGTGAGCGTCATGTAGCCGTAGGTGTCGGGCGTGCGGAAGATGCGCTTCTCCAGAGGCACCGACTCGTCGTCGCTCCACTGACGGGCCTCCTTGTACTCGGCCTTCTGCAGGGTGACGCCTGCCTGAAGCTGGAGGCTGCTGAGCCAGGCCAGCTTGCCTTCAATCGTCACGCCGTAGACGCGCGCGCCCTTCTCGTTGTAGCGTTCGTTCTTCAGGATGCCGTTCTCGGTACCGATTTCGCGCAGGGCAAAGGCATCGGACAGGTTGGTATAGAAGCCTTCGACCAGCAGATTGCCCTGCAAGGCTCCCCAGCGGTGGTACAGGTCGGCCGAGAGACTGAAGCTGCGCGACTTCTCCTCACGCAAGTCCTTGGCCAGCTGGATCATGGACACGTTGCCGCCCACGTTCTCCACATGCAGGTCTTCGTCGAAAGCCTGGGGCGCACGGAAGCCCACGGAGTAGGCAGCACGCAGGTTGATGTCCTTCGTGGGGTTGTAGCGCAGGTTGACGCGCGGACTGAAGATGACGTGATTGATCAGGTTGTGCTTGTCCAGACGGCCGCCCACGAGGAAGCTCCAATGCTCGTTCTTCCATTCGTTCTGCAGGAAGGCGCCGGCGATGCGCACCGTCTGGTCGATGTAGCGGTTGTAGCCCCACATCTGGTCGTGCATGGCGTCCTGGTTGTACTCCACGCCGCCCGTCAGGTCGGCAGGCAGGAAGAGGCAACGGTCGAAGTGGTAGACATACTGCGTGCCGACTACCCACGTCAGGTCCTTGGTAGAGCCGTAGGCGTCGAGCGAGTGGTCGCCGCCGTAATAGCTGTCGCGGTCGATGTTCTGCACGGAGGCGTAGACATTGACCTTATGCTTCTCGTTGGGCGAGAAATAGTCGAACTTCACGCTTCCGCTGTTGATGCTGTGCTGCGTCTGCTCGGTGATGTCGGTCTCGTGGGGCGGACGGTCGAGCAGGTTGCCCCCGCGGCGGAACTCCTGCAGGTGGTGGTATTCGAAGGTCAGCTTGGAGTAGGTGCTTGTCTTGAGGAAGGAACGGAAGCCCACGGTCTGGTTGCGCAGCCTGGGCAACTCGGTGAAGCCGTCGCCGTCGTAGTCGAAGCCGCTGCGCTCGCGGTTCTGCCCGAAGACGTAGATGCCCGCCTTGTGGTTGTCGGTCACGAGGGAGGCGTTCATCGTGGTATTGTTGTCGAACGTCGAGAGGCCGCCCACGCCCATGAGGGTGTGCCCCAGCTGGGCGGAATTGCGCAAGGGTTCCTTGGTGATGATGTTGATGGTACCCGCAATGGCCGACGCGCCGAAGAGGGCCGAGCCGCCTCCGCGCATCACCTCCACGCGCTCGATCATGTTGGCCGGAATCTGCTCCAGCCCGTACACACCCGCCAGGGCGCTGAACACGGGTCGCGAGTCAATCAGGATCTGGGTATAGGGACCGTCGAGGCCGTTGATGCGCACCTGCTGGAAGCCGCAGTTCTGGCAGTTGTTCTCCACCCGCACGCCCGGCTGGAAGTTCAGTCCCTGGGCCAGCGTGGTGGAGTTGGTCTGTTCGAATAGCTTGAAGTCCATGACGTTGACCAGCGTGGGAGCCATGCGGCGGGTGGTCTCACTGCGGTTGGCGGTGACCACCACGCCGTCCAGCGCCACGAGGTCTTCCTCCAGTTCGAAGTTCTCTTCCAGCGTGACGCCCTTCTTCAGGACCACTTCGCGCGTCACGGTCTTGTAGCCCACAGCGCTGACCTGCAGCGTGAAGCGTCCCTCGGGCAGGTTCTTCAGGAAATAGTGGCCCGTGGCGTCGGTCAGGGTACCGATGGTGGTACCTTTCAGCGAAACGGTCATATAGGAAAGGTGTTCCTGGGAATGTTTCTCCAGAACATGTCCCACGATGTTGGCATCCGATTTTTTCAACTCTTCGGCAAAGAGGGTGGCGGGCAGCAGTGCGCACAGCACGGCCACCACAAGAAACAGATATTTTTTCATGTGTCTTCTTTTTTAAATTATTGAATAAAGGAAAGGGAAGAGGTGCCTGAACGGGGACTCACCACAGATTACACAAATTGGCACAGATCTTTCATCGGGCAATCTGTATGATAGAAATCAGTACCTATCTGTGTAATCTGTGGTAAACGATGATACACCTTACGTCAGGCGAAGAAGCCACAGGCGGGAGGGGCACGCAGACGGATGCCGTCCTCCAGCCGCGGCAGGCAGAGGCACGTGCGACGCACCACCGCCAGCAAGCCCAGCAGGGCACAGAAACAGGGAACGGCAGCAAGCAGCACAGGCACGGAAGAGGCCTCGTAATGGTCAAGGAAAAGAATGGTCTCGGCCTGGCCCGACGTGTGCTGGTGACCGGCCTTGAAGGGATGCGAGTGCACCATGATGACCCCGTTCACCACATGCGAGTGGGTGAACAGCGTCACTCCCCCCCAATACGTCAGGAACAGCAGGGGAAGGAAATACTTCATGATGTGGCGCAACTTCTCCAAAGAACGTCTGTTTATGATTGATTGTGGCGGCAAAGATAAGGCTAATTATGCGGATGCACAAACTTTCGGAATACCAATCTATTGGTATAATAAAAAAGGATGTACACACAACCCACCACAGATTACACAGATTGACACAGATCTGTTGCCAGCCTTCCGATTATCCGATTGAACAATCCGTGATAATCCGGGTAATCTGTGGTGAGTTGTGACACACATCCTCCACACATTCGTCTATAACAGACTACTGCAAAGCTATCGCATATTCACCGCCGACCTCGGTGGGAAAGTCCACTTCGTAGTAGCTGAATATGGCATTGGACTGCTTCCCGCCGCTGCGGGCCACTTCACGGCCGTCCTTGCTGACCACGATCGGCCAGGCGGTACGCAGCTTGCAACCCTTTCCGGAAAGCGAACGGATGACGGCACCGGTCAGAACGCCCGCCTTCCACTGCATGCCCACTTCAAAGTTGCCGCGTGCCTTCAGGCCCGACACGCTGCCTTCGGGCCAGGCATCGGGCAAGGCAGGCAGCAGGTGGAGGAAGCCCGCATGACTCTGGAGCAGCATCTCGGCCACGCCGGCCGTAAAGCCGAAGTTGCCGTCAATCTGGAAAGGCGGATGCGCATCGAGCATGCTCTTGAAAAGTCCGCCTCCCTTGCGACCGCTGCCGAAGCCGATGGGATTGAACAGGTTGGAGATGATCTTATAGGCATGGTTACCGTCTAGCATACGGGCCCACATGTTGATTTTCCAGCCCATGGACCAGCCGGTAGCCTCGTCGCCGCGGTTCAGCAGGGTCTGCCGCACGGCATTGAACAGCTCGGGTGTGTCGGTCGTAATCTGGTCGCC
This sequence comes from Mediterranea massiliensis, assembly GCA_958402075.1. GTDB lineage: Bacteria > Bacteroidota > Bacteroidia > Bacteroidales > Bacteroidaceae > Bacteroides > Bacteroides massiliensis_D. Next base: position 58 of record CATXSD010000077.1, on the reverse strand, counting down.
GGGGTGGAAGCCGTACAGATGGGACAGGTGGCGGTGACGGGGATCGGCCTCCTTGAAG
>CATXSD010000076.1 GCA_958402075.1 Mediterranea massiliensis | reverse complement strand
TTCGGCAGAGCAGGACACCGTGAGCCGCCTGACCGCCTCCGTGGAGACGGCCATGTACGAGGGCGACGGTGCCTGCCTCCTGCGCTTCTACCAGCCCGACGGCACCACCCGCCTCTACCGCTTCAGCACCAAGTTCGAGGCCGACGGCATCACCTTCGAGGAGCCCAACGACCAGATGTTCTCCTTCAACTCGCCCATGGGCGCCTGCCCCGAGTGCGAAGGCTTCGGCCGCGTCATCGGCATCGACGAGCATCTGGTGGTGCCCAACCGTGCCCTGTCCGTCTACGACGGAGCCGTGATGTGCTGGCGCGGCGAGAAGATGGGCGAATGGCGCGACATGGTCATCCGCGGAGCCGAGAAGGCAGGCTTCCCCATCTTCACCCCCTACTACCAGCTGACCGACGAGCAGCGCCGCATGTTGTGGGAGGGTACGCCCTACTTCGAAGGCATCAATGCCTTCTTCCGTATGTTGCAGGAGAACCAGTACAAGATACAATACCGCGTGATGCTGGCCCGCTACCGCGGCAAGACCATCTGTCCGCGTTGCCACGGCAGCCGCCTGAAGCCCGAAGCGGGCTACGTGCGGGTGGGCGGACGCAACATCTCGGAGCTGGTGGACCTGCCCATCACCGACCTGAAGGAATTCTTCGACCGTCTGAAGCTGACCGACCACGAAATGCAGGTGGCCAGCCGCATCCTGACGGAGATCAACAGCCGCATCCGCTTCCTCATCGACGTGGGCCTGGGCTACCTGACACTGAACCGCCTGAGCAACTCCCTGTCCGGCGGCGAAAGCCAGCGCATCAACCTGGCCACCTCGCTGGGCAGCAGCCTCGTAGGAAGCCTCTACATACTGGACGAGCCCAGCATCGGCCTCCATAGCCGCGACACGGACAAGCTCATCCACGTCCTGCGCCAGCTCCAGCAGCTGGGCAACACGGTGGTCGTCGTGGAGCACGACGAAGAAATCATCCGCGCCGCCGACTACATCATCGACATCGGCCCCAAGGCCGGACGCCTGGGAGGCGAGGTGGTATACCAGGGCGACATGAAAGACCTCCAGAAGCATAGCAACAGCTACACCGTGCGCTACCTGCTGGGCGAGGAGACCATCCCCGTGCCCGCGCAACACCGCCCGTGGAACAACTATATCGAGATAAAGGGTGCCCGCGAGAACAACCTGAAGGGCATCGACGTGCGCTTCCCCCTGAACGTGATGACGGTGGTGACGGGCGTCAGCGGCTCGGGCAAGAGTACGCTGGTGCGCGACATCTTCTACCGCGCCCTGAAGCGCGAGCTGGACGAGTGCAGCGAACGGCCGGGCGAGTTCGTGAGCATCGGCGGCGACCTGCGCAACCTGCGCAACGTGGAGTTCGTCGACCAGAACCCCATCGGCAAGTCGTCGCGAAGCAACCCCGTGACCTACCTCAAGGCCTACGACGAGATACGCAAGCTCTATGCCGACCAGCCACTGGCCAAGCAGATGGGCTACACCGCCGGCTACTTCAGCTTCAATAGCGAAGGCGGCCGTTGCGAGGAGTGCAAGGGCGAAGGCACCATCACCGTGGAGATGCAGTTCATGGCCGACCTGGTGCTGGAGTGCGAGTCGTGCCACGGCAAGCGCTTCAAGCCCGACACGCTGGAGGTGCGCTTCCACGACGCCAACATCTACGACGTGCTCGAGATGACCGTCGACCAGGCCATCGAATTCTTCGGCCAGTACGGCCAGAAGAAAATCGTCAAGAAGCTCATCCCGCTACAGGACGTGGGCCTGGGCTACATCAAGCTGGGGCAGTCGTCGTCCACCCTCTCGGGCGGCGAGAACCAGCGCGTCAAGCTGGCCTACTACCTGAGCCTGGAGAAGGCCGACCCGACGCTCTTCATCTTCGACGAGCCCACCACCGGACTCCACTTCCACGACATCCGCAAGCTGCTCGAAGCCTTCGACGCCCTCATCCGCCGCGGACACAGCATCGTCATCATCGAGCACAACCTGGACGTCATCAAGTGTGCCGACTACGTGATAGACCTCGGCCCCGAAGGAGGCGACCGCGGCGGCAACCTGGTCGTGGCAGGCACGCCCGAAGAAGTGGCCGCCTGTGCCGCCAGCTACACGGGGCAGTTCCTGAAAGAAAAATTGAACGTACAACCATAATAACGATATACATCATGAAAAATCCAGACGTAATACTCACCATAGCCGGTTCCGACCCCTCGGGCGGAGCAGGCATACAGGCCGACATCAAGACCATCTCGGCCCTCGGCAGCTATGCCGCCGCCGCCATCACGTCCATCACCGTACAAAACACGCAGACGGTATCGCTCGTGCAATACCTGCCCGCCGTGCTGGTGAGAGACCAGATCAAGGCCGTGTTCGACGACCTCGACGTCAAGGCCGTCAAGATAGGCATGACCGGCCAGTATGACACCATCAAGGCCATCAGCAGCCTGCTGCTGAAGCGGCGCAACCTCCCCGTCGTGCTCGACCCCGTCATGGTCTCGACCAGCGGACGCCGCCTGACGGACGACAAGGCCCTCCGTGCCCTGCCCCTCTTCCTGCTGCCCCTGAGCCGCGTGGCCACCCCCAACCTGCACGAGGCATCGACCCTGCTGGGAGCCCGGATACGCACCGTGGACGAGATGAAGCAGGCCGCCCGCGCCCTGTACGGACGCCACCAGTGTGCCTTCCTCATCAAGGGCGGCCACATGGAAGGCGAAGAGATGGTGGACGTGCTCTACGACGGCGACTTCCACTTCTTCACCTCGCCCCGCATCGACACGCCCAACCTGCACGGCACCGGCTGCACCCTTTCGTCGGCCATCGCCACCTTCATCGGACGGGGATGCGAGCTGCCCGAAGCCATTGCCCAAGCCAAGGAATACCTCAACCGTGCCCTCCAGGCCGGAAGCCAGCTGCGCATCGGCCACGGCAACGGCCCCCTGTGGCACATGGCGGACCAGTTTCCCGTAGAGGCATGAAGCTCGTAGTCATCACCGCCCCCGACTTCCTGCCCGACGAGGCCCAAGCCCTGACACAGCTTCTGGACGCCGGCCTCGACCGCCTGCACTTGCGCAAGCCCGGCTGTACGGAGGAGGAGCTTGAAGCCCTCATCCGCCTCCTGCCGGCGGAGCACTACGGGCGCATCAGCCTGCACGACCATTTCGCCCTGCAGGCCCGCTACTGCCTGGGAGGCATCCATCTGAACGGACGCAATCCCCATGCGCCCGAAGGGTTCAAGGGACTGCTGAGCCGCTCGTGCCATTCGCTGGAAGAGGTGGCCCGATACGGTCAGCTGACCGACTATCACTTCCTGAGCCCCATCTTCGACAGCATCTCCAAGCAAGGCTACCGCGCGGGCTTCGACCCAGAGCAGCTCCGACAGGCCGCCCGCGAAGGCATCCTGACCCGCAGGACCATCGCTCTGGGCGGCGTGACGGCCGACAAACTTCCCCTGCTCTACGACCTCGGTTTCGGAGGCGCCGCCCTGCTGGGCGACATCTGGAAGGACTACCACTCGGCCGCCGACCTCCCCGCCCTGCTCACCCGCTTCGGCGAACTGGCACGCATCGCCCGGGAAGTGGAAAAGGCATGACGGCGCACGACGACCATCCCGCCCCGCAACCATCCGTTCCAAGACTTTATGACGAAGTGCTGTGTGACCTGCTCACGCAGTGCTTCGTCATGCCCTCATGAAGTGCTTCGTCACCCTCTCACGAAGCACTGTGTCGCACCCTCACGAAGCACCGTGTCGCACTGCCACGAAACACTTCGTCATCTTCCCTCCCCTCCGGACATAAAAAAGGCAGGAAACACTCCGCGCGCGGCGGTGCGTTTCCTGCCATTTCTGTGGCTGCCGGGCAGCCTTCCAACCTTACTTCTTCAGGCGGGCGATGATTTCATCGGCTACCTTCTTGCCGGACATCAGCATGCCGCCAAAGATGGGACCCATACGCGGTGTGCCCGATACAGCCGATGCAGCCATGCCACACACGTAGAGGCCGGGGTAGATTTCCTTGGTGCCGTTCACCACTTCTTCCTCGCCGGCGGCTACATCCAGCGAGCGTTCGCCGATGACGGCGCCGGTCTCGGTGGCCAGGCGGATGCCGTTCTTGCGGGCTACGGTGGCGGCTATCTCACTGTCGTGGCCGGTACCGTCGATGACTACCTTGGCCAGGATGTTCAGCGGGTCGACGTGCAAGCCCTCGCGGAGCACGGGTGTCCAGTTGACTACCACACCGCTTACCCGGTTGTTCTTGAAGATGACATCCTCTACCGAGTAGCAGTTGAAGATGGTGGCTCCGGCATGGACAGCGTGATAGAGCAGCGAAGAGGTGCTCTCCACCGAGTCCATCACGTACAGGCCGTCGGCGAAAAGTGCGTGGTTGATTTCGAATTCGCGCACGATGTCCATGGCTTCTTCCTGAATGACAATCTGGTTGAACATCATGGCGCCGCCCCACATGCCGCCACCGGGTGCCAGCTTGCGGTCGAACTGGGCTACCTTCAATCCGGCCTTGGCCAGGTAGTAGGCTGCCACGATACCCGAAGGACCGCCGCCTACGATGGCTACATCGAGGTCGAGGTTCTTCTGCAACTTCTCAAAATAGGTACTGATGATACCCTGTGATACTTTTGTTTCTATCATTTTCTTATAATATAATAATGTGTAATCTGGTTTCTTTTCTCATCGCTCTCCGTCCTCGGGCACCGTTTCGCCGCCGGTATAGTCGCAGTCGGTCAGGCGCTGGCTGATGCGCATGGCGCAGAAATGGGGGCCGCACATGGTACAGTACTTGCCGTTCAAGTGGTTGGCTTCCCGATAATACTGCAACGCGCGCTCGGGGTCGAGGCTGAGGTTGAACTGGTCTTTCCAGCGGAATTCGTAGCGGGCCCGGCTGAGGGCGTTGTCGCGGACCTCGGCTCCGGGATGGCCTTTGGCAAGGTCGGCGGCATGGGCGGCTATCTTGTAGGTGACCACACCCACGCGGACATCTTCCTTCCCGGGCAGGGCCAGGTGCTCCTTGGGCGTGACGTAGCAGAGCATGGCCGTGCCATACCAGCCTATCTGAGCGGCTCCGATGGCGCTGGTGATGTGGTCGTAGCCGGGCGCAATGTCGGTCACGAGGGGACCCAGCGTATAGAAAGGCGCACCGTGGCACTTCTCTATCTGGCGGTCCATGTTCTCCTTTATCTTGTGCATCGGCACGTGGCCGGGACCTTCGATGAAGGCTTGCACGTTCTTGGCCCAGGCACGCTGGACGAGTTCTCCCATGGTGTCGAGCTCGGCAAACTGGGCTTTGTCGTTGGCATCGTAGATGGCACCGGGGCGCAGGCCGTCGCCCAGCGAGAGGGCCACGTCGTATCGGGCACAGATGTCGCAGATGTCGTCGAAGTGTTCATAGAGGAAGCTCTCCTTCTGGTGTACCTTGCACCACTGGGAGATGATGCTTCCGCCGCGGCTCACCATGCCGCAGAGGCGGTCGGCCGCGTAGTGGATGTTCTTCAGACGGATGCCGCAGTGGATGGTGAAGTAGTCCACGCCCTGCTCACACTGCTCGATGAGGGTGTCGCGGAACAGTTCCCAAGTGAGGTCTTCGGCACGGCCGTTGACCTTCTCCATGGCCTGGTACATGGGCACGGTGCCCACGGGCACGGGGCAGTTGCGGATAATCCACTCGCGCGTCTCGTGGATATTCTCGCCCGTGGAGAGGTCCATCAGCGTGTCTCCTCCCCACTTGCAGCTCCAGATGGCCTTCTCCACTTCCTCCTCGATGGTGGAGGTGGTGGCGGAGTTGCCGATGTTCGTATTGATTTTCACCAGGAAGCGGGTGCCGATAATCATGGGTTCGGCCTCGGGATGGTTGACGTTGGCGGGCAGGACGGCACGGCCGGCGGCTATCTCCTGCCGCACGAACTCGGGCGTGATGTAGGACTCGATGCCCAGTTCGCGGTTGTTCATGTTCTCACGGATGGCCACGTATTCCATCTCGGGAGTAATGATTCCCTGCTTGGCGTAGTACATCTGCGACACCTGGCAGCCGGCTTTTGCGCGGTAGGGCAGGCAGATGTGCTCGAAGCGCAGGTGGTCCAGGCTGTGGTCGGCCAGGCGCTGGCGGCCGTATTCCGACGAGATTTCCGTCAGCTGCTCCACCTCGCGGCTGCGTATCCACGCTTCGCGCAGGCGGGGAAGTCCCTTGCGGAGGTCGACGGACACGGCGGGGTCGCTGTAAGGGCCGCTGGTGTCGTAGACGTAGACGGGCGGGTTCTGCCGCGTGACGCGGCGGCCTTCCTCGAAGGTGACGGTGGGCGTCAGGCTGACGCGCCGCATGCCTACCCGCACGTCGGGGTGTATTTCGCCCCGCAGATAGACCTTCTCCGAGTCGGGATAGGTGATTCGAATGTTGTCTTCCATATACTTATAGTGTTATTGTTGGGTTAGTCTGATGATGCGTTCCATCTCGCGGACGGGGTCTTCGGCCCTCAGGATGCTGCCGCTCAGGGCAATGCCGTTGAGGCCTGTGGCACGGAGGGCGGGGATGTCGTCCGCCCCGATGCCGCCGATGCCCACGACGGGAAGGTTGATTTCCACCTCGTCCATCTGCGCCAGGATGCGGGTATAGCCCTCCAGACCGAGGATGGGTGCGAGGTTTTTCTTGGTTGTAGTGTAACGGAAAGGCCCGCATCCGATGTAGTCGGCCCCGGCACGGTGGAGGCGGAGGACGTCTTCAAACGTGTTGGCCGTGCCGCCGATGATGAACTCGGGGCCGAGGTAAGCGCGGGCTTCGTCGACGGGCATGTCGAGACGGCCCAGGTGTACGCCGTCGGTATGCAGGCGCTTTACCAGCTCCACACGGTCGTCCAGCACGAAGTAGGCGCCGAAGTCGCGGCACAAGGCCTGCACCTCGCGGGCCACGGGTTCCACTTCCTCGTCCGTGGCGTCCTTCATTCGCAGCTGTATCCAGCGGCATCCTCCCTCGAGCGCGATGCGGGCAGACTCGGGGTAACTGATGGTTTCGGTGTAATGGGTGATGAACTGTACTTGAAACATATCGCTCCTTTCTGTGGTTTGACGTCGGGTTAAGGGATGACAGAAAGGGAACCCTGCGCGGTGTGCTCCGCAGGCAGCGGACAGAATGACAGTACTCAAGAAAATCCCTCCGACGGCATGACCCGTATCAGGTTCGTTGGGTATAATCTCAGCCCCGCGCTTTCGCAAGGCACCCCCTTTTCTGAAATCTGGGACAAATAACGGAATAAAAATCGGGAAATCCAAGGCTTCGGCCCGATTTTTCACGGCGGCGGGGGCGGGGAAGGCCGGAGCCGATGGAGGGCGGACAGGGCTTCCGGCGGGCAAGGTTTGTATTCTTTTTTCTCAAAGTCCGAACCGGCCCTACAGATACTCCTGGAGGGGGTATACCAAAAGCCGTACTTTTGGTGACCAAAAGTACGGCTTTTGCCTGGCAAAAGTACGGCTTTTGATGGGCAAAAGCCTGCCTTTTGCTATGAAGAAGTATCGTTATATGGATTTTTTACTGCGGCACGTACCCGGCTCAGAAGTAGAACCCGAAGCCCACCTTCAGACCCAGTTCGGAGCGGTCCTTATTGATGTCCCAGTAGACGGCCGGCTCGATGGTCACCGTACGCGAGAGGAAAAAGGCATATCCCGCCTCGGCGCCGAAGCCAACGCGCGTGCGATGGTCGCCCGTCCACACGCGGTGATTGAGGTTGACGTTCGCCCCCAGGTAGATGCCGATGGCGTCGAAGTAGTATCTTCCACCCACGCCAACCTTGTAATCATCGGCACCTCCGCCCTGCCAGTCAGCACCCAGGTGTACAAGCAGCGCCACGTTATCGGCCAGGAAGGCACCTCCGTTGGCCTCAAGGCCGAAGTGCGCCTTCTCCGTACCGGTATTGTAAGACAGGTTCAGCCCCGTGACCGAGGGGTTCACAAACCACTTTCCTTTCTCGAATTGTGCCTGAGCCGCCAGCGTCACCAGCAGCAGGCTGAACATGAACATCAGTTTTTTCATCTTTCAGTCGTATTAATGAATCATTCTGCAAATATACGATATTAAAGCCTTATCCGCCCCTTCGGGCGGGGAAATCTTTACTTTTCCCCCTCCTTCCGCTCCCTGCGGCGCAGCACCAGCCACAGCAGAAAGACGATGACATACGAGGCTGCGACGGTGATATACTTCTCCGTCACACTGATTTCCGTATTGCGCGGCAGGAAATAGGCCGCCGTCGCCGTGATGTAGACGAGCAGCGCCAGAGGCAGCGCCGTCGATTTCTTGAGTCTTTTCTTCATAAGCCACCTCTCTTTCAGGCACGGATGCGCCCCGTCTGTTCATACTTCCGCTTCCACAAGGCGAACCACACCAGGCCCACTACCGCCGCTCCAACGGCTATCGGACCGGCATACTGAAGCCCCAGGCCAAGGCCTCCCTTGGGTTCAACACAGATATAAGAGGTGCACACCGCCGTCATCAGCAGGGCGGGCAGCAGCGTCACCAGGTAGCAGAAACGTCCCCTTTCGCGCACCAGCCATACGGTGACGGCCCACAGGGTGAAGACGGACAGCGTCTGGTTGGCCCACGCAAAGTAGCGCCAGATGCGCTGGAAGCCCTCCGCATCGCGCAGGCTGTAGACCAGCAGCGCCGCGGCGGCCACGAACATGGGGATGCAGATGTACAGGCGCCGCCGCATGGACTTCTGCTCCAAGTGGAGGAAATCGGCCACAATGAGCCGCGCCGAGCGGAACGCCGTGTCGCCGCTGGTGATGGGCGCAGCCACCACGCCGAGGATGGCCAGCACGCCCCCGGCCTCGCCCAGCCATCCCTTGCTGATGTCGAACACCACGACAGACGCGTCGCTCAGTCCCATTCCGTTCTCATGGAAGAAGTACGTGGCCACCGTTGCCCATATCAGCGCCACAATGCCCTCGGTAATCATGGCGCCGTAGAACACGGGGCGACCGTGCCGTTCACTGGTGATGCAACGGGCCATAAGCGGGCTCTGCGTGGCATGGAAACCCGAAATGGCCCCACAGGCGATGGTGATGAACATCATCGGGAAGATGGGGCTCGTCTCCGCCTGCGGATGGGTATTCTCCAGTCCGTCCCACAATTCAGGCAGCGCCGGGTGGTGTACATAGAGCATCACCAGGATACCCACCGCCATGAAGATAAGGGCCACAGCGAAAAGCGGGTAAATCTTGCCGATAATCTTGTCGACCGGCAGCAGGGTAGCCAGGATGTAATAGATGAAGATGACGATAATCCAGAACGTTACGTCGAGCGACTCCGGCGTCAGGCGGGCCAGCAGTCCCGCGGGCGAAGCCACAAAGACCGCCCCCACGAGCATCATCAGCACCACAGTGAAGGCACGCATCACCTGCTTGGTAGTCAGTCCCAGGTAGCGGCCGATGATTTCGGGAAGGCTCTCGCCGCCGTTGCGCAGGGACAGCATGCCCGACAGATAGTCGTGCACCGCACCCGCAAAGATGCTTCCCAACACAATCCACAGGTAGGACGCCGTGCCGAACATGGCACCCATGATGGCACCGAAGATGGGGCCTACACCCGCGATGTTGAGAAATTGTATCATGAAGATTTTCCACGTGGGCAGGGGGATATAGTCCACGCCGTCGGCCTTCGTCAGGGCAGGCGTCCGGCGGTCGTCGGGGCCGAAAATACGCTCCACCACCCGTCCGTAGAGCAGATAGCCGGCTATCAGAGCCAGCAGACAAATTGTAAATGTAATCATGGCGTATGTTTTTCCGTTTACTTTTATGCCTGCAAATGTAATTGTTTCCTAACAATCTGCACAATTTAACGGCAGTTTTTGTAAATTCGCCGCCAAAAAATAACAAACCGTTTTACTTATGATTCGTTCGTTTCTGCTCACCATAGTCTGCCTGCTGGCAACGCTTCTCCCCCTCTCCGCCCAGACTCCGCCCAAGCACGAGGTGCGGGCCGCGTGGATTACCGCCGTCTACGGCCTCGACTGGCCGCGTGCCAAAGCCACCTCGGCCGCCGGCATCCGCAAGCAGCAGGAAGAGCTGGTCGAGATACTGGACAAGCTGAAGGCGGCCAACTTCAACACCATTCTCTTCCAGACGCGCACGAGGGGCGACGTCCTCTACCGCTCGGACATCGAGCCTTTCAACTCCATCCTGACGGGCAAGGTGGGGCAAGACCCCGGCTACGACCCGCTGGCCTTTGCCGTCGAGGAGTGCCACAAGCGCGGCATGGAGTGCCACGCCTGGATGGTGTCCATCCCTCTGGGCGGACGCAAGCACGTGGCCTCGCTGGGCAAGCAGTCCGTCACCCGCCGCCAACCCCAAATCTGCCTGCGCTACAAGAACGAATACTTCCTGAACCCCGGCCACCCGAAGACCAAGGAATACCTCATGGGCCTCGTCAAAGAGGTCGTGGAGCGCTACGACGTGGACGGCGTACACTTCGACTACCTGCGCTACCCCGAACGTGCCTTGCGCTTCCCCGACAGTTACGACTACCGCAAATATGGCAAGGGGCGGAGCCTCGACCAATGGCGCAGGGACAACATCACCGAAATCGTGCGCTATATATATAAAGGTGTAAAACAGCTGAAGCCGTGGGTCAAGGTGAGCACCTGCCCCGTGGGCAAGTACCGCGACACGAGCCGCTACTCGTCCAAGGGATGGAATGCCTTCCACGTCGTCTACCAGGATGTGCAGGGATGGCTGGGCGAAGGCATCCAGGACCAGATTTATCCCATGATGTACTTCCGCGGCAATGCCTTCTACCCCTTTGCGCTCGACTGGCAGGAGCAGAGCAACGGCCGCCATGTGGTTCCCGGCCTGGGCGTCTACTTCCTCCACCCCAGCGAAGGCAACTGGGAGCTCGACGAGATTGAGCGGCAAATCAACTTCGTGCGCCACCACCACCTGGCCGGCGAAGCCCACTACCGGGTGAAGTTTGTGACGGACAACACCCAAAACCTCTACGACGCCCTGCTGAACGACTTCTATGCCTGCCCGGCCCTGCAACCACCCATGACATGGGCCGACAGCATCGCACCCACTCCTCCTGCCCGGCTCTCCCTCCGCCAGATAGCCGAAGGCTACACCCGCCTGCAATGGGAAGCGTCGACGGACAACGACGGCAGAAACGCGCCCACCTACGTTGTCTATGCCTCGGACACCAGCCCCGTCGACACGGAGAATCCTGCCAACATCGTTGCCATCGGCATACGCGGCACGGAGTACATCTACGCCCCCATCCTGCCATGGACCAGCCGCCGCTACTTTGCCGTGACGGCCATCGACCGCTATGGCAACGAAAGCGCCCCCTCGGCCACCGTCGGCCGGGACTCAGATTAACCCGAAGTAACGGTCAGCACCGCCAGGAAACGGCTTTCGGACGTCACAGGCACCAACGGCAAGGTACCGCCCACCAGCCGTCCCTCACGCACCTGCGGAGGAGCCTCGTGCAACATCCTGTCGGCAGCTTCGCGCAACGCCCCGACTGACGGGTAGCGAACGATGTCAAACCGCCCCGAGAGGCCGCTCCCCAATACCCGCTCCGCCAGCCGCAGGGCCACGATGCCCATGTTCATGCGCAGGTTGACCTCGACCATCGGATGCAGGAAGAAGCCTCTATCCTCCCTGCGGCACACCATCATGTCTACCCCCAGAGGACCACGATAGCCCGCCTCCGCATAGACGGCCAGCAGAGGTATCAGCCCCTTTCGCAAACGTTCCCACTCCTCCCGCGCCACATAGCGGGCCATATAGACCTCGAACGCATCGGCCGACAACACCCGATTGCCCTGATATCGCCCGTAACCGTCGGTCAAGAACGAGGAATAGCCCAAGAAATCCATCCGCCCATCCTCGCCTGCCATAAACTCCAAGGCCAGGTCTTCCACCTTATTATATATAGGAGACGCCACCACCGCTCCCTGCTCGCGAAGCATCCTTCCGCACCAGCCGACCGACAGGGAGAAGTCGGCCCGGCACCAG
>CATXSD010000075.1 GCA_958402075.1 Mediterranea massiliensis | reverse complement strand
ACCTGGCCAGCCTCGCCAGCAAGGTGTACCTCATCGTGCGCAAGCCCTATCTGCGTGCGTCGCAGGTGATGCAGGAGCGCGTGATGAACAACGAGAAGATTGAGGTGCTGTTCGAGCACAATGCCGTGGGCCTCTATGGCGAGAACGGCGTGGAGGGCGTGCATCTGGTGAAGCGCATGGGCGAACCCGACGAACAGCGCTACGACGTGGCCATCGACGGCTTCTTCCTGGCCATCGGCCACAAGCCCAACTCGGACATCTTCAAGCCTTACGTGGATACCGACGAGGTGGGCTACATCCTGACCGAGCCGGGTACGCCGCGCACCAAGGTGCCGGGCGTGTTTGCCGCAGGCGACGTGGCCGACCCGCACTACCGCCAAGCCATCACGGCAGCAGCCAGCGGTTGCATGGCGGCCATTGAGGCGGAGCGGTACTTGCAGAAGTAGCGGTGAGTGGTTAACGGTTAGTGATTAGTGGTTAGCGGTTAGTGGTTAGCAACCATCCGCATGGCATACTAACCACTAACCGTTAACCGCTAACCGTTTTTTATCCAATCTTGCTGATCTTCTTCAGCTTTTCTTCGTCAATGATTTTGATTTTTCGTCCGTCGATGGTGATGAGCCGTTCGGTGGCAAACTGGGAGAGCGTTCGAATGGCGTTCGAAGTCGTCATGTTCGAAAGGTTGGCCAGGTCCTCGCGCGAGAGGTAGATGCTGAGGGTGGAGCCGTCCTCCTCCAAGCCATAGCTTTCCTTGAGGAAGAGGAGCGATTCGGCCAGGCGGCCGCGGATGTGCTTCTGGGTGAGGTTCACCGTTCGTTCGTCGGCCACGCCCAGGTCCTTGGACAGTTGCTTGATGAAGAACATGGCCAGGCCGTTGTTTTGCGTCACGAGGGTGGTGATGACATTCATGGGGATGAGGCAGATGACCGAAGGCTCGAAGGCGGCAGCGGCCGTGATGTAGTCTTCGCCCGAGAAGTAGGCACGGTAGCCGAAGTATTCGACGGGCTTGATCATGCGGATAATCTGGCTGCGTCCGCCCACACCGTCCTTGTAGATCTTCACCTTGCCGCTCAGCAGACACATCAGGTGCGTGGGGGTTTCGCCTTCGCAATGGATCACTTCATTTTTTTTGTAATTCTGAAGGGTGAAGTGGCTGGCGAGGAACTCCCGTTGCTCGTCGTTCAGCGGAGACCACATGTCGGCGATGAGCTCCGGAACTTTGATATCTGACAAGTTTACTTTTACCATGAGTGCTGCATAACTGTGTTATATAGCACAAATGTAATAAGAAAAAATTAAATAGATACGCATTTGTCGGAAAAATGTGCAATTCGGAGGGGAAAATAGGGGTTAGCGGTGAGTGGTTAGCGGTTAGTGGTGAGTGATTAGCGATAAGTGACAACCCGCATGGCCTGCTCACCGCTAATCACTAACCGTTCACCACTAAAACTTATTTCGTGAACAGCAGCTCACGATACTTGGGCAAGGGCCAGATTTCGTCGTCCACTTCCATCTCGAGGTGGTCGATGTGGTCGCGGATGCTTTCGAGGTAGGGGCGCACCGTCTCCTCGTAGGCGAAGGCCTTGTCCTTGTAGCTGTCCATGTGGTTGGCCACCTTGCGGGCTTCGGTCATCTGGCGCACCTGCATCTTGATGGCCGTCACGCGGCGCGAGATTTCGCGGATGAGCTCCTTGCGGTCGGCGCTGAGCTCTTCGTACTCTTCGGGCGTGAACGTCTCGCGAAGGCCGCGGAGGTTCTCCAGCAGGCGGTTCTGGTAGCTGACGGCCGTGGGCACGATGTGGTTGATGGCCAGGTCGCCCAGGACGCGGCTCTCGATCTGCACCTTCATGGTGAACTTCTCCAGCTCCACCTCGAGGCGGCTGTTCAGCTCCGTTTCGTTGAAGATGTGCTCGCCGATGAGAACCGAGCGCGACTGGTCGTCCACGTAGTGCATCAGCGCTTCGGGCACGTGGCAGATGTTGGTCAGGCCGCGGCGGGCAGCTTCCTGCTTCCACTCTTCCGAATAGCCGTCGCCCTCGAAGCGGATGGGGGCGGAGGCGATGATCATCTCGCGCAGGATGCGGAAGATGGCTTCCTCCTTGCCGGTGCCGTCTTCCATGGCCTTGTCGACCGATGCCTTGAACTCGTTCAGCTGGTTGGCCATGGCGGCGTTGATGGCGATCATGGCGCCGGCGCAGTTGGACGACGAACCTGCCGCGCGGAACTCAAAGCGGTTGCCTGTGAAGGCGAAGGGCGACGTGCGGTTGCGGTCGGTCGTGTCGAGCAGGATTTCGGGGATACGTCCGATGCCCAGCTTCAGGGTGGTCTGCTCTTCGGCGGTCATCTTGCTGCTGCTCATCTGCTGGGTGATTTCGTCGAGGATGGACGAGAGCTGGCGGCCCAGGAAGATGGACAGGATGGCGGGCGGCGCTTCGTTGGCACCCAGGCGGTAGCTGTTGCTGGCGCTGGCGATGGAGGCGCGCAGCAGGTCCTGGTTCTTGTACACCATCATCAGGACGTTGACCAGGAAGGTGAGGAACAGCATGTTGCTCTTGGGGTTCTTGCCGGGGCCGAAGAGGTTGATGCCCGTGTCGGTGCAGAGCGACCAGTTGTTGTGCTTGCCGCTGCCGTTGACGCCGTTGTAGGGCTTCTCGTGGAGCAGGACGGCGAAGTGATGCTTGCGGGCGATGCGCTTCATCAGGTCCATGACCAGCTGGTTGTGGTCGTTGGCCAGGTTGACGTTCTCGAAGATGGGAGCCAGCTCGAACTGGTTGGGGGCCACCTCGTTGTGGCGTGTCTTGACGGGGATGCCCAGCTTGTAGCACTCAATCTCCAGCTCCTTCATGAAGGCGGTGACGCGCGGCGGGATGGAGCCGAAGTAGTGGTCTTCGAGCTGCTGGTCCTTGGCCGAGGAGTGTCCCATCAGGGTGCGTCCCGTCAGGCAGAGGTCGGGGCGGGCGTTGTAGAGGGCCAGGTCGACGAGGAAGTATTCCTGCTCCCAGCCGAGGTTGGCATAGACGCGGCTGACGTTCTTGTCGAACAGCTGGCAGACGTCGGTGGCGGCCTTGTCGACGGCGTTGAGCGCCTTCAGCAGCGGCGTCTTGTAGTCGAGCGCCTCGCCCGTGTAGGCGATGAAGATGGTGGGGATACAGAGGGTGGTGTCTACCACGAAGGCGGGTGAGGAGACATCCCACGCCGTGTAGCCGCGGGCTTCGAAGGTGTTGCGGATGCCGCCGTTGGGGAAGCTGGAGGCGTCGGGCTCCTGCTGGATGAGCAGCTTGCCCGAGAAGCGCTCGATGACGCAGCCGTCTTCGCTGAAGTCGATGAAGCCGTCGTGCTTCTCGGCGGTGCCGTCGGTCAGCGGCTGGAACCAGTGGGTGTAGTGGGTGGCGCCCATCGACTTGGCCCAGCTCTTCATGCCGTTGGCGATGAGGTCGGCCATTTCGCGGCTGATGGGGGTACCCTTTTCGATGGCGTCGGTCACGGCCTTGTAGGCTTCCTTGGGCAGATACTCCTGCATCTTCTTACGGTCGAATACGTGGCTTCCGTAGTAGTCGGACAGCTTCTCGGAGGGAGGCGTGACTTCCAGGGGCTTGCGGTTGGCAAGCTCCTGCAAAGCAAAAAAACGCATTTTAGACATATCAGATTTTCTTTAGTAGTTGTTTTAATTTGCCTGCAAAAGTACGTGTTTTTTTCCATATACGGCAGGAGATGGCGAAAGGTTGGCGAAAAAAAGTGGGGAGCTTGTTTCATTTGCTCGGGCCTTTCCGTATATTTGTCCCCGAACTATCAGGAAAAATTGTAATGTTGGCACGAACGTTGGGAACCATAGTGGGCATTCTGCTGCTGCTTTTCTGCGGAGGGAAGGCACGGGCGGAGTATGCTCCCTACCGTCATGGCGACCGTCTCGTGTCGGCCGACTCCATCATGGAGAAGGTGGTCTTCTTTGCCCCTCTCTACGAACGCATTGTGGACAGCTACAGTGCGGAGCTCTACATCAAGGGGCACATCCACATCCGCAAGCAGAACCGGCTGATGCGCTACATCCCCACCTTGTTCCGCATGCGCAAGGGGGAGAAGGAGTATCTGATGGAGACCTACAACGAGCTGAGCTTCACCGCCCCCGACATCTACGACCAGAAGGTGACGGCCACGATGGGCACCGCCAGCGAGATGTGGGACCTCAACGGCCAGCTGCCCCAATACTTCCGCATCAATGTCTACTCAGCCTCGCTGCTCAACGACAAGCTCCTCTCGCCGCTGGCGCCCAACGCGAAGAAGTACTACAACTACCGCATCGACACCATCCAGGGGAAGCCCCACGACCTGCAGTACGTCATCCGCTTCATCCCCAAGAGCAAGAGCTTCCAGCTGGTGGGCGGCTACATGGTGGTGAGCGACAACGTGTGGAGCATCCGCGAGATACGCTTCTCGGGGCGGTCGGAAATCTTCCGCTTCAGCAACCACGTCCGCATGGGGCAGGTGGGGGAGGCGGACGAATTCCTGCCGCTGTACTCCGACTTCGACGTGACCTTCAAGATGGTGGGCAACGTGATAGACGGCAGCTATACGGCGGCGCTGAAGTACAAGGACATCAAGCAGCAGAACCCTTCGGCCTATCGGAGGCGGGCGATGGAGAAGGAGTCGTACGACCTGTCGGCCTCGTACACGCTGCGCTGCGACACCAGTGCCAGTGTGAAGGACACGGCCGCCTTCAACGCCCTGCGCCCCCTGCCGCTGACGAAGCACGAAGATTCGCTCTATCACTCGTATTACCAGTACCTCGACACGGCCGGCCAGACGCGGAAGAAGCCGCGCAACAAGCGGCTGGAGTTCTGGGGGACGGTGGGCGACGCGCTGGTGAGCCGCTACACGCTCGACCTGGCCAACGTGGGCAGTGTGCGCTGTTCGCCCCTCATCAATCCGCTGCTGCTCAGCTACAGCCACTCGAACGGCATCTCCTACCGGCAGGACTTCCGCTACAACCGCCTGTTCCCGGGCGACCGCTTCCTGCACATCGCCCCCCGCATCGGTTACAACTTCACGCGCAAGGAGTTCTACTGGTCGATGAGCGGCGACCTGGACTACTGGCCGCGCAAGCGGGCGGCCCTCCACTTCGAGATGGGCAACGGTAACCGCATCTACAGCAGTGACGTGCTGGACGAGCTGAAGGCCATGCCCGACAGCCTCTTCGACTTCGACCGCATCCATCTGGATTACTTCAAGGACCTGTATTTCCGCGTCCGTCATACGTGGGAGATCGTGAACGGGCTGACGCTGGACATCGGTTTGTCCATCCACCGCCGTACGGAGGTGGAGAAGTCTGAATTCCGCCTGAACCTGCCCGAAAACAACGACCTGGTGGCGAAACGTCCGCAGACGAGGGCTTCCATTGGTGAAAGCCCTTATCCGCCCGTGCTCGATTCGGAACTTCTGAAGCGTTTCCGCCACACGTACAGCAGCTTTGCGCCGCGCGTGTCCGTGCGATGGACGCCGGGGCAGTATTACTACATGAACGGCGACCGCAAGATCAACCTCTACTCCAAGTACCCCACGCTGAGCGTGGATTGGGAGCGGGGCATCAGCGGCATCCTGCCGGGGGCGGGCACCTACGAGCGGGTGGAGGTGGACTTGCAGCACCATGTCTCCCTGGGCCTGATGCGCGACCTGTACTATCGCGTGGGGTGGGGAAAGTTCACCAACCAGGAGGAGCTCTACTTCGTGGACTTTGCCAACTTCACCCGCTCCAACCTGCCCGTGGGGTGGAACGATGAAATCGGCGGTGTCTTCCAGCTGCTCGACAGCCGCTGGTACAACTCCTCGCGCAAGTACCTGCGGGCCCATGCCACCTACGAGGCACCCTTCCTGCTGCTGCGCCACCTGATGAAGTACACACAGTACGTGCTGAACGAACGCCTCTACCTGAACGCCCTCGTCGTGCCCCACCTGACACCCTATCTGGAGGTGGGCTACGGCATCGGCACGCACATCTTCGACTTCGGCGTCTTTGCCAGCTTTGCCAACTGGGAGTATCAGGAGATAGGCTGCAAGTTCACCTTCGAGCTGTTCAACCGTTAAAAGCCTGCGGCTTAACATCTTTTATGCCAAAGCCCTTGCCGATGACGGCTTTATTCCATTCATTTGCAAAACAACTTTTAAAAACGAACGTACATGAAAAATTGGAGACTGGAAGCTGCCATCGTGGCAGTGGGACTGCTGCTGCTCGGCTGGATGCTGAGGGGCGGCATCAATGACTTTAGAGACAGAGAGCGGGTGGTGACCGTCAAGGGACTGGCCGAGATGGAAGTGCCGGCCGACAAGGTGGTGTGGCCCCTGGTGCACAAGGACATCGGCAACGACCCCGCCGTGATCTACGCCAACATCGAGAAGAAGAACGCGGCCATCGTCGCCTTCCTGAAGAACAACGGCATCAGTGATGCGGAGATCAGCATCGCCCCGCCCGAAATCATCGACATGGAGGCCGAACGCTATGCCAACCAGAACGTGAACTACCGCTACAACGCCACGTCGGTCATCACCGTGACGTCGAAGGACGTGGACAACGTGCGCAAGCTGATGACCGAACAGGCCGAACTGCTGAAGCAGGGCATCGCCATCGCCGGCGGCGACTACCGCTACAACGTGTCCTACGAGTTTACGGGGCTGAACGACATCAAGCCCCAGATGATCGAGGAAGCCACGAAGAACGCCCGCGCGGCCGCCGAGAAGTTTGCCAAGGACTCGGACAGCAAGCTGGGGAAAATCAGAAACGCTTCGCAGGGGCAGTTCACCATCAGCGACCGCGACAGCAACACACCTTATATAAAGAGCGTGCGTGTAGTGACGACCGTCACCTATTATCTGAAAAACTGAAAGCACTGCTTTCTTTCCCCTAAAAGTGCCATTTCTGCCTGCCAAAGCACTGCTTTCGGCCGGCAGGATGGCACTTGTCGTATGAAAAGTGCTCCCTGACCGGATTTCTGACGATAAATTTCGGACCGAACGTTTTGTCGTTCAAGAAAATACTCCTATCTTTGCGCCCGATTTATTGAGTCAACATAAAGTCTCACTTAATTAATTTATTAACAACAACTTATTTATTAATGGAAAAATTTGATAAGGTAGCTCCGGTTGAAGACTTCAACTGGGATGCGTATGAGAATGGCGAAGCAACAACCAATGTGAGCCACGAAGACTTGGAGAAGGCGTATGACAACACGCTGAACAAGGTAAACGACCGCGAGGTTGTAGACGGTACCGTAATCGCAATGAACAAGCGTGAAGTAGTTGTGAACATCGGTTACAAATCAGACGGTATCATTCCGATGAGTGAATTCCGTTACAATCCTGAACTGAAGGTTGGTGATACTGTTGAGGTATACATCGAAAACCAGGAAGACAAGAAAGGACAGCTCGTTCTGTCTCACCGTAAAGCTCGTGCTACCCGTTCTTGGGATCGCGTAAACGCAGCTTTGGAAAACGAAGAAATTATCAAGGGTTACATCAAGTGCCGCACAAAGGGTGGTATGATCGTAGACGTATTCGGCATCGAAGCCTTCCTGCCGGGTTCTCAGATCGACGTTAAGCCTATCCGCGACTATGATGTATTCGTTGGTAAGACCATGGAATTCAAGGTTGTCAAGATCAACCAGGAATTCAAGAACGTCGTTGTTTCCCACAAGGCCCTCATCGAGGCTGAGCTGGAACAGCAGAAGAAGGAAATCATCAGCAAACTCGAGAAGGGTCAAGTACTCGAGGGTGTTGTCAAGAATATCACATCCTACGGTGTGTTCATCGACTTGGGTGGCGTAGACGGTCTGATCCACATCACTGACCTGTCTTGGGGCCGCGTAAGCGATCCGCACGAAGTAGTAGAGCTTGACCAGAAGCTGAACGTCGTTATCCTCGACTTCGACGACGAGAAGAAGCGTATCGCTCTGGGTCTGAAGCAGCTCACTCCGCATCCTTGGGATGCCCTCGATCCGAACCTCAAGGTGGGCGACCACGTAAAGGGCAAAGTAGTCGTTATGGCCGACTACGGTGCATTCATCGAAATCGCTCCGGGTGTAGAAGGTCTGATCCACGTATCTGAAATGTCTTGGAGCCAGCACCTGCGTTCGGCTCAGGACTTCATGAAGGTGGGCGACGAAGTAGAGGCTGTAGTCCTGACACTGGACCGCGAAGAGCGCAAGATGTCTCTGGGTATCAAGCAGCTGAAGCCGGATCCATGGGAAACGATCGAAGAGAAGTATCCTGTAGGCAGCAAGCACGTTGCCAAGGTTCGCAACTTCACTAACTTCGGCGTATTCGTAGAAGTAGAAGAAGGCGTTGACGGCTTGATCCACATCTCCGACCTGTCTTGGACGAAGAAGATCAAACACCCCTCTGAATTCACTCAGATCGGTGCCGACATCGACGTTGTCGTTCTCGAAATCGACAAGGAAAACCGTCGTCTGAGCCTCGGCCACAAGCAGCTCGAAGAGAATCCTTGGGATGTATTCGAAACTGTATTCACGGTAGGTTCCGTACACGAAGGTACCATCATCGAGATGCTGGACAAGGGCGCCGTTGTAGCTCTGCCTTATGGTGTAGAAGGTTTCGCCACTCCGAAGCACCTCGTTAAGGAAGACGGTTCTCAGGCACAGCTCGACGAGAAGCTGCCGTTCAAGGTCATTGAGTTCAACAAGGACGCCAAGCGCATCATCCTGTCTCACAGCCGCATCTTCGAAGATGCTGCCAAGGCAGAAGAGAGAGCCGAGAAGAAGGCTGCCAAGAAGTCTAACAGCAAGAAGGAAGAAATCCCTGTTATCCAGAACCAGGCCGCTTCCACTACGCTGGGCGACATCGACGCACTGGCTGCTTTGAAAGAGCAACTGGAAGGCAAGAAGAAATAAGGTACTTCTGATATAATTTGATGAGAGGAGAGTGTGTCCCCCGCGGGATGCACTCTCTTTTTTTGTGGGTGACAGGCGGCATGAATCGCGATTTATGCCTAAATTTGCGGCGTTATGGAGAAGTTTGAGTTACATATTCTGGGGTGTGGTTCGGCTTTGCCCACCACCCGCCATTTCCCGACGTCGCAGATACTCAACGTCCGCGACAAGCTGTTCATGATCGACTGCGGCGAAGGGGCACAGTTGCAGTTCCGCAAGTCGCGCCTGAAGTTCTCGCGTCTGAACCACATCTTCATCTCCCACCTGCACGGCGACCATTGCTTCGGCCTGCTGGGACTGATTTCCACGCTGAACCTGCTGGGACGCACGGCCGAGCTCCATATCCATTCGCCCCAGGGGTTGGAGGAGCTGATGAAGCCGATGCTCGACTTCTTCAACCGTCAGATGACCTATGCGGTCGTGTTTCATGCGTTCGATACCCGTGAGCCGTCGGTGGTCTACGAAGACCGCTCGCTGACGGTCACTACCATCCCCTTGCGCCACCGGATGCCTACCTGCGGCTTCCTCTTTGCCGAGAAGCCCAGTCCCCGCCACATTGTCCGCGAGATGGTCGACTTCTATGGGGTGCCTGTCTACGAGCTGAACCGCATCAAGAACGGGGCCGACTATGTGACGCCCGACGGCGAAGTGATTGCCAACGAACGCCTGACGCGCCCGTCCGACCCTCCGCGCAGCTATGCCTACTGCTCGGATACGCTGCCGCTGGCATCAGTCGTGGAGCAGGTGAGGGGAGTGGACCTGTTGTTTCACGAAGCCACCTTTGTCGAGGAAGACGCTCCCCGTGCCAAGGAAACCTTCCATACCACCGCGGCGCAGGCGGCCGCCATTGCCCGCGAGGCAGGCGTGAAGCGTCTGCTGGTGGGCCACTTCTCGGCACGCTACGACAACGAAGACCTGCTGCAGGAGCAGGCCCGTGCCGTCTTTCCTGAAACCATGCTGGCGAAAGAAACACTTTGCGTACCGATTTAATTAAACTTTTTGTATCTTTGGCCGTCTAAAATCTACAAATGCGGATAAAAGTATATGAATACTCCCTATAATGAGCGCGAAGTGCTGGCCTTGTTGCAGGACGAGAAGACACAACGGCGCGGATTTGAAATGATTGTGGCCCAATACAGCGAACAGCTGTACTGGCAGATTCGCCGTATGGTATATTCGCATGAGGACGCCAACGACCTGCTTCAGAACACGTTCATCAAGGCGTGGACCAACATCGACTATTTCCGCGGCGACGCCAAGCTCTCCACCTGGCTCTACCGCATCGCTCTGAACGAATGCCTGACCTTCCTGAACAAACAGCGGGCACAGGCTACTGTCTCGCTGGACGACCCCGAGGCCGATGTGCTGCAGAAGCTCGAGAGCGACCCCTACTTCTCGGGCGACAAGATACAGACGACGTTGCAGAAAGCCTTGCTGACTCTGCCCGAAAAGCAGCGGATGGTGTTCAACCTGAAGTATTACCAGGAAATGAAGTACGAGGAGATGTCCGAAATCTTCGGCACGTCGGTCGGAGCACTGAAAGCTTCTTATCATCATGCGGTGAAAAAAATCGAAAAGTTTTTTGAAGATGAACTTTAAACCTTTGCCTCAAACCATAGTCTAATCTGAATGAAAGGAGAAAAGCTTATGAAAGAAGAAGATAATTTGCTGAAGAAAGTTGGTACGGAGAACCCGTTCCGTGTGCCGGAAGGGTATTTCGAAGGATTCACTTCAGACTTGATGAGCCGTCTTCCCGAGAAAGAAAAAAACGATGTCCGCCGTGAGCCTACCACGTGGGAGAAGGTCAGACCCTGGCTTTACATGGCTGCCATGTTTGTAGGGGCCGCTCTGATCATACGGGTAGCTTCGCCGGGCGACAGCGCGTCGGAAGGCAGGCAGCAGCAGATGGCTGCCGAGGATACGGACGTCGAACTAGAATACATCAGTACGGCGATAGACAATACGATGATGGACGACTATTCGTTGTACGTCTATCTGAGCGATGAAAGTGCAGAATAATCAATACTTGTAAAGAATAACAATGAAAAAGTTGAGTGTTTTAATGGTTGCCCTGTTCGGCTTGATGCTGTCGGTGTGGGCCAATGACGGCATCTGCCAGCGGCTGACGAAGGAAGAGTTTCGCGCCAAGCAGCAGGCTTTCCTGACTGAGAAGGCCGGGCTGACCCAGGCTGAGGCTGCCAAATTCTTTCCCCTGTATTTCGAACTGCAGGACCGCAAGCAGAAGTTGAATGACAATGCCTGGAAACTGTTGCGTCAGGGCAAGAACGAGAATACGACAGAGAGCCAGTACGGCGAAATCCTGGACGGCGTATACGATGCGAGGGTCGCTTCCAGCGAACTGGAGCAGACGTATCTGAAGAAGTTCCAGAAGATACTTTCCAATAAGAAGATCTATCTGATACAGCGTGCCGAGATGCGCTTCCACCGCGAGCTGCTGAAAGGCATGAATGGTAAGAAGAACGGAAAAGGGCCTGCTCCCAAGAAGTGAGAAGGGCGTTTCCGACTATAGCAGACTGATTTCAGTTTTCAAGAGGTAGGCAGCCTCCCGATGTTGAAAGGGCTTCAGCGTCGGGAGGCTGCATTTTTATTGCTCCTTTTCCAATTTCTTGGCTTCTTCCCAGATGGCATCCATCTCGGCCAGCGTCATGTCGTGCAGGTTGCGGCCTTCCTTGAGGGTGTGTGCCTCCAGATAGTTGAAGCGGCGGATGAACTTCTGGTTGGTGTGCTCCAGTGCATTGTCGGGGTTGATCTTGTAGAGGCGGGCAGCGTTGATGAGGCTGAACAGCACGTCGCCGAACTCTTCTTCGGCCTTCTGCTTGTCCATGTTGGCCACTTCGGCCTGAAACTCCTGGATTTCTTCCTTCACCTTGTCCCACACCTGTTCGCGCTCTTCCCAGTCGAAGCCCACGTTGCGGGCCTTGTCCTGTATGCGGTAGGCCTTGATGAGCGAGGGCAGGGCCGAGGGTACGCCGGCCAGTACGCTCTTGTTGCCGCCTTTTTCCTTCAGCTTCAGCTGCTCCCAGTTCTCCACGACCTGGGCGGCCGTTTCGGCCTTTTCGTTGCCGAAGACGTGCGGATGGCGGAAGATGAGCTTCTCGCACAGGCGGTCGCACACATCCTTGATGTCGAAGTCGCCCGTCTCGCTGCCTATCTTGGCGTAGAAGGCCACGTGGAGCAGGACGTCGCCCAGCTCCTTGCAGATGTCCTGCTTGTCGTCGCGCATCAGGGCGTCGCACAGTTCATAGGTTTCTTCGATGGTGTTGGGGCGCAGGCTTTCGTTGGTCTGCTTGCGGTCCCAGGGACATTTCTCGCGCA
>CATXSD010000074.1 GCA_958402075.1 Mediterranea massiliensis | reverse complement strand
ATTTGATATCTTTTATAATTTGAATCCTCTGCTTTTTCTTTCTTCCGGTTGTAGCAGTCTTGTTCCATATCTGAGCCTGTGCCATTGTTCCCTAAACCAGTCGGCTATTGGCTTCCTGTTTATAGTCAGGTTCAGCCTGCTTTCATTGCCAGGATCGTTTTCTATCATTAAAATATCATCCTTTACGTCAAAATTTCGCCTGTGCTGTTCGGAATAGATTTTACCGCTGCATCTCATAGCCTTTTTCTTGACTACAAGCCTTTCAGTCATTTCTTTAGAGAATCCCAGCATGATACAGAACTTTTCCATGCGCAGCATTCCTTTTGAATCCAAGGGCTTTGTAAATTAAATGCTTGATAATTAAATGTCTATTCCTTTTTGTTTGTCTGATTTCTCTTTTCATTTACTCTGCACTTGCAAAAAAGAAGTAGTAAGTCTTTGTTTTCTTTGGCTACACCATACAAATACACTACCTTTGAAAAGAAATAAACCCAATTCAAATAAAAGTCTATGGAACAAGGTGTTTGGCAGGAGATTGAACAGTTGTACCAAAAGTTTCAGCAACTTGGTATCAGTGAAGCGGTGGACTATGAGAAGTACTACCTCTATTCTCTTATTACCCATTCTACGGCAATCGAGGGTTCCACACTCACCGAAGCGGAAGCACAAATGCTTTTCGATGAGGGCTTGACTGCCAAAGGGAAGCCATTGGTCTATCATTTGATGAACGAGGACTTGAAGAATGCATACGACCTTGCGAAAGAGGAAGCCAAACGTAAAGAGCCCGTCACATCGGCATTTTTACAGCGATTGAATGCCCTGTTGATGCGTACGACAGGCGGCGTACACAATGTAATGGGGGGCTCCTTTGATTCTTCCAAAGGTGAATTTCGTTTGTGCGGCGTGACGGCTGGTATGGGTGGCCGTTCTTATATGAATTATCAGAAAGTTCCTGCCAAAGTAGAGGAGCTTTGCACCCTATTGCAGGAAAGGCAAAAAACAGTGGAAACGTTTCGGGAGCAATACGAATTGAGTTTCAATGCTCACCTCAATTTGGTAACCATTCATCCGTGGGTAGACGGTAACGGTAGGACCGCCCGCCTGCTGATGAATTACATTCAGTTCTGCTACAACCTCTTCCCGACCAAGATATTCAAGGAAGACAGGGAAGAGTATATTTCTGCCCTACGGCAGTCGCAGGAAGAAGAAGTGAATCAGCCATTCTTGGACTTCATGGCCGGGCAGTTGAGAAAAACGCTCTCTTTGGAGATTGAGCGGTTTGATGCTTCACAAAAGAAAGGATTTGGTTTAATGTTCTGATGCCGTTAAGCGGATGGTTTTCTCCATTGAAGATGAAAAACGGGGATGTCTCAAAATAGAGGTATCCCCGTCGCTTGCTGTTTTCCGATTTTTGTTTTACTCTGCCTTGCAGACCGTCCGTCGTTACATGCCGGCACTGTTCTTCTTCAGCCACTCCACCCGGCGCTGGTCGGGCAGGTGCTTGACGGTGAAATGTTCGAACCGGGCCTGGAAGCCGTTGCCGTCGGGGCAGGCGCCCATGATGCCCACCATGACCGGATGGTTGTCCTGCAGCCAGGCATTGCGCATCATCGTGTATTCCTTGTCGTCGAAAGAGTAGAAAATCTCTACGGCATCCAGCCGTCTGACGGCCTTGATCCAGACAAACGGTACGGGCTTCTCCAGGGGGATGATGCTCCAGTCGCTCGTGTGGTGGGTGACGACGGTGCTGAGGTTGTACTTCCCGTCCACAAACTCGATGCCGGCCTTGATGTAGTTTTCGTGGTCGATGCGCAGCATCAGGCCCGACTGGTCGAAGCGGGTCTTGTAGTCGCCCGAAATCTTGACCTTTACTTCGAACTCCCCTCCGCGCAAGGTGTACAGGAACGGGGCGTCGTCGACGGTAAACCCGTAGTGGGAGATGCGCCAGTAGTCGGTCTGGGGCGTGACGTCCATCGAGAGCGCGTTGTCTTTGATTTCCCAGTGTTCCGGCTCGTTGAACCACTGCATTTTCTCCAGCGATTGGGCCATGCAGGTCCAGCAGGAGGCGGCAAGCAGCAGTCCGCTCAATACGATTGATTTCTTCATGGTGATATAATGTTTATTGTATGGATTTCTTTTCTGAGTCCGTCAGTTGCCGGACGACGCGGCAAGGGTTGCCTACGGCCAGCGTACCGGCCGGAATGTCTCTGTTGACAACGCTCCCGGCACCGATGACGCAGTTGTCGCCGATGGTGACGCCGGGCAGTACGCAGACCTGCGCCCCGATCCACACGTTGTTGCCGACGGTGATGGGGCGGGCATATTCCAGCCCGCTGTTCCGCTGCCCGATGTCGAAGGGATGGCCGGCCGTATAGAAGCCGCAGTTGGGCGCGATGAACACATGGTCGCCGAAGTGTACCTTGGCCTCGTCCAGAATGACGCAATTCATGTTGGCATAAAAGTGTTCGCCGATTTCGATGTTGTAGCCGTAGTCGCAGAAGAAGGGTTGCTCTATCAGGAAGTCGTCCCCCGTTTTCCCCAGCAGGGCTTTCAGCAGCTCCGTCCTCCGCCGGGTTTCCGAAGGCGGCAGTTGGTTGTATGCATAGCACTGATCCTTGCACAGCTGCCTTTCGGCTATCAGCTCCGGGTCGTGGTTGGCGTCGTATAATTCGCCCCGGAGGCACTTTTCCTTTTCGCTTGCCATGAGATAATGATCTTTTTTTGTTACTTTTGCAAAGATAGGCCTTTGCGGCCTCATGTACAATGATTATAAATAACCATTTTATGGCTGGCCGATGGATACGGTAGACAGATTGAACAGAGAATTCTTTGCCCAGGACTTTGCGGAGAATCTTCCTGACAGCTCCGTGTTGGAATGTTACAGGGAGGTGGCCCGCAACTATGCGCGGATGGAAAATGCCGTGGCCGTGCTGAGCGACCTGCGTGCCCGCGTCAGCTACATCTACTATGGAGGGTTTGCGCGGATACTGGGCATCGGGGAGGCTCAGAAGGACGACACGATCGCTTCCATCTGGGAGGAGAACCTTTTCCGGCTGGTCCATCCCGACGACCTGGTCGGGAAACATCTGCACGAGCTTTGCTTTTTCCATTTTGTCCGTCAGCTGCCTCCCGGGAAGCGTGGCGACTATTATTTGCAGGGGCGGCTCCGCATGAAGACCGTCACGAACGGTTATGTACCCGTGTTGCACCGGATGTTCTATATCCCGATTTCCTCCAGCGGCACGCTGTGGCTGGCCTTGTGCCTGTACAGCCCTCTGGTGTTCGACATGCCTGCCGGGGCGTTCATCGTCCATTCCGTGACGGGCCGTACGGAAGAGCTGGGCGAACGCCATGGCGCGATGATACTGTCTGCCCGCGAGAAGCAGATACTCTCCCTGATCGACAAAGGGCTGCCCAGCAAGGAGATTGCGGACCGCCTTTCGATCAGCGTCCATACCGTCAGCCGCCATCGGCAGGAAATCTTGAACAAGTTGGGAACCCGGAACTCCATAGAGGCCTGCCGGGTGGCCAGGGAACTGCACCTGCTTTGAGCGGATTGTTACAAAAAGCGGGGGCGGCAGATGGTTTTCAGACAGATTCTTTTATCTTTGCAAGTGTAAAAATACGTCAGGAGCATGAACCGGATATCTTTATTGTGCAGACGGCCTTTCGTGTGGCTGGCCCGTTTCCGCCACCGGCGGGGCTATGGGGTGCATTCGCCTTTTGCCTTCCATCTCATAACGGGCGTTGTCTACGAGGCTGCACCTTATTATAAATACGCCTCCCTGCTGGAAGAGGAGAAACGGCAGGCGTCGCGGCGGCCCAAGGGCTGGCGGGGCGAACCGCTCAAGGTGAAGCGGCTGCTCTTCCGCCTGGTGAACTATGCCCAGCCGGAGACGGTGGTCGATGCCGGACGGCTCTCGGCCTCGGCCCTCTACCTGAAGGCCGCGCGAGAAGGAGCCGTCTATACGCCTGCAGCCGGGCTGGACGAGCTGTTCCTGGAGGCCGGTGTGCCGGTGGACTTTCTGTACCTGCACGACTGGCGCCGTCCCGACTTTGTGGAAGAGGTGTTCCGGCAGTGCGTGGGGCGCACGCGCGGCCGCTCGGTGTTCGTCATCGAGGGCATCCGCTACACGAAGGCCATGCGCCGGCTATGGAACGCGATGAGGCAGGACGAACGGTGCGGCATCTCCTTCGACCTCTACGACCTGGGCATCCTCTTCTTCGACCGGACGAAGATAAAACAACATTATTTGGTAAACTTTTAAGGCCTTCGGGCTGTTTAATGCTTAAAAAACAACGGATTTATGAAGAAAAGTCTGATATACACCCGCACGGGCGACGCAGGCAAGACGTCGCTGGTAGGAGGGACGCGCGTCCCCAAAACACATGCCCGCCTGGAGGCGTATGGCACGGTCGACGAACTGAATTCTTTCCTGGGACTGCTGGCCACACGCCTGACGGCCGACGACCTGGCCTTTGTCCAGTGGATACAGAACGAGCTGTTCGTGGTGGGCAGTTATCTGGCCACCGACAGCGAAAAAACAGAACTTCGGGCGGCAAGCATCATCACCCCCGAACACGTGGCGAAGGTGGAGGCGGAGATTGACCGCCTGGACAGCCTTGTGCCACCTCTGACGGCGTTTGTGCTGCCGGGCGGCGACGAGGGGGCAGCCCTTTGCCACGTGTGCAGGACGGTGTGCAGGCGGGCCGAACGCCGCATCCTGGCCCTGGCGGAGGAAGTCGCCGTTTCGGCCGAATTGCTGGCTTTTATCAACCGTTTGTCCGATTATCTGTTCGTTTTGTCCCGGAAAATCAATCTGGACAATAAAAAAGACGAAATATTTTGGCAGAAAAGTTGCAAGTGATGTTTTTTGTTATACATTTGCCGAAAAATTGAGAAAAAGAACTGATTGTTTACGAATAATTTTAACGCTTAAAGACTATGTATTGGACATTGGAATTGGCGTCTAAACTGGAAGATGCCCCTTGGCCGGCAACTAAGGATGAATTGATTGATTATGCCATGCGTTCGGGTGCTCCGCTTGAAGTGATAGAAAATCTTCAGGAGATGGAAGATGAAGGCGAAATATATGAAAGCATTGAGGATATTTGGCCTGATTATCCCAGCAAGGAAGATTTCTTCTTCAACGAAGAGGAGTATTGATGTACGTAGTAATCAGAAGAAGCCTGCTTACAGGCTGGATAGAGAATAAGAAGGGCAGTCTGACGGCTTGATCGAGAGCTGACAGACGGCCCTTTTCTGTCTTTAAAGGTTCCAGGAGGAATATCATGGATACACAGGAAAACGAAACATACCGTTTGCCCGGGCTGAAGGAACGCCGGGTGCCTGAAGCCTGCCGCGAGGAGATCGGCGCGCTGTTGGGCGAGATTTATGGCTACACCCAGTTCCGTGAACTGGAGATATACGACGACCTGTTCAAGGGAAAGGAGACGACCACCCTCTCGCAGGGGCAACTCATCGAGCACGTGGTGCGTGAGGCCGAGAAAGGACTCGGAGAATCGGGCGGCAGTCCCGATAATCTCCTGCTGACGGCACCTACGGGATCGGGCAAGTCGCTGCTCTTCCAGTTGCCGGCCATCTATCTGGGCCGGCGCTACGGGACGCTCACGCTGGTGGTATCGCCGCTGAAGGCGCTGATAGTGGACCAGGTGGAGAGCCTGCAGGATCAGGGCTACGGGCGTGTGGCCTATGCTTCGTCCGACCTGTCGCCCGAACAGAAGGCCGAGGTGTACCGCCGGGTGCGCGAGGGGGAGGTGGACCTGTTCTACCTGTCGCCCGAGCTGTTGCTGTCGTATGACATCCGCCACTTTGTGGGCGACCGGCACATCGGGCTGGTGGTGGTCGACGAGGCCCATACCGTGACCACCTGGGGCAAGGAGTTCCGCGTGGACTACTGGTTCCTGGGCCGCTATCTGGCCGGCTTGAAGCAGACGCTGGGCTACACCTTCCCGCTGTTTGCCCTGACTGCTACGGCGGTGTGGAATCCGGCAGGCGACAACGACATGGTCTTCGAGACGGTCCGCTCGTTGCAGATGGAGCCCTGTGTGCTCTACATCGGTACGGTGAAGCGCAGCAACATCGGCTTCGACATCCGTCAGTTGCAGCTGCAGGAAGGGGAAACCTACGACAAGGCCAAGCAGCGTGCGGTCTCTGCCCGGGTAGACGACTATCTGGACGGGCACAAGACGCTGCTCTACTATCCCTTTGCCGGCGGCATCGACATGCGCATCAAGTCGTGGGTGAAGCCCGCCGACTGGCCGCTGGTGGCCTCCTATTACGGCAAGAAGGACAAGGTGCAGAAGGCGGCCATCGTGGATGCCTTCAAGGACGGCAGCAAGCGGCTCATCGTGGCCACCAAGGCTTTCGGCATGGGCGTGGACATCAGCGACATCGACCGCGTCTACCACGTGGCCCCGTCGAGTACGTTCGTCGACTATGTGCAGGAAATCGGGCGTGCCGCCCGCGACGCCTCCGTGCAGGGCATTTCGGCGACCGACTTCCACGAGCGCGATTTCTACTACATGAACCGTCTGCACCAGACGGGAGCCATCGCGCAGGAGCAGCTGGCTCTGATCCTGCAAAAGCTCGTCGAGGTGTACCACATGAAGGGCCGGAAGCCTGAGATGCTGGTGTCGCTCTCCGACTTCGAGTTTGTCGTGAAGCTGCCCCGCACGAAGAACAAGCTGGAATACGAAGCCGAGCTGGGGCAGTTTGTGAAGACCGCCCTGCTGTGGCTGGAGGAAGATATCCAGAAACGTTTCGGTGCGCGTCTGCTGGAAGTCAGTCCGCAGAATCTGCTGGTGGAGGGCTATGTGCAGGACAAGACGGGCGACGCCTTTGCCCGCGAGTATGCTGCCTACCTGACTCCGGTGGCAGGCGAGGAGAATGTCTACCTGGCCCGTCTCGACCGCCTGTGGGAAGAGCGTTTCCCCGACTTGGGCTACAAGGAGTTCAAGCAGAAGTTGAACAACGGTACGCTGTGCGAAGGCGCGCGTCCTGTGGCCGTCGGCAAGCACGAGGTGCTGCTGAAGGAGGATGCCGACACGCTGCGCCGCCGCATGGACGAGTTGTTCAAAAGCCTGGTCACGCTGCTGAAAACGGCTTTGCTGAAGACCAAGGGCCGCTTTGACGAAGAAGCCCTGCGTGCCGTCTTTGCCGAACATGCGATGGATGTCCGTTCGGCCAAGCGCTTCATTGGCTCCCTGCTCGAGAGCCGTACGGAGGAGGGACGCAGCGTCAGCTACATCAGCAGTCAGAAGAAGAAGGAGTCCAACGAGCTGTCGTTTACCGTGACCCGCGGTTTCGACTTGTTGCTGTCGCGCTACCAGAAACTGTTTGCCCAGCGCATCACGGGGCATAAGGGCGACCGGCTGGAATTCTACTGCACGCCTTTCTCCGACTTGAACATGCTGCTCAACCTGCTTTCCATGTTGGGAGGGCTGTCATTCAGTGTGGCGGGAGGAGGCACGCCGTGTGTCCACGTGCGCTTCAACGATGTGGAGGCCCTGGAACAGCTGGCGGCTTCCGACTGTTATCGCAACTTGATTCTCGATGCCAACGAACGAATCTTCCAGGAGCAGATCGAGCTGTTCTCGATGTTTTTCGGTACCGACCGTCTGAGCGACGACCGTCGTTGGGACTTTATAGAAGACTATTTCACCGGTACCTCGGTGGAGGAACTGAAGAAGAGGTATTGTTGTTAGCGGTTAGTGGTGAGCGGTTAGTGGTTAGCAGGTATGTACTGACCGCTCACCGCTAATCTTCTGGTACGCCAGCCGTTCGTCGCCGTTCATCAGATAGATGATGCCGCAGTAGCGGAAACCATGCTTCTGCAGGATGTGTTGCAGGATGTGGTTGTCGCGGTGGGTGTCGGCCCGCAGGTTCTGTATCTGCGTGTAGCACCACTCCAGGCAGGCGGCCGCCACGCCGTGGCTGTCTTCCGTGCTGGCCAGCCGGTGTATGGTGGCGTAGGGCCGTTCGTCGTCCAGCCACTGGCCGTTGTAGATGCGGGCGTATGTGGGGTCCTTGCCCGGAATGAAGGTGAAGGTGCCGATGATGTTCCCCTTTTCGTCCAGGCACACGTAGCTGTGCCCGGCTTCGATGTCTTTCGTTACCAGTTCGCGGCTGGGGTATCCGCCCGTCCATTGCTTCAGGTTGCCGCTTTTCCGCATGATGCGTTTGCCTTGTTCGAAGATGTCCATCAGGCGGTTCATATCTTCCATCCGGGTTTTTCTGATTTGTATCATAAGCAGTCAGCGTTCTTGTAAGTGGTTGAATATAATTTGTGAAACATGCCCAATGATTTTTTCTGTTTGTGGAACATTGTATCTCGAGTCTTTTACAAATACGGCCAGAATGTATCGGGTACCATTGGGTAGAATTATAAATCCAAGGTCGTTGGTAGCCGTAATACGGCCGTCCTCCGCTATATATCCACTTCCGGTTTTGTGCCCGATGGTAGCTGATGTGTTGTGTAACGGAGCTGGAAGGCGTGTTGTACCAGTTTGGCAAGCAATCATAGTTTCCTTCACAAAACTCTTGTAGGGTTCCTTGATAACATCAGTTTCCAGAAAATGTTTCAAGAGTACGGCCGCTGCATAAGGTGTGCTCCAGTTGTTCTGACTGAGGGAATGATTCCTCTGCATGTCGGCTTCGGTGCAGACAATGCCAAAATCATTGGTTATACCCAAGCTTCTGATGAAGGCATCGGTTTCTGAAGGTGGCACGAGGCGGTCGAACAGAATGTCGCAGGCATTGTTGTCGCTCTGCTGCAATGTATATTCCAGCAGGCTTCTTACACTGATGTCTATTCCGTCCGCAGGCTCTTCTTCCTGTAGATACTTGTCTCTGAGCGGACTCCATGTATCGGGCTTCAAGTCATCGGATGTGATGTGGAGCAGGGTGTCGAGTGATTGGGCATGTCGCTGCAGGTAGTTGCATACAGCCAGTGCCTGATGAAACTTGAAAACACTCATCATTTCATAATGATAATGGTTGTGGAGAGTCAGACTGTCGCCGTTATCTGTCAGTAAGGCGATGCCGATTTGTGCATGTAGTGTGTCTGTATAAGTCTGTAGTTCTGCCCTCAGTTGTTTATATCGGTTGGGGGTAGACATACATCCGTAAATTGTAAAAGAGAAAGCAGCTAAGGCAATAATGATGAACTTTTTCATGGAATGTGATGTTTATTAATAGCAAAAGGATGCAAACCTATGGTAAGATTTACATCCTTTCTTAGCGGAAAGACAGGGATTCGAACCCTGGGAACAGTTGCCCGTTCACCGCATTTCGAGTGCGGCCCGATCGACCACTCCGGCATCTTTCCTTGTTCGGCGGTGCAAATGTAGCATGTTTTCTGCTAAATTGTGCGCTTTTTATGGAATATTTTACATATATTTGCCCAAAACTTAAAAAATGAAGATTATGAAAAAGGTTTTTAGTATTTTGTTGGTGGCCGTATGCTGCTTGGCATTGGCTACGCCTGCACAGGCCCAGCTCTTGAAGTGGGGTGTCAAAGGCGGTGTGAACATGTCCCAGATTGATTGGAAAGGCGGGTATGAGGGAAACAAGGACAACAGTGCCGGTTTCTTCATCGGTCCGATGGCCGAAATAACCATTCCCGTAGCCGGACTGGGTGTGGATGCAGCAGTGATGTATTCGCAACGCGGCAAGAAATACGATGTGACGGACGGTTCCGACGGATTGTCGTTGGACGCCCGGCAACAGGGTATCGAAATTCCCATCAACCTGAAGTATACCATCGGTTTGGGTAGTCTGTTGGGTATCTATGTGGCTGCCGGTCCCGATTTCTTCTTTAACTTCAAGGATATGGACTTGAAGGGCTTCGGCCAGTCGCTGAATGGCGATGACCTGATTGATTCAAAGAAAACGCAGGTCGGCATCAACGTCGGTGCCGGTGTCAAGCTGGTAAAACATCTGCAGGTAGGCTTTAACTATCAGATTCCGCTGGGCGACAGCTTCTCGGCAGGCAAGGCCCTGGAGGCCATCGGCGAGGATATTCTTGGCGGCAAGACCAAGACCTGGCAGATTTCTGTAGCTTATATTTTCTGATAAAAGTTAGAGGGATTATTTTATCAGAGTGGTGCCGCTCGTCTTCGGATGGGCGGCGCTTTTTTTGCACTGTCTTCAGATAAGTCGTATCTTTGCCGCATCTATGGAGAAGTTTGTCGACGTCATATTGCCCTTGCCCCTGCATGCCTGTTTCACGTATGCCCTGCCGTCCGGAATGGACGCGGAGGTGCAGATCGGCTGCCGGGTGGTGGTGCCCTTCGGCAAGAAGAAGTACTACACGGGCATCGTGCGCAACGTCCACTGCCTGAAGCCGCAGGACTACGAGGTGAAGGAGGTGTCGGCCGTGCTCGACGGGCAGCCCATCCTGCTGCCCCTGCAGTTCCGGTTCTGGGAGTGGCTGGCCGACTATTACCTCTGCACGCAGGGCGACGTCTACAAGGCGGCCTTGCCCTCGGGGCTGAAGCTGGAGAGTGAGACGGTGGTGGAGTACAATCCCGACTTCGAAGCCACGGAGCCGCTGTCCGAACGCGAACAGAAGGTGCTCGACCTGCTGGCCGCCGAGCCCGAACAGACGGTGACCCGGCTGGAGAAGGACAGCGGACTGAAGAACATCCTCGCCGTGGTGAAGTCACTGCTTGAAAAAGACGCCCTTTTTGTGAAGGAAGAGCTGAAGCGCACCTACAAGCCGAAGACCGAGACACGCGTGCGCCTCACCGAAGCCGCGCGCAACGAACGGCGGCTGCACTTCTTCTTCGACGAACTGCAGCGACGGGCACCCAAGCAGCTGGACTTGCTGATGAAGTACATCGAACTCTCCGGCTGCCTGGGCGGGCAGACGGTCAGGGAAGTGTCCAAAGCCGAACTGCTGAAGCGCTCGGGCGCCACGCCTGCCGTGTTCGGCGGGCTGGTGGACAAGGGCGTGTTCGAGGTCTATCACCAGGAAGTGGGGCGGCTCGAAACCGTTTCGCAGGCTTTGCAGCCCCTCAACGAACTGAATGTCCATCAGCAGCGCGCTTTCGACGAAATCCGCGCTTCGTTCCGCGAGAAGAATGTCTGCCTGCTCCACGGCGTCACGTCCAGCGGCAAGACCGAAATCTATATCCACCTCATTGATGAGGCCCTCCGGCAGGGCAGGCAAGTGCTCTATCTGCTGCCCGAAATCGCCCTGACCACCCAGATTACCGAACGCCTGAAGCGGGTCTTCGGTAGCCGGCTGGGCATCTACCATTCCAAGTTTCCCGACGCCGAGCGGGTGGAGGTGTGGCAGAAGCAGCTCTCCCAGGAACCCTATGACATTATCCTCGGCGTACGCTCGTCCCTCTTCCTGCCCTTCCGGCGGCTGGGACTGGTCATCGTCGACGAGGAGCACGAGAATACCTACAAGCAGCAAGACCCCGCTCCCCGTTACCACGCCCGCAACGCGGCCATCGTGCTGGCCTCCATGTGCGGGGCCAAGACTTTGCTGGGCACGGCTACGCCCAGCGTGGAGAGCTGGTACAATGCCACTGAGGGCGGTAAGTATGCCTTGGTGGAACTGAAGGAGCGCTACAAGGAAATCCAGCTGCCCGAAATCATTCCGGTCGACATCAAGGAGCTGCAGCGCAAGAAGCGCATGAACGGTCCCTTCTCGCCCCTGCTGCTGCAATACGTGCGCGAGGCGCTGGAGCAGAAGGAACAGGTCATCCTCTTCCAGAACCGTCGTGGCTTCGCACCGATGATCGAGTGCCACACGTGCGGCTGGGTACCCAAGTGCAAGAATTGCGACGTCAGCCTCACCTACCATAAGGGACTCAACCTGCTGACCTGTCATTACTGCGGCTACACGCAGCCCGTGCCCCGACAGTGTCCCGCCTGTGACGGCGTGGACCTGCGCAACCGCGGCTTCGGCACGGAGAAGATTGAAGACGATGTGAAGGCCATCTTCCCCGAGGCCCGCGTGGCCCGCATGG
Organism: Mediterranea massiliensis; assembly: GCA_958402075.1. GTDB lineage: Bacteria > Bacteroidota > Bacteroidia > Bacteroidales > Bacteroidaceae > Bacteroides > Bacteroides massiliensis_D. Next base: position 266 of record CATXSD010000074.1, on the reverse strand, counting down.
ACCTGGACACCACCCGCACCCGGGCGGCCTACGAACGCATCATCCACGACTTCCAGCAGGGACGGACGGACATCCTTATCGGCACGCAGATGGTGTCCAAGGGGCTGGACTTCGACCACGTCAGCGTGGTGGGCATCCTCAATGCCGACACCATGATGAACTATCCCGACTTCCGCGCCTACGAGCGCGCCTTCCAGCTGATGGCACAGGTGGCCGGGCGGGCCGGGCGCAAGAACAAGCGCGGGCGGGTGGTGCTGCAGACCAAG
>CATXSD010000073.1 GCA_958402075.1 Mediterranea massiliensis | reverse complement strand
AACTTATTGCAAAAAGATATTGTTACATTTGCGTAAATCATAGAAAACAGAATGACAAAATGTTAGATTTGACGCATCCTCAAAATTTCGCGTCACTTCATCGGCTCCACCGTGTATCCTTGGGCTTCGAGCAGCTTCAGCAGGCCGCGTTGGCCGGGCAGATGGCCGGCGCCTACCACGAATAGGGTGGGGGCCTGTTTCATAATGTCGGGCAGCTGGTGGGCCCAGTCGGCGTTTCGGCCGTATATCAGGGCGTCTTCTTCCTGGGGCGTGCTGTCGCAGGAGTCATTTTGTTTCTCTTCCATGATTTCAAGCAAGGTGTCGAGGTCCTGCTTCATGTAGGCCTCTGTCATGCGTTGGGCCTGCAGGATGGCGTAATCGATGGTGGTAGCCGCACAATAGAGCAGGTGGGCCTGGCGTTGCAGGCTCTGCGAGCGGTAGAGGACGTCTATCTGCTGCTCCATGCTTTCCAGCCCTCCCACTTTCTTTCCAGCTTGCTTGGCCTGTGCCTGAAACCAGGTGTCGAGCTGCTCCTGCGGGTTGAAGCCTTTGACGGACTTGGCGGCCAGCGCTACGGACAGCTGGGTGGTGAGGGCGGCGGGTTTCAGCCGGTCGAACAGGGCGAGGTCCATGCCGATGTATGTCTTCACGACCGAAGCGATGCTGTCGTATTCGGCTGGCGCGAAGAGGCTTTTCAGCGTGGTGTCGGCGGGCAGCATCATGGCCTGCTGCATCTTCATCAGCATGTCGGGTTTCATGGCATTCTCCATGACGAGCTCGCCATACACCTGTTGCGTTCCGTCCATCGCCTGCTTCATGCCTGCGATGCTGTCCTTGATGCTGAGGGGAGCCAGGTGGTGGGTACCCATGACGTACGAGGGTCGGTCGAGTCCGTTGCCCGATATTTTCCATAACAGTTGCGCCTGGGCGCCGAGGGCGATGCAGAGGAGCATCACGAGTGCGAATGTCTTTTTCATTGCAGTGTTCTTTGGGGATAAATGGTTCTTTTTATAGATTGGTCGCAGAAGGGGGGAGGTTTCTTGCAACTTCTCCGGCTTTTTTATTTCAGCGCTTCGGTCGGGTGGAAGGTTTCTGTCTGTTGGAGGATGTAGTCCTGGCGGGCGTCGCTCCACACGTAGGTCTTCTTGTTCGTCACCTGTCCCTGCGCGTTGTATGTGAAGTCCATCTTGAAGAGGCGCTTCAGGTACTTGCCGTCTTCCACGCTGAACACTTCCTTGTTCGTCAGTCGGTTGTTTTCCATTTTTACGTTATATACCAGGTTGGTAGATACGCCTGCGGCCGAAATCAGTGAGGCCATGATGAGATTGATAATCATATTCGTTTCAGTTTTATAAGTTAGACATTTCTTTTTTCTTGGTTTCGATGTCGCAAAGGTAGGGCGGCGCGGCGGGGATTCAGGTTAACGTTACGTTAAGTTTAGGTTAAGGTTGTTGTCTGTGAAAGGCGGCTTTGTTTTCTGCCGGAACATTGCTTTCTTTGCCGCAAAACATTGCTTTCTTTGATGGAAAACATTGCTTCTTTTGGGGGAAGTCATTTAATTTGCCTTGCGGCTTCATGGAAGGGGAAATGATAAAAAATCGCCGGTCGCGTATAGTTTTCGGGCCGCTTTGTGGTCTAACAAGTAAAAACAGAAACGGAAATGAATGCGAAAGAACAACAATTCATAACAATCATCCGAGAGCATGAGCGGACCATCTACACCGTCTGCTACATGTTTTCGAGCGATACGGACGAGGTGAACGACCTCTATCAGGACATCCTCGTCCGTTTGTGGCAGGGCTTCGATGCCTTCGAGGGGAAGAGCGACATCAAGACGTGGATTTACCGCGTCAGCCTGAACTATTGCATCAACTTCAGCAACCGTCGGAAGAAGCGGTGCGAACGGCTGGACTTGGGTGCAGGTTTCCCTTCGGACGGAAGAAGTCTGGAAAAGAATTTGCAGATAAAGCAGCTTTATAAGCGGATCAATGCACTGGGACTGGTGGACAGAAGCGTGGTCCTGTTGTGGCTCGAAGGCCTGAGCTACGACGAGATTGGCGCTATCCTGGGTATTTCTGTCAAGAACGTCTCGTTCAAGCTGGTCCGTATCAAGGAACAACTCAAAAAAATGTCTAACATCTAAAAGTATGAATCGTATGGAAATCAATATCGAAAAAGAAATTCAGACGCTGAAATTGGAGTATAATACGTTTAAGGAAGGGCTGGATAAGCAGGAAATGTTGAACGAAAAGTTCTTCAAATCCCTCAGAAGGCGCCCTGCGATAGCTATCAGCAAGGAAATCAAGGACCGGATGTTGGGTGATATCGTGACAATACCCACGATTATCGTGATTTGTATTAACATAGACTGGCCCCTGCTGTTTGGCATATTGGTTTCATTGTGGGCTTTGATTGATTTGGGTGTCAGCCTGTGGGTCAGTCGCAAGCTGGGTATGGATCATCTGCTGGACGATGATGTGCGGACGGTGACAGGCAAGATTGCCGGTTATCGCAAATTCTATGCAGGGTCGCTTATAGCCGCCATAATTCCCCTGACGGCTATGGTCACCTATATCTTTATGCGCCTGTATGCCTTGGCGGACGATGCTGCTACCGTACAGCTCATCACTGTGTCGGGCGTTGTTTCCATCCTTGTTGCCATTGCGATAACTCTGTTGCAATATAAAAAGCACGTAAGAAGGTGCAAGGAACTGCTGGAGCAGTTCGAGGAACAGTAGTCGATTTCTATATTCTCTCTTAATCTTCTACTATCCAACCCTCTATGCCCCTTGTCTCTTTGCTGAAGTTCACGCCGACCTTAAACAATTTGCATGAATCGGAGGCAAAGGGCAGGGCATATTGTCTGTCATGAATCTGTTGCAGGGCCTCTTTGGCCGTGCCGTCCAGCTTGAACTCCATGACGTAGATGTAGCGGTCGGTTTTCACCACCATGTCGATGCGTCCGCTGGAAGTATGATACTCGGCCTGAGTATAGAAGCCCAGCAGTTTGAAGACGATGAAGAGTACGTTCTGGTAGTGCAGTTCCAGGTCGCGCGCCAGTTCGTAGGGGCTGTCGGCAAAGAAACTTTGCAGGCGCCGGAGGAAAGCGTCCGCGTTGCCCTGACGTACGTCCTTGACGAAGCTCATGATTTCGAACGACGGATTGCCCGTCTCCAGATGGGCGTAGCGGGGCAGCAGGAATTTCGTAAATCCTTCTTCCACTTCCTTGTTGGGGAAGCCCAAGTAGTAGACCTGAAACTCGCGGTCGTAACCTTTGATGGTCAGATAGCCGCTCTGGTACAGGATGGGTATCGGATTGGTGTTCATCGTATCGATTCCCCCCAGCGAATCGGCGGAGGCCATTTCCTCGGTCAGGCGGTGCAGGTCGTAGCGGCTGTGCTTGAGGAGTTCGACCAGAAAAGTGGGCGTACCGGTTTCGAACCAGTAGCTTCCGAACTTCATTTTGGCAAACGTATTGAGCAGGCTGAAGGGGTTGTAGATGTCTTCACAATCTTCCGCGAAATGGTAGCCGTCGTACATTTTTTTCAGTTCAGCCTTGGTTTCCTCTTCGGTCAGCTTGTTCTGTTGTCCCAGTTCGATGATGTCTTCCTTGAAGTTGCTGTACAGCTCTTCCTCCGTGATGCCGCACAGGTTGGCAAAGCGGTCATCTATGGAGATGTCCATCAGGTTGTTCAGGTCGCTGAACACGCTTACCTTGCTGAACTTGGTTACGCCGGTCAGCAGGGCAAACTTGATGTAGCGGTCGCAGCTCTTCATCACGCCGTAGAAGGCCTTCAGCGTATTGCGGTAGTCGGCCAGCAGTTCGTCGTTGCCGATGGCCTGGAGCATGGGCTTGTCGTACTCGTCGATGAGGACGACCACGTTGCGGCCCCATTTCTCGGCCGCGCGCTGAATCACTCCCTGAAAGCGCAGGGACAGGCTGGTTTCGCTGGGGCGGGTTTCGTACATGGCCTCCCAACCGCACAAGGCGTCATTGAGGATGCCGTACAAACTTTCCGATGTATCATATTTCTGTGCATTCAGGTCCAGGTGCAGGATGGGGTATTCCGTCCACTCCTTCTCCAGCGTTTCCAGGGCAAGCCCTTCGAAGAGTTCCTTCTTCCCTTGGAAGTAGGCTTCCAGCGTAGAGATGAGCAGGCTCTTGCCGAACCGGCGGGGGCGAATCAGAAAATAATATTTGCCGCTTTTGGCAAGTTTGTAAATCAGTTCTGTCTTGTCAATGTAGCAGTAGTTCCCACTACGTATCTTTTCAAAGTTCTGTATGCCTACCGGATAGTTTCTTTTCATAACGCACCTGAATTTACTTGCCAATGAATCAGAGATAATATCAGTGACAAAGATAGGAATTTTTATTTCACGGACAAGTGAGTATTCCTTTTCTTCCTTTTTTCATGGAGCGATGTTACAGCAGCTTCCTGGCTCGCTCCAGCGCTACGTTGATGTTGGGGCAGATGTTCTCTTCGCCCAGCAGTTCGTAGAAGCCCGACTTCTCCAATACCTTGTGCACCTTCTCGTTGACGCCCGAGAGGACGATGGTAATCTTTTCCTTCTGCGACATGCGGCAGAGGTTTTCCAGGTTGTGGATACCCGTGGAGTCGATGAACGGCACCTTGCGCATGCGGATGACACGTACCTTGGGACGGTCGCCCATCTGCGCCATCAGTTCCTCGAACTTGGTGGCGATGCCGAAGAAGTAGGGGCCGTTGATTTCGTACACTTCCACGCCCTGCGGAATGGTGAGATGCTCTTCGCTCGTGGCGATATCCGACTCCTTGCTGGGGTCTATCTCGTCCTTGATGACCGAGATTTCCGTCGTCTCCATCACGCGGCGCATGAAGAGCACGCAGGCGATGACCAATCCCATCTCGATGGCTACGGTCAGGTCGAAGATGACGGTCAGGAAGAAGGTGATGAGCAGCACCGTGACGTCCGACTTCGGATTGCGGAGCAGCGCCTTGAACGTGCGCCAGCCGCTCATGTTATAGGATACCACGACCAGTACGCCCGCCAGGCAGCCCATGGGGATGTACTGGGCCAGCGGCATGAGCAGCAGCAGGATGAGCAGCAGGACGATGGCATGCACGATGCCGGCCACGGGCGACTTGCCCCCGTTGTTGATATTGGCCATGGTGCGGGCGATGGCTCCCGTGGCGGGGATACCGCCGAAGAGCGGGGTGATGATGTTGGCCGCCCCCTGTGCGATAAGCTCCGTGTTCGAGTCGTGCTTGTCGCCAATCATACCGTCGGCCACTGTAGCCGAGAGCAGCGACTCGATGGCACCCAGCACGGCAATGGTCACGGCTACGGGGAAGAGGTTTTTCACTGCCTCCCAGTCCAGTGCGGGGATGGCGGCGTCGGGCAGCTCGGCACGGATGCTGAAGCGGTCGCCGATGGTGTCGATGCTGGTGATGCCGCCGTAGGTCTTCATCAGCCAGACGGCCACAGTCACTACCACGATGGCGATGAGCGAGCCGGGTATCTTCTTCGAGAACTTGGGCGTCAGGGCGATGATGGCGATGCTCACCACGCTCACCAGCGTGTTCCACCAGTTCACCGTATCGAAGTGGCGGAAGTACACCAACCATTTGCCCACGAAGTCGCCCGGCACCTTCTCGCCGCCGAACTGCAGGCCGAAGACATCGGCCACCTGCGTGGTGAAGATGGTGACGGCGATGCCGCTCGTGAAGCCCACGATGATGGGATAGGGGATGAACTTGATGACCGCTCCCAGCTTGAACACGCCCAGCAGCACCAGGATGACGCCTGCCATCAGCGTGGCCACGATGAGGCCCGCCTCACCGTATTGCTGGATGATGCCGTAGATGATGACGATGAACGCACCCGTCGGTCCGCCAATCTGCACCTTGCTGCCGCCCAGCAGGGAGATGATGAAGCCCGCGATGATGGCGGTCACGATACCTTTCTCGGGCGATACACCCGAAGCGATGCCGAAGGCAATGGCCAGCGGAAGGGCCACGATGCCCACGATGATGCCGGCCATGAGGTCGGCCATAAACATTTCTTTAGAATAATTCTTCAGCGCCGTGTAGAGTTTCGGCTTGAATTCGAACGCTTTCATTTTCTGTGTAGTAGAACTTTATTTACCTATTGAATTTGTTGCCTTTTTGAAAAAGAAAGTGCAAATTTAGGTAAAATAAAGCGAACATACGCTATTATTCCGATTTTTTTATGAAAGTGTCGTTATCCCGATGGCGGTAGGTCACCGTTTGCTGGCGCGTGGAGTCGTTGGGGATGGCGGTGACGTCGCCCTGCGTGGTGAAGTAGACGTAGCTGCCCGAATAGGTGTCATAAAAGCGGTAAATGCGGCATCCGTCGTGCTCGAAGAGGTAGCTGACGGTATAGTCGGGGTTGTTGACGGCCTTGCTGACCGAAACGGAACGTTGTGTGAAGCAGGCGGAAAGGCTGATGCAGGCCAAAGCCAGCAGAAGGAGCGGACAGATGTTTTTTTTCATGGCCGGTGGAATATTTAGGTGGTTTCTATAAACCCAAAGATACGGAAAATTGTTCTTTATCATACAGGCTGGCCGACAATTATTGTTAACGGCGTCTTCTTTCTGCCGCCTGATAGATTTTGTTTATGGAGCGATAGAAAAATCCGATAGACTTGGATGATAGGCATTTGGAGCCTTTTTCCTATCTTTGTGACGTAAGAAATCAACAGAACAGAATACTAACCCTTTTAAAAACTGAATGATTATGACTAAGAGTATCAAAGGAACCCGCACAGAGAAGAATCTGATGACTTCGTTTGCCGGCGAATCGCAGGCACGCATGCGTTACACTTACTTTGCCAGTGTAGCCAAGAAGGAAGGTTACGAACAGATTGCCGCCATCTTTCTGGAGACGGCCGAGCAGGAGAAGGAGCACGCCAAGCGCATGTTCAAGTGGCTCGAGGGCGGCATGGTGGAGATTACGGCCAGCTATCCCGCAGGTGTCATCGGCACGACACTCGAAAACCTTCAGGCAGCCGCTGCCGGTGAGAACGAGGAATGGTCGCTCGACTATCCCAAGTTTGCCGACATCGCCGACGAGGAAGGCTTCCCCGAAATTGCCCTGATGTACCGCAACATCGCCATCGCCGAGAAGGGACACGAAGAGCGCTACCTGGCTTTCGTGAAGAACATCGAGAATGCCGCCGTATTTGCCAAGGAAGGCGAAGTGGTATGGCAGTGCCGCAACTGCGGATTCATCCACGTGGGCAAGGAAGCTCCCGAGGTATGTCCCGCCTGCCTGCATCCGCAAGCCTACTTCGAGGTGAAGAAGGAGAACTGGTAAGACTTGGATTGACGTCCATTATATAAGTAAGAGCTGTCTCGAGAACAAAGAAGCGCTAATATTTTGTCATCCCGGCTCAAGGCCGGGATGACGTTGTATTTGCTTCTGACTTTATTTCTCGAGACAGCTCTTGCTCTTTTCAGAATATAGACATCTGTTACTGGTTAATTTATTTTACAATGTAGAACCTGCGTCCGATTCTGCCCAAAGTCGGGTTTAAACCACAGGGGCCTTATGTTTCAAACCCAAAGGGTGTATGTTTGAAACATAAGGCCCCCATGTTTGAAACATTCACGCGGGCCGTTGCCAAGGCCTTCTGAAGCCGGTGAGGAGAATGCTTTCTGCCGGTTGCGATGAATGTTTACAATCGGCTGTCATTTCTTCTTCCCGTCGGCCTCGTCGGCGTGGTGCGGATAGTCGATGGTGTAGTGCAGGCCGCGGCTTTCCTTGCGCTCCATGGCCTGCTTCGTGATGAGGTAGCCCACGTTGATCATGTTGCGCAGTTCGCACAGCTCGCGGGTGGCCTTGCAGCGCTTGAAGAGGCGTTCGGTCTCCTCGTAGAGGATGTCCAGGCGGTTCCAGGCGCGGGTGAGGCGCACGTTGCTGCGCACGATGCCCACGTACGACTCCATAATCTGGTTCACCTCCTTCATGCTCTGCGTGATGAGCACGCGCTCTTCGTTGCTGATGGTGCCCTCGTCGTTCCATTCGGGGATGTCTTCGTTGAAGTCGTAACGCTCCAGCACGCTCAGGGCATGCTTGGCGGCCGCGTCGGCATAGACCACGGCTTCGATGAGCGAGTTCGAGGCCAGGCGGTTGCCGCCGTGCAGGCCCGTGCACGAACATTCGCCGATGGCGTAGAGGCGGCGGATGCTGCTCTGCCCGTCGAGGTCCACCTTGATGCCTCCGCAGAGGTAGTGGGCGGCGGGAGCCACGGGGATGTAGTCCTTCGTGATGTCGATGCCGATGCTGAGGCACTTCTGGTAGATGTTGGGGAAGTGGCGCTTCGTCTCTTCGGGGTCCTTGTGGGTGACGTCCAAGTAGACGTGGTCCTCACCGCGGAGCTTCATCTCGTTGTCGATGGCGCGGGCCACGATGTCGCGCGGGGCGAGCGACAGGCGCGGGTCGTACTTCTGCATGAACTCCTTGCCGTCCATCGTGCGGAGCACGCCGCCGTAGCCGCGCATGGCCTCGGTGATGAGGAAGGCGGGGCGGTCGCCCGGATGGTAGAGGGCCGTGGGGTGGAACTGGATGAACTCCATGTCCTTCACCGCTCCCTTGGCGCGGTAGACCATGGCGATGCCGTCGCCCGTGGCCACCAGCGGGTTGGTGGTGTGGCGGTAGACGGCCTCACAGCCTCCGGTGGCCATGACGGTCACCTTGCTGAGGAAGGTGTCTACCTCGCCCGTGGCCTCGTTCAGCACATAGGCGCCGTAGCACTTGATGCCCGGCGTGTAGCGTGTCACGATGATGCCCAGATGGTGCTGCGTGATGATTTCGACGGCATAGAAGTTGGTGAATATGGTGATGTTGGGGTGCTGCTTCACGGCTTCGATGAGCGAAGTCTGTATCTCGGCTCCCGTGTTGTCCTTGTGGTGCAGGATGCGGAACTCCGAGTGTCCGCCTTCCTTGTGCAGGTCGAATGTTCCGTCTTCCTTCTTGTCGAAGTTCACGCCCCAGCTGATGAGTTCCTTGATTTGGGCAGGCGCATTGCGCACCACCTTCTCCACGGCGGCGCGGTCGCTGATCCAGTCGCCCGCTATCATGGTGTCTTCGATGTGTTTCTCGAAATTGTCCACGGCCAGGTTGGTTACCGAGGCGATGCCTCCCTGTGCAAAATAGGTGTTGGCCTCTTCCATTCCGGCCTTACAGATGAGGGCTACCGTCCCCTTTTCCGCCACTTTCAGGGCGAAGCTCATACCGGCTATTCCAGAGCCGATGACGAGGAAATCGAACTTTCTTACCATAACGATGTGTATTAGCTGGATGCAAAACTACAAAATAAGTGCGTTGCTTGTGCGTTTTGCCGCCGAAAATCCATATCTTTACCGCAAAAAAAGAGAAATGATGGACCGAGTCTTCCATGCCCGCATCGGTGCGGCCCAGTATCTGGCACTGCTTCTGTTTACCTTCATGCTGGTCTACTGCCTGTGGGTGAAGTATATTCTGATAGCCGTGTTGTGGGGCATTCTGTTGCTCCGTTTCATTGAGAGAATCATCCATACCACCTATACGCTGACTGCCGACGGGCGGCTGATTGTTTACGGCGGGCGTTTTTCGCGCAGCCGCGAGCGCCGGTTGGCCGAGGTGGTGTCGGTGGAGCGCCGTTCGTCCATGCAGGTGGCGGGCCGTGCGCTGGTACACTATGTGCTCGTGGTCTATCAGGACGGCAGGCACGATGCCCTCCAGCCCGTCAACGAGGCGGAGTTCGTGCGGGCGTTGGAGAAGCGGAGGAAGGAAGTCGGGGGATAGTTATTCGGACTCCTGTGATAGAGGGGAAATGTGGGCGTATGATTCTGAGTATAAGGCTTTCGTGTAGGTGAACTTGCCTTTGACCTGTTTTTCCTTGTCGCTGAATTCGTCTTTGAACGTTAACAGGTATGTACTGCGGGTTTCTTCATAATATACACTTATCTTGTCAACCAGTTGATGATAAGGGGCAACTGTCATACTTTCCTTGATACGAAAGGTGCCGGGATATTCACTGTAACCTTTTGTATAATAAATGGTATCTCCTTGGTAATAGATGGGAAGGCTGTCGCAATTTGTGATGCTGAAAGCTTGCGGGTCGCTGCTTTCCCACGTGACCCTTGTTTGGGGAGTGACTGTTCTTGCGGAGGTTACCGTACTTTCTGTTCTATTTTCAACAATCTTGGGAGGTAATTCTTCCTTGAATTGCCTGGTGCCATCCCCTTCCTCTTCAAAAAAATCGATATGGGAGAATACATAGTTTTCGGGCATTTCGTTGTCGTCCGAGCAACTTGCAAAGAGGATGCAGCATATACTTGCAATGAATAGGAGAAAACCGGTTCGTTTCATAATTTTCAGTTTAAGCATGTTTGCGACAAAGATAGTTTTTAAAAGGGAATCATACAAACTTTTCTTTCCCTTTAACAGTCGGGTAGAGGCAAGCAGGTTATTGAATGGTTGATGGGGCGAATGCAGAATGTACATAAAATATAGATTTTGACGACATTTTGTTTTAAATATGTGTTGTTCAGTGGTGTATGAGATTTTCTTTGGAAACCAACGGGAGGGGGAAACAGGGTGCCCTCCAGCCCGTCAACGAAGAAGAATTCATACGTGCGTTGGAGAAGCGGAAGCGGGAGACGGCTTCCTGACACGGTGCTTCGTGACCTCCTGACACAGTGCTTTCTCAGGGTGTCAGGAAGTGCTTTCTTAGAGGGTGACGAAGCACTGCATGAGACCCTCAGGAAGCACTTCGTCAGAAAGCCCCGCAGGCTTCATTTCATAAAGAGTTTTAATTTGTTCCCCCTACCAAGCAGTCTTTGTGCAGTCCGTACGTCTTTTATTCAAAATAAGTCATACGGATATGAATCTGAATTGTGCCATTTTGCATGCTGATGGAGAGGTTGTACGTAGGTTGGAGGAATATATCGGCAAGGTGCCTTTTCTGTCCTTACGCGGTACGTATGACAATCCGCTCGAAGCATTGAAAGTTTATTATGAAGCGAAGGTCGAAGTCTATTTCGTCGGTATCTGCGCCCCGGAGGAGGGCGGGATAGGAGGGTTGGACTTCTGCCGGATGCTGTCTTTGCCCACCCGTGTCATCTTTGTGGCCGACACCGACCGCTATGCCGTCGAGTGCTTCCGGCTGGATGCGCTCGACTATCTGGTGGGAAGTTTCGACTTTTCAGTCTTTTTCCAGTCGGTGAGCAAGGCGGCCCGCTGGTTCAGCCTGCAGGCAGCGCCGGCGGCGGTGAGTGAACCAAAGGCGGCCGACGTGCCTCAGGCGCTCTACGTGAGGGCCGACAACCGCATCATGCGGCTGAATCTGAAGGAAATCCGCTACATCGAAGCCCTGGGCGACTACGTCAAGATCCATACGCAGACCGATGCCCGTTCCATCCTGAGCCTCTGCAGCATGAAGTGCATGGAGGAGCGGCTTCCGGAGAAGGAGTTCATCCGTGTGCACCGTTCTTTCATCGTGCGCAAGAGCTGCATCAGTACCATCGGTGCCAACACGGTGGTGGTGGGCGACAAGGAAATCCCCATCGGCAACGCTTACCGCGAGCAGCTGAAGCGTTATGTGGCCCGGCTCTCTGTGCTGTAAATCCTTGGTTTTGTATTATTTCAGTTTTGACCGGAACAGCCGTTCGCTGAACGTCAGGTTCAGATTCAGGCTGAAGCGGCTTTCCTGCATCAGGTTCTCACGCCGGTTGACTTGCCGGCGCCAGGTGGCCCCCAGCGCCAGGAACGAGTAGCGCAGGGGAAAGCTGACGCCGATGTTACCCTCCAGGTAATACATTTTTCCCCCTTTCAGATTGATGTATGAATTGCTGGCGCCGATGCCTGCCATCAGTTCGGTGGAGCGCGGCTTCCGTGGCTCGGTGAGGTAGAGGATGCCGAAGTTCAGCTTGTGCTGGTTCTCGTACTTCATCGACGTATAGGCCGACGTGTTGCGGCTCCAGTCCACATAGTTGTAGTCCAGGCTGACGGTCCAGTATTCGCTGCTGGTAGTCAGTCCGGCACCGATGTGCATGGGCAAGTATTGCGTACGGCTGTGGTAGCTTTTGTCTACGCTTTCGCTGGTCGACGAGTTGGAGTAAGTCAGACTGTTTTCGTGCCCTATTTTCAGCGAGGGGGCGAAGACAGCTCCTATCTCCCAGCTCCTGCGCTGGCTGCCGAAACGGTAGTGTAGACCGAAGTCGATATAGAATGCCCGCTTGGACGATTCGTAGCTCACCGTAGCGCTCTCCTGCGTTTCGCTTTGCGTCACTGTGCCCAGAATCATACCCAGATTGAATCCTACCGAGAGGCGGCTCGTCAGGGCAAAGGCATTGGTCACGTAGCAGCGGTAGAGGCCTCCTGTGCCTTCGAAGGTCGAATAGAGGTATTCGCCCGGACTGCCTTCCACTTCTTCTGCGGTCTGGATGAGGTAGCCCACGCTACTGTA
>CATXSD010000072.1 GCA_958402075.1 Mediterranea massiliensis | reverse complement strand
TCCTTCAATATTCGGATGAATATGTTGCGGAATATTATCCCAAAGAATATAAAGAGCTGGAAATGAAAGAGAATATATTGCTTGTGAAAGTTCTGCACTTCAAGTGACGTGCAAGGCATGAGCTTCCCTCCCAAAGGAAGCAATCTTTCAGGCTGGAAAAAGCAATGATTTAGGCTGGGAAAAGCAATGTTTTAAGCTGGGAAAAGCAATGCTTTAAGCTGGGCAAACGAATGCTTTAGGCTGGGCAAACAGACGCTTTGCCCAGCTTATTTTTTTCTTTCATTCTTTCCGATAATGCAGTACCACTCCATTCTCGCGACGGAAGGCGCGGTCGGCCACCTGACGGAGGTGGTCGGCAGTGACGGAACGGTAGTTGTCCACCTCACGGTCGATGTCCTCGGCGCGGCCTGTCAGCTCGAACCAGGCCAGGTTGGTGGCCACATTCAGGTAATGGATGTTGCCGAAAATCTGGGCGGCCTCGAACTTGTTCTTCACCTTTTCCAGCTCGGGTTCGTCGACCAGCTGGCGGCGGAGCTGCTCCAGCTCTTCGCGGACGGCCGCTTCGGCCTCATCGAGCGAGACTCCTTGCGAAGGCTTGCCGCTGATATGGATAAGACCCGCATCCCGACTGCCGGAAATGTAGGCATCAATGCTGGAAAAGAGCTTCTGCTCCTGTACCAGCCGGCAGTTCAGACGGCTGGAGCGTCCGTTGGCCAGGATGTCGGAAAGAATGTCGAAAGCATAATAGTCGGGCTCGTCGCGGCGGCACATGTGGAAAGCCATGAAGAGGGCGTCGAGGGGAACAGGACGCTCCACAGTCAAGCGTCGTTCTTCGGTCTGCCCGGGTTCCTGCGGCAGACAACGGACGGGCACTTCGCGACGGGGAATGGGGCCGAACCATTTCTGCGTCAGGCGGACGGTTTCCTCCCACGTGATGTTGCCGGCCACAGCCAGGACGGCATTGTTGGGGGCATAGTGGCGATAGAAGAATTCGCGCACCTCGTCGAGCGTGGCCTGCTCGATGTGTGAAAGGTCCTTGCCGATGGTAGGCCACTGATAGGGGTGGAGGCGGTAGGCAAGCGGACGGAGCAGATGGCCCACGTCGCCATACGGCTGGTTGAGGCAGCGTTGCTTGAACTCCTCCATCACCACACCGCGCTGCACTTCGAGGCTCCGTTCGCTGAAGTCCAGCCCCAGCATGCGGTCGGACTCCAGCCAGAAGCCCGTCTCCACATTCTGGCGGGGCACGGTGAGGTAATAGTTGGTGATGTCGTTGTTGGTCCACGCGTTGTTCTCGCCGCCCGCCAGCTGGAGGGGAGTGTCATAGTCGGGAATGTGCAAGGAACCTCCGAACATCAGATGCTCGAACAGATGGGCAAACCCCGTGTGCTGGGGATGCTCGTCGCGGGCGCCGACATCGTACACGATGTTCAGCGCCACCATCTGCGTGCTGGTGTCTTCGCAATGCACCAGCCGCAGGCCGTTGTCCAATATCTGCCTGTTTACCTTGAACATTCCCGTCGGGAGCTTAGTTCAGCACTTCCACCTTGATGATCTTCACATCCTCTTCGGGACGGTCGTTGCGGTCGGTCTTCACCCGTTGGATTTTGTCGACCACGTCCATGCCTTCCAGCACTTCGCCGAAGACGGTGTACTCGCCGTCCAGATGGGGCGTACCGCCCACGGTCGTGTAGGCCTTCACCTGCTCGGGCGTAAAGCGGAATTCGGGCTGGCCGGCCAGCTGCTTCTCCACCTGGGCTATGAGCGTGTCCTGCAGGTTCATCAGCCCTTCCTGGTCGCCTGCCTTGCGCATCTTGTAGATGTCCTTGGCATGCTTGGAGGCCAACGTGTTGAACAGGTTGTTGAAGCGCATCTGGTTCATCTGCTGCTCCATGCTCAGCAGGGCCGAATCGCTGTACACCTTGCCGGTAACGATGTAGAACTGGCAGCCCGACGAAGCCTTCTGGGGATTCACGTTGTCCCCCTGGCGGGCGGCAGACAAAGCACCTTTCTTATGGAAATACTTGGGATAGACAAACTCGGCAGGGATGGTATAGCCCACATCGCCCGCACCCAGCATCTGACCCTTGGACGCGTTCTTCGAATCGGGGTCGCCTGCCTGTATCATGAAGTCCTTGATGACACGGTGGAAAAGGGTTCCCTCGTAGGTACCGTTCTCGGCCAGCTTGATGAAATTGTCCCGATGCTGGGGAGTTTCGTTGTACAGCTTCACCACGATGTCGCCCGCGGTGGTTTCAATCTTCAGTTTGGTTTCTTCGCTCATATCTTTCGCTTTTTTATCCGATTTGCAGGCCACAAAGCCGCAAACCAGGATGGTTAATAATACAACTATTGCCTTTTTCATCTTACTTTTTGTTTAATTTAAGTCTGCAAATATACTAAAATCAGCCAAAACAGCTTACCTTTGTGTTGTAAAAGATAATATTTGCGCTTATGAAGTCTGTATTGATTGTAGAAGATGATATCACGTATGGCATGATGCTGAAGACCTGGCTGGGGAAGAAAGGCTTCCAGGTACAGTCGGCCAGCAGCATCGCGCGTGCCCAGAAAATCATTGAAACAGAAGCTATAGACCTCATTCTCTCCGACTTGCGCCTGCCCGACCGCGACGGCATTGACCTGCTGAAGTGGATGGGGCAACACGGCCGCCTGACTCCGCTCATCATCATGACGGGCTATGCGGACATCCAGTCGGCCGTACAGGCCATGAAGCTGGGCGCACGCGACTACGTGGCCAAGCCGGTGAACCCCGACGAACTGCTCAAGAAGATGGACGAAGCGCTCAAATCCTCTGAGCCCCTCACTGCCACTCCCGCCCCTCAGGCCGAAAAGCCCCACGCCGTACACGAAGCCGCCGGCCAGAACCCTCCGTCCGACTATCTGGAAGGGGAAAGCGATGCCGCCAAGCAACTCTACAACTACGTCCGACTGGTGGCCCCTACCAGCATGTCGGTGCTCATCAACGGAGCCAGCGGCACGGGTAAGGAATACGTGGCCCACCGCATCCACCAGCTGAGCAAGCGGGCGCAATATCCGTTCGTAGCCATCGACTGCGGCGCCATACCCAAGGAACTGGCAGCGTCCGAATTCTTCGGCCATGTGAAGGGAGCCTTCACCGGCGCCCTGACCGACAAGACGGGAGCCTTCGTGGCTGCCAACGGCGGCACTATCTTTTTGGACGAAATCGGCAACCTGAGCTACGAGGTGCAGGTACAACTGCTCCGCGCCCTGCAGGAGCGCAAGATACGCCCCGTCGGCTCGAACAAGGAGATACAGGTGGACGTCCGCCTGATATCGGCCACCAATGAAAATCTGGAGCAGGCCATCGAACGGGGCAACTTCCGCGAGGACCTCTACCACCGCATCAACGAATTCACCCTGCGCATGCCGCAACTGAAGGACCGCCACGAAGACATCCTGCTCTTCGCCAACTTCTTCCTGGACCAGGCCAACCGCGAAATGGACAAGCATCTGATAGGTTTCGACGAAGCCGCCTCGCGTGCTCTGACCGAATATTCCTGGCCGGGCAACCTCCGCCAGATGAAGAACGTCGTACGCCGGGCCACCCTGCTTGCCACAGGCAAGTTCATCACCCTGAACGAGCTGTCCGACCTCCAGCCCTCTCCTTCCCTCGCTGCCCACACGCCTGGCAGCATGCCCCTGCGCAACGAGGAGACGGAAAAGCAGCAGATCATCGAAGCCCTCCGCCAGACCGGCAACAACAAGAGCCGGGCCGCCCAGCTGCTCGGCATCGACCGGAAAACGCTCTACAACAAACTGAAGCTCTACAACCTTTCGGACATATTGTAGAAATATTCCACAACCCGTTCCACACATCCACACCCGTTTTCCACACTTCCACAACGGAAGTAAAAATCACAAGTTCTTGCTTATCAAAGCAATAAGCAAGAACGAAGGTTTTTGGCACGCTTTTTGAAGTTAATTAGACGTGAGCGTGAGCTTACACTGATAAAAAAGCAACTTAAACCTAAACTTTATATATATACTCTTTTAAAAGGAAAGCAAGTGAAAGTAAAACGTTAGTATTAGTAGCAGCCCTGTTTATGTTTGTTTGTGGAGGGCTCTCCCCGGCCACCTTCTGAAAAGAAGAGGCCGGGGGAGCCAATACCAGAAGCCGGAAACACATCAGCCCTAAAATACTTCCGGCTTTCTCTTGGACAGCTCCGCGCTTCGGACAGAAACATCTGCTCAAAGTTGCTGAAGAAGAGTAAGCACACTAACAAGAAAAAAAGCCGCCCCGTCTTGTCTATTCTGGGGGCGGCTTTTTCTTTTCTGTCACCTGGACGTCGTCCGATGCTTACCAATGGCGTTCGGGGTACAAATCGTTCCACCACTCGGGGCTGTCCTGCAACCACTTGGCAAACCAGGCCATGATGGAGTTGTGCCACAGGACACGCTTGTCATAGTCGGCAATGAAGTGGTTCTCCCCGTCCACGGTTATGAATTCCACCGTCCGGCCCAGAATCTTCAACGCATTGTACAGCTGAATGCTCTCACCGATAGGCACGTTGGTATCGGCCGTACCGTGCAGAAGCAGCAGGGGCGTGTGAATCTTGTCGGCATTGAACAGGGCCCCGTGCTTGGTGAAGAGGTCGGGCTGCGACCAGGGATAACTGCCTGCGGCGGCAATGGCATTGTAGGAATAGCCCCAATAGCCTTCACCCCAATAGCTGGTGACGTTGCTGATGCCGGCATGTGAGGCGGCAGCGGCAAAGATGTCGGTCTTGGTCTGCAGGTACATGGTCATGAATCCGCCATACGAAGCACCCAGACAACCGATACGCTCGGCATTGACAAACGGGTGTGCTTCACAGAACTTCTTGGTACCCTCGATGATGTTGTCGGCCGTATAGTCGCCCCAGGCATTGACGTGACGGGCGGAGAATTCCTGTCCGTAGCCGATGGCGCCGCTGGGCTGGATGACGTAGACCACATAGTCGCGCGAAGCGAAAAGCTGCGGACTGTAGGGCGAGGTCATGCCGCGCGTGGTAGGCGTGGTACCACCGTAGTAATAGACAATCAGCGGATATTTCTTCTCGGGGTCGAAGTCGGGAGGTAGGCACATCATGCCTTCAATCGTCGTACCGTCCGAAGCCGTGAAGTTACACTCCTCCATCTTTCCGAACTCTATCTTGTCCAACGTCTTCTGCATCGGATTGGCCAGCAGCTTGGATGTCTGCTTCTTGCCGTCGTACAGATAGGCTACACCGGTCGAGGTGTTGCCACCGCCTACATAGGCCGCCACCTGGGGAGCTTTGTCGGCCAGAGAGAACGAAGAGATGACGTCTTCGGCCAGGGGAAGCAGCTCGAACGTGCCTTTCTTCGGCGTGTAGCGATAGATGTGCTGGCAGTCCTTGTCGGTGGTATTGAAGTAGATGCAGCCGTCCGTACGGTTCCATTGCAGGAGGGATACCGAGGGATTGAAGTCGCGCGTGATGGGCGTTATCTCCTTGGTAGCCAAGTCCATCAGGAAAGCCTGCGTGTCGAAGTCGTTGGCAATGGGATGCGATCCGCAGTTCTTGCCGATGCCGCCGAAGGCCTCGGGGCTGCCGATCAGCACCAGCTGACGGTCGTCGGGCGAATAGGAAGCGGAGTTGAGGTAGGCATCCTCACGCACCAGCGTGTCAGCCTTCATCGTGTTCAGGTCGAGCTCGAACAGGGTGGTCAGGCTGTAGGGGCACTTTGTAATGTTGGGTTTCGACGTGGTGCAGAGCAGCTTGGTGCCATCCCACGAAATATCATTGAGGTAGACGGGGCGCGAGCCGTAGGTCAGGCGCTCGGAAACACCCGTCTTCAGGTCATACTTCATCAGGTAGGAGCGATTGCGCGAGCCGGGGATGCGGTCGTCGGGCATCAGCATGCGCTTCAGGGGACCGCTCACCTTCTCGCCTTCGTCCGAAGACGAATAAATCAGGTAGTCTTCCGTGGGCGACCAGGTGAAACGGCCGTCGGGCACGTTGGTCATCACCGTCTCCTCGCGCATCGTGGCAGGGTCCAGCACCACGAGGTCTTTCCGTTCGTCGCCCGTCACGGTATAGTAGAGCTTGCTGCTCACCGGCATCCAGCGGGCATTGGTGGGCACGTTGGGATGAATCATGCGGCCCGTCTTCACTTCGGTCAGCTCCTGCCACGTGCGCGAACGCTTGGTGGAGTAGTTGTCCCAATAATACGTCAGCAGGTACTTGCCGTCGGGCGAGAGGGAGACGAAGTAGACCTTCTGTCCGAAAGCGGTATTGTAGAGCGACAGGCGGCGCTTCAGGTCGGGAGCCATGTGGAAGGGCACGTTTCCGAAGTCCTTATCGCCCTCGAAGGTACACTTCAGCACGGGCTCGGCCTTGTCGTCGGCCGAGGCAAGGAGCTTGATGACGATTTCGTTGTCGGCCTCTGGCTCCAGACGCAGGCTGATTTCAGCGGGGCGTACCTGCGAGAGGCTGTCCTGGACAGCATCCTTCACATGCTTGGACACGCCGTTGACGAATACCTCGAAGCGGGCGGGCGAAGATACCTTGAGCTTGCCCTTCATGAAGCGTTCGGCCCGCAGGTTGGTGGCGAAGAGGTAGAGCAGGTTGTCGCGGTCGGCAGGGGCCACACGGACGTAGCCCGCCGTATCGGCCTCGACGCGGTCGTAGGTATAGGAGTCGAAGTCCAGATTCACTTTGGTTTTCAGCAGTTCCTTCATGTCAAACTTGTCGCCCTTGAAGTTGATGCTGTCCCCCTGGAGGGGTGCCCGCAACGACACGGCGGGACGAAGGTAGAAAGCAGACGCCTGCTGTTGCTGCGCCTGCACGGCCATGCCTGCACAGAGCAGCAATGCCGGGAGTATCAGTCTTTTTTTCATAGAAAATCAGTGTTTTATCAAATCGGTCGTTACAAAGAAGCCGTAAGGCTGCGCCACAGGTTGTCCGACGGTACGGGGGCCACGACGTCTATCAGTTCCTTGGAAACAGGATGGACAAAGCGCACGCGGCGGGCGTGCAGACAGATGCTGCCGTCGGGATTGGAGCGGGGAAAGCCGTACTTCAGGTCGCCCTTGATGGGGCAGCCCATCTTGGCCAGCTGGCAACGGATCTGATGGTGGCGGCCCGTCTTCAGGTCCACCTCCAGCAGACTGTAGTTGTCCGAGCGGGCGATGAGCCGGTAGTGCAGGACAGCCTTCTTGCTGTCGGGCTTTTCGGTGTCGTAGGCGTAGCTCTTGTTCTGCTTCTCGTTGCGCACCAGGTAGTTCACCAGCTCGCCCTCGGTCTCGGCAGGCGTCTGCTTCACGATGGCCCAGTAGGTCTTCTTCACCTCGCTGTTCTTGAACATCTCGTTCAGGCGCGACAGGGCCTTGCTGGTCTTGGCAAAGACAACAAGACCGCTCACAGGGCGGTCCAGGCGGTGGGTCACACCGATAAAGACGTTGCCGGGCTTCTGGTACTTCTCTTTCAGATACTGCTTGACGGTTTCCGAAAGGGGCACGTCGCCCGTCTTGTCTCCCTGAACAATCTCCGAAGCGGTCTTGTTGACGATAATGATGTGATTGTCCTCGTATACGACGGTCATATCAATGCGGAATTACATGTTCATGCCACCGTCGATCTGGATCACCTGACCCGAAACGTAGGACGACATGTCGGATGCCAGGAAGGTAGCCACGTTGGCCACGTCTTCGGGCGTACCGCCACGGCGCAGAGGAATCTTCTTGCACCACTCGGCCTTCACTTCGTCGGACAGGGCGTCGGTCATGGCTGTGATGATGAAGCCCGGAGCAATGGCGTTGGCACGGATGCCGCGCGAACCGAGTTCCTGTGCGATGGACTTGGCCAGGGCAATCAGGCCGGCCTTCGAAGCAGCGTAGTTGGCCTGTCCTGCATTGCCGTGAACACCTACTACGGAAGCCATGTTGATGATGCTGCCGGCTTTCTGGCGCATCATGATGGGCGTACAGGCGTGGATGAAGTTGAATGCGGACTTCAGGTTCACGTTGATCACCATATCCCACTGCTGCTCGCTCATGCGCATCATCAGGCCGTCGCGGGTGATGCCGGCGTTGTTCACCAGGATGTCGATGCGGCCGAAATCCTGATGGATGGCCTCTACCACCTTGGCCGTATCCTCGAAGCTGGCTGCGTTCGAAGCGTATGCCTTGGCCTTCACGCCCATGGCTTCAATCTCCTTGGCTGTATTCTCGGCGTTCTCGTCGATGACCAGGTCTGTAAATGCTACATTGGCGCCTTCGGAGGCGAACTTCAATGCGATTGCCTTACCGATACCACGTGCGGCACCGGTTACGATGGCTGTTTTTCCAGTTAATAATCCCATAATACGAAATTGTTTATAAATTAAAAAACTATCTTTTCTTCTCCGTAAAAGTATCTTTTCCTGCCCGCATCACGGTGCTTTCGGCTCCTTGCGGTGCAGGGCGCCGAAAACGATGCGCGCCACGTACTTGTCGCGCGTGGCATCGTCCAGATTGGCTCCGATGTGTCCGCGGATGTAGGGCACCTCGATACCTTTCACACAATAGTGCACCAATTCGGCAGTCATATCGAGGTCGTCAATCTGGAAGACGCCCGTCTCCATGCCCTCGCGCAGCACGTCCTTGAAGAGCTGCACCTCTTTTTCGTCGAACCGCTTGCGCGCCTTCTCCACCTTCCAGATGTCGCGGAAGAAGTCGGCACGGAGCGTTCCGTTGCGGTAGACCACTTCCTTCACCACGTCCAGACGGGTGTAAATCATCTCGAGCATCTTCTCGTCGGGCGAGATGTGCTTGTCGGCCACGCGCTTCATGGTGTCCAGCAGGATGTCCAGCTGCGACTCGACCACGGCCAGGTAGATGTCCTCCTTGCTCTTGAAATAGGTATAGAGCGTGCGCCGCCCCTTCTTCGAAGCAAGGGCGATGTCGTTCATCGTGGTGTTCTCGACACCCATCCTGGCAAACAGCTGACGGGCGACGTCCACTAACTGGGCTCTGGTCTTGGATACCGGCATGGTTCAATAATTGCACATTGCGTATTAATCTGTGCAAAAGTAAGACATTTCCCATTACCACACAAGAAATAGAAAAATAATCTGCCAAAGATTTGTTTTTTCAAAAATAAGTCGTACCTTTGCACCCGAAATCAAGAACATCGCGGAGTGGAGCAGTTGGTAGCTCGTTGGGCTCATAACCCAAAGGTCGTAAGTTCGAGTCTTGCCTCCGCAACCAATAAAAAAGGAATTGCATTCGCAATTCCTTTTTTCGTTTTATCCCTCCTCCCGCTTATTCGCGCAGGAGGATTTCGCTTCGGTTCTCCATATTCAAATGGAGTCTGGCATCCTTCGACAAAGGATTCCACAAGATGCGGCGGCACTCCTTCGGATTTGCCTGAAAGTCTACAGCCTCAGATCCACTCAAATATTCGGTATCGATGCGGAAAGAGTCCGTCTCCACCTCAAAACTGTACAATTCGTCCAGATTCAGATGCAGACGGTCCACCGACCCGCTGAGCAGATCCAGCTGACGCGCCAAAACTGACAGGGCACGGAAACGGGAATTCTGCACAAATACCGTGGCAGGGCTGTCGGAGAAATCAATGGCCAACGAATCGCGTTGCAAGTCCTGCAACTCTACCGCATAAAGCATCTCTCCGTTCAAGCACTCAACGCTTTCGGGCAAGCGCAAAGAAAAAGGTGAAGTCCGTAGAATAAAAGAAGGAACAATCTTTCCTTCCGGCATCCTCTTCCGAAGCTCCTCCGGCGGGAAGCTGAACACAACATCCAAGGTATCCCCATTCGTCTCGAAGCTCATAAATTCTTCCATATCGGCCGCATAAGAGAAACTGCCGGTAGCCGTATCGGCCGGAGTCACTATCAGATGGGCAGTGTTCAAGGTAAAGTAATAAGTAAAATCATCCCTGCCTTCGTACTTGTACAAAGTCTTGTCCATCTGGAATCTTATGACCTTGCAGGCAGGCAACGGACGCACCTGTTCTTCTCCTTCCAGGCGGACGGTCATGTCTGACACACTTCCGCTGTGCGTTCCCCAATAGATAATGGTGCCGCTCATACCGGCCAGCAGGGCCAGCAACACACCCAATATAATATAAGTAGTTCGTTTCATAACTTGTTATTCTTTTCTTGATTCTTGGCATAATCGCGGTACATCGCCGCCAGTTCGGCATCGGAAATACCCAGCGTGTACAGCTGTTTGAAAAAATAGTCGACCTCGTTTGTCAGGAACTGCTCCTTGCGCAGGGCGAGAATCCGCTCGCGGGCACCCGCGGCCACAAAGTAGCCGATGCCCCGCTTGTTGTAGATGATGCCCTGCGACTGGAGCTGGTCGAACGAACGCATCACCGTGTTGGCATTCACCTCCACCACGGCGGCATACTCGCGCACCGAGGGAATGCGGCTGTCTTCGGCAAACTTTCCCACCAGCACTTCGTCGCAGATGCGGTCGGCAATCTGCAGATAAATAGCTTTCGTATCTCTAAAATCCATACTTACCAACGATTAATGATTTCCGCTTCCTTCAAACGATAGTAGGCCGTCACCCAGCAGAAGATGGCAAAGGCAAACAAGAGGCAAGTGAACAGCGTCATCGCCGTTTCTTCTTCCATATCGGGACCATAAGGACCGAAGGTCAGCGACTTGACCAGCGAAACCAGTACGGCCACAAAGATGGAAATGACGACAATCAGGGCCGCTGAAGTCTTGATGAACGCATTCTTCGGCCACAAGGCGCTGCCCAGCACATAGGCACTCTGGACGGCAAAGTAGAAGGAAAAGCTAAGGAGCATCCACCGCCCTGAACTGAAAAATAGAGCAAACATGGTTTTATCTCCCAACCGTCCGTAAGGGAACGTCTGTATCACTTGAGTGAAATCGGGATAGACCAGCGAATAAACCAATACACGCGTCAGGTCCGCCAATACAAAAGCTACGGCATAGGCCAGCAGAAAGACCAGCGTATAAATGAACCAGCGGGAGAAGTACTTCTCGAACATCGTGGCCGGCAGCATCAGAGCAGAAATCCGGCGGCGCTTGTCTTTCATGAATTCCATCACGAACGAGGCGCTCAAAGCTCCCATAACAAAGATGAGGAAACACCCCATCGCAAACTGACCTCCCCAAGCCGGATCCCGATATTGGGAGTCCGCCATTTGAAACCGTTCCAAATAGAAAGTTGCATTGCTCGAATCCCAATGATATTCCAAATAGCCCATCCAGATGAATACGACGGCCAAGGCACCATACATCACCACCAGCCGCAACACATTTGTCCGCCAGTTCTCTACCAAATCTTTCTGGCAGTAGTCCAGAAAACGCGGCATACTGAAAAAACGATCACGCATCATCTCTCCTCCTCCACTTTAGAATGAAACAATTCCTTTATCTTCTCGGGGTTGGCCAGTACGGCACCGAAGAGCAGCTCCAGGTTGAGCTTCGTCTCCACACCCTCGCGGTTGGGCAGCAGCAGGCTGTTGCCCTGCACCGAAGGCAGTTTGTACAAGGCCTCCTCGGCCAGGGCGGGGCTGTCGCTCTCCACAAACGCCAGTCGTTCGGTCACGCGTGCGATGGACTCATCGAGCAGCACGCAGCTGTTGTTCATAATCACCACGTGGTCCAGCACATTGTCAATGTCCCTCACCTGGTGGGTAGAAATCACAATGGTCCGCTCGTCCGACATGCCCGAAGCGATGAACTTGCGGAACTGGCTCTTCGCCATGATGTCCAGTCCGTTGGTCGGCTCGTCCATCAGCAGCAGCGAGGTATGCGTGGCAAGTGCAAAACTCATGAACACTTTCTTCTTCTGCCCCATCGACAACCCGCCCAGATGGATGTTCCAGTCCATCTCGAACAGATGCAGGTAGGTCATCATGTCCTCCTTGCTGAAATTGGGATAGAACGGGCTGTTCAGCTCCACAAACTGAACCAGCGAAACGGCAGGCAGGTCAAATTCCTCGGGTACCAGGAACATATCCCGCAGCGTTTCGGGCAGACGTCTCCGCACATCCAGTCCGTGATACATCACGCGGCCATGCTTGGGCGTCAGCAGTCCGCACATCAGATATAATAGGGTAGACTTGCCCACCCCGTTTTTCCCCAGCAGTCCATATACCCGGCCTTTCTCCAGGGAAAACGAGAAGTCCGACAATACCTCGGGCTTCCTGCGTCCATAACTGAACGAAATATTCTCTACTTGTAGCATAACACATTAATTATTTATATACCAACACCCCATTCCTTCCATCCGATGAGCTGAAGGCCTGTCACTCTTCCGGATTAAGGATATATAGTGTATTAGATTAATAGTACACTGCAAATGTAGTAAAAGAAAGCGAAACAACAAACAAAAAGAGAAATTTCTTTTGCAAAGGAGCAAAAATACTTGGAAAAGAGGGCAAACACATTGTTTCAGTTTAACGCAGCACTTCATGAGGTTCTGACGCAGCACTTCCTGAGGGCGTGACGCAGTGCTCCGTGAGGACATGAGGAAGCACTGCATGGGAAGGTGAGGAAGCACTGCGTGAAGGTATGAGAAAGCGCGGCACGGCAGGAGGAGGGAGGGAGAGGTGGAGGGGAGTAGAAGCGCGGGGCGCGGGGAAGCGCGGCGTGTACAAACGAAAAG
>CATXSD010000071.1 GCA_958402075.1 Mediterranea massiliensis | reverse complement strand
TTTGTCAATGACGGACAACTGGCTATTTTCTAATTTTATATCGAACTCACGTTAAAATAGGATGCGGCTCGGCCCAGCCAAATGAAAAACAATGTTATTCATTTGTCTATGCGCTCGCCTTTCACTATTTTTGCACCCAAATTACGCCCCATGGATATAGCATCAGTGATACAATCCCCCATTACTGCCGAACTGGAAGACTTCAGACAGCTGTTTGAACGCTCGCTCTCCAGCTCCAATCCGCTGCTGAACCGTGTGATAGAACACATCCGTCAGCGGAGCGGGAAGATGATGCGCCCCATCCTGGTGCTGCTCACGGCCAAGCTCCACGGAGGGGCGGGCCTGGAGGCTTTCCACTCGGCCGTGGCGCTGGAGCTGCTCCATAACGCCAGCCTGGTGCACGACGACGTGGTCGACGAGAGTGCCGAGCGTCGCGGACAGCTTTCGGTCAACGCCGTGTTCAACAACAAGGTGGCTGTGCTTTCGGGCGACTACCTGCTGGCTACGGCGCTGGTGCAGGTGGCCCTGACGCGCAACCATGACATTATCGACGTCGTGTCGGCCCTGGGGCAGGACCTGGCCGACGGCGAACTGCTCCAGCTCTCCAACGTGAGCAATCCCGATTTTTCCGAGCAAGTCTATTTTGAGGTTATCCGCAAGAAGACGGCCGTGCTCTTTGCCGCCTGCACCAAGGCGGGCGCCCTGGCCGCTGGAGCGCCGGCCGAAGCAGTGGAGAAGGCCCGTCAGTTCGGCGAGTGCATCGGCCTCTGCTTCCAGATCAAGGATGATATCTTCGACTACGACGAGAACGCTGAAATCGGCAAGCCTACGGGCAACGACATGCACGAAGGCAAGCTGACGCTGCCCGTGCTCTATGCACTCAACTCGACAGGCGACGAAGAGGCCCGTCGGATTGCCCTGCGGGTGAAGTCGGGTGCTGCGTCTGCCGATGAAATCGGGCGTTTGGTGGCCTTCACCAAGCAGAACGGCGGCATCGAGTATGCCGAGCAGGTGATGCGCGACCTTCAGCGGAAAGCCTTCGCGCTGCTGCCTGCTGAGGGTGATGCGGAGGTGCGCCGGGCGCTGGAGGCTTACCTCAACTACGTGGTGGAACGGCAGAAATGACGCTTCCCGAAACAAGGCCGCTTCCGGCCTGAAACAATGCTTTCTTTGGTGTAAAACAATGCTTTTTCCGGCGTAAAACTATGCCGGATTTAAGGTGTGTGCGTTCTGCTCCGTCGGGGGAGGAGGCGGTGCTGTCTGTCGCAAGAATTCAGGAAACAGGGACAAAAAAACGTCATCCCGGCCTTGAGCCGGGATCCATAGCTGCACGACTGGCGGAGTGTGGATCCCGCATCAAGTGCGGGATGACGGAATGTTGGTACTTCTTCTTTTGGATTCAGCCTTCTTCAGCCTTGGGGCGCGTACCCTTTTTTAGAAGAACTTCGTCTCCTTGCCCAGGATGTCGCTCAGCAGCAGGTTGGCCAGGCGGCTGGTGCCCAGGCGGAACAGCGTATTGTTGAGCCATTCCTCGCCCAGCACTTCCTTGACGATGGTGTAGTAGACGAGGGCGTCGTGCACCGTATTGATGCCTCCCGCAGGCTTGAATCCCACTTTATTGCCCGTTTCATCGAAATATTCCTTGATGGCCTGGCACATGACGTAGGCCGCTTCGGGCGTGGCGGCAGGCTCCAGCTTGCCGGTAGAGGTCTTGATGAAGTCGGCGCCGGCATACATCGACAGGATGGACGCGGCCTTGATGTTCGAGGCCGTGCGCAGGGCGCCTGTCTCGAGAATCACCTTCAGGTGCTTGTCCTTGCACGTTTCCTTCAGTTCCTGAATTTCGTCGCACATGCTTTCATAGTCGCCCACGAGGAATTTGCCCACGGAGATCACGATGTCTATCTCGTCGGCGCCGTCCATGACGGCCATGGCCGTTTCGGCCACCTTGACTTCGGTGAAGGTCTGCGAGGAGGGGAAACCGCCCGATACGCAGGCTATCTTCACGTCTTCCACTTCGAGCGTGTCCTTCACGATCTCGGCGAAGTTGGGGTAGACGCAGATGGCGGCCACGTTCTTCAGGTCGGGGAACTCTTCGTCGAAGCGGTTCACGTTCTGGGTGAAGCGCATCACGCTCTCGTCGCTGTCGGTGGTCTTCAGCGTGGTGAGGTCGATGCAGTGGAAGAGGAACTTCTTGACCTCGGGGGTATTGTTGGCGGCCACCTTTTCGTCGGTGATGGCCTTTACTTGCGCAGCCACTTCCGCGTCGTCGAGGCGGGTGTTGTACTTGGCCAGCGCTTCATCGTACTTGCTTTTGGTAGGTTCATTTTTCTCCATGTTCCTTCAGTTTAGGGTTATTGATATGTCTTTCCTTGTCTCTTTTCGTCTTCTTCTCGATGCTGCGGGCGAAGGCCTGGGTGAGGTCGGTGCCGGTCTGGTTGGCGATGCAGAGCAGCACCCAGAAGACGTCGGCTATCTCTTCGTCCAGATTGTCCTTTTCACCGCTTTTGAACGACTGGTCGCCGTACTTGCGGGCCATGACGCGGGCCAGTTCGCCCACCTCTTCGGTCAGTACGGCCATATTGGTCAGTTCGCTGAAGTAGCGCACGCCGTACGTCCGGATCCAGTTGTCCACTTGTTTCTGTGCTTCTTCCAGTGTCATGTCGATATGTTTTGGGGGTTATTCCTTGTTCTTGGTGTCGATGCAGATGGTGACGGGGCCGTCGTTGAGCAGCTCCACCTTCATGTCGGCGCCGAATTCTCCCGTGCTCACTTCCTTGCCCAGGGCCGCCGAGAGGTCCTTGCAGAAGCGCTCGTACAGGGGGATGGAGATCTCGTGCCTGGCGGCGCGGATGTACGAAGGGCGGTTTCCTTTCTTGGTCGAGGCGTGCAGGGTGAACTGGCTGACGACCAGTATGTCGCCTCCCGTGTCGAGGACGGAGCGGTTCATTACGCCGTTTTCATCGTCAAAGATGCGGAGGTTCACGATCTTCTTGCAGAGCCAGTCGATGTCTTCCTGTCCGTCAGCTTCCTCGATGCCTACCAGTACCAGCAGGCCCCGTCCGATGGACGCCTTGCAATGTCCGTTGATGGTCACCGACGCGTGTGCGGTGCGTTGTATCACTACTCTCATGTCTTGGTATCTTGATTTCCGGTCGACAAAGGTACAAATTTTTTGTGACGTTTTCGCGCTTGCCGGCTGTTTTTCGGCAGAAGGGGGCGGGTCAGTCGGCTTCCGTGCCGTCCTTGTGCGTGGCGAAGTGTTCCTGCAGGATGCGCGCCCGGGCTTCGCCCACGACGGCGGCCCATTGCTGTGGGGTGGCTTCGTGGAGGCGCTTCACGCTCTTGAACTCCTTCAGCAGTGCATTTTTGCTCTTTTCACCGATGCCTTTTATCTCGTCCAGCTCCGAGGCCGTCTGTCGCTTGCTGCGCTTGTCGCGGTGGAAGCTGATGGCGTAGCGGTGTACTTCGTCCTGGATGCGGGTCAGGAGGTGGAAGAGGGGCGTGCCCTGTTTCAGTCCGATAGTCTGCGGCGGGAAGCCGTAGAGCAGTTCGTTCGTGCGGTGGCGGTTGTCCTTGGCCAGTCCGGCGATGGGGATGTCCAGTCCCAGTTCGTCGACAACCTCCTTTACGGCCCCCATTTGGCCCTTTCCACCGTCGGTGATGAGGAGGTCGGGCAGGGGTGCGTTCTCTTCCATGGCGCGCTTGTATCGCCTCCATACGACCTCTTTCATCGAGGCATAGTCGTCCGGCCCTTCCACCGTCTTGATGTTGTACTTGCGGTAGTCCTTCTTCGACGGCTTTCCCTTGACGAAGACCACGCATCCGGCCACGGGGTCGGAGCCTTGGATGTTCGAGTTGTCGAAGCATTCGATGCGCAGGGGCAGGCGGTCCATGTGCAGCTGCTGCTGGATTTCCTTCAGCAGGCGGGTGGTGCGCTGTTCGGGGTTCAGCTTCTCCTGTTGCTTCAGGCGGTCCACCTTGTACTGCTTCACGTTCTGGATGGACAGGTCGAGCAGTTTCTTCTTGTCGCCCCGCTGGGGGACGGTGAAGGTGACGTCCTTCAGCTCCATGTCCAGTTCGAAGGGCACGATGATTTCGCGCGAAAGGCTCTTGTAGCGTTCCCTCATCTCGACGATGCCCAGCTGGAGCAGTTCTTCCTTGCTCTCGTCCAGCTTCTTCTTGTATTCGAAGGTGAACGCCTGGTTGATGGCGCCGTTGGTGATGTGCAGATAGTTGATGAAAGCCACCTTTTCATCGTCGTCCTCCTCGATGGAGAATACGTCGATGTTGTGGAGTACGTTGCTCACCACCTCTGACCGCGAGCGGTAGTTCTCGATCAGCAGGTACTTTTCCTTCACCTGCTGCGCTTCCTCGAACTTCATTTCGGCGGCCAGGTCCTGCATGCGGCGGTAGAGCATCTGTTCGATGTCGCGGGTGTTTCCCTTGAGGATTTCCTTGATTTCACCGATGTTCTGCAGGTATTCCTCCTGTGTCTGCCGCCCGATGCAGGGCCCTGCGCAGTTCTTCAGGTGATACTCCAGGCAGACGTTGAACTTGCCGGCCCGTATGTTCTCGGGCGTGAGGTTGAGGTGGCAGGTGCGGATGGGATACAGGTGCTTGATGAGGTCGAGCACGGCATACATGGACGGCAGGTGGCTGTAGGGCCCGTAGTACGACGAGCCGTTGCGGATGATGCGGCGGGTTTTGAAGATGCGCGGGAAGTATTCGTTCTGGATGCAGATGCTGGGGTAGGTCTTGTCGTCCTTCAGCAGGACGTTGTAGCGCGGCTTGTATTTCTTGATGAGGTTGTTTTCCAGCAGCAGGGCGTCTTCTTCGGTGTTGACCACGATGTAGCGGATGTCGGCTATCTTGCTCACCAGTACGCGGGTCTTGCCGGGACCGTGGTCGCGGTTGAAGTAGGAGGAGACTCTCCTTTTCAGATTTTTGGCCTTTCCAACGTAGATGATGGTTCCTTCGCTGTTCAGGTACTGGTAGATGCCGGGGCCTTCGGGCAGGTTCAGCACGATGCCTTTCAGGTAGTCGTTGAGCTTCAGTTCGGGGTCTTTGTCCATGCGCGTATCGTTTGGTGGGGAGGGTGGAACGGATCAGGGCACGGACGGGACGTCTGCCAGCCGGCGTGGGGCGGAGTACGTCCGGTCCGTGCCCGTGTCTATTTTATAAGGAAAGCACGCTTTCAACGTTGATGTCCTTGTCGAAGACATCCTTGCCGTGCAGGTCCTTCAGCTCGATGATGAAGTTCACGTAGATCTTCTTCGGGTTCATCTGCTTCACCAGCTTGCAGGCTGCGGCCATGGTGCCGCCGGTGGCCAGCAGGTCGTCGTGCAGCAGGATGACGTCGTTTTCATCGATGGCGTCCTTGTGCATCTGCACCGTGTCCTTGCCGTATTCCTTCTCGTAGCTTTCCTCGATGGTCTCGGCGGGCAGCTTGCCGGGCTTGCGGATGGGCACGAAGCCGGCACCCAAGCGGGTGGCGAGGATGGGGCCCATGATGAAGCCGCGCGACTCGATGCCCACGACCTTCGTGATGCCTTTGTCCTTGTACATCTCGTACATCGTGTCCGAAAGTTCCTGCAGGGCGGCAGGGTCCTTGAAGAGGGTAGTCACGTCGTAGAACAAGATACCCGGGATGGGGAAATCGGGAATCTCACGGATGCTTTTCTTGAGAGTTTCTTTGCTCATAATCAGTTGTTTTATTAGGTTTATTGAACTTTTTGTTTCACGTGGAACGTAAGGCCCGTCAGCGGCCGCAAAGCACCAGCAGCACGTTGATGTCGCTGGGCGACACCCCTGGGATGCGGCTGGCCTGGGCAATGGTCTCGGGGTCGATCTTCACCAGCTTCTGCCGCGCCTCGGTGGAGAGGGACTGCAGGGAGTTGTAGTCGAACTTGCCCTTGATCTTGATGCTCTCCAGACGGGCCAGCTTGTCGGCAATCATGCGCTCGCGTCCGATGTATCCCTCGTACTTGATGAGGATTTCGGCCGCTTCGAGGATTTCCTCGCGGCGTTCGGTCACCTTGTCCAGCTCGCGCTTGAAGGCGCTGACGTGTTCGGCGATGTTGGCGATGGTTACTTGCGGGCGGTTGATGAGGTCCACCAGCTTGCAGCCCTGGCGGAGCGGGGTGGTGCCCAGTGCTTCGAGTGCAGGGTTGATGAGTGCCGGCTTGATGGAATAGCTGCGGGCGAAGTCCAGGATGCGTTGGATGGCGTCGCGCTTGCTGGTCAGCAGGTCGTAGCGGTGGCGTGTAGCCAGGCCCAGGCGGTAGGCGCGTTCCGTGAGGCGCATGTCGGCGTCGTCCATGCGGAGCAGGATGCGGTATTCGGCGCGCGAGGTAAACATGCGGTAGGGCTCGTCTACGCCTTTCGTCACCAGGTCGTCGATGAGTACGCCGATATACGCTTCGTCGCGTGCCAGGGTGAAGGGTTCGCCGCCGTGGCAGTTGATGTGGGCGTTGATGCCCGCGATGATGCCCTGTCCGGCCGCTTCCTCGTAGCCCGTGGTGCCGTTCACCTGTCCGGCCAGGAAGAGGTTCTTGATTTTCTTCGTTTCCAGCGTATGCTTCAGCTGCGTGGGGTCGAAGTAATCGT
The DNA here is from genome assembly GCA_958402075.1 of Mediterranea massiliensis. Classification (GTDB taxonomy): domain Bacteria; phylum Bacteroidota; class Bacteroidia; order Bacteroidales; family Bacteroidaceae; genus Bacteroides; species Bacteroides massiliensis_D. The sequence continues at coordinate 6,067 of CATXSD010000071.1, read as the reverse complement.
ATTCGATGGCGTAGCCGGGACGGTAGACCACCAGGTCGCGGAAGGCGGGAATCTTCTTCAACGCTTCCAGCTGGATGTCCATCGGTAGGGACGACGAGAAGCCGTTCAGGTAGAGCTCGCGAGTCGTTTCGCCTTCGGGTTCCAGGAAGAGCTGGTGCTGCGGTTTGTCGGGGAAGGTGACGATCTTCGTCTCGATGCTGGGGCAGTAGCGCGGCCCGATGCTCTGGATCTGCCCGTTGTAGAGGGGCGAGTCGGGCAGGCCGCGGCGCAGCACCTCGTGCACTTCCTCGTTGGTGTAGCACGTCCAGCAGGGCAGCTGTTTGAGTTGTCGGGTGGGGGTGTCGAGGAAGGAGAACTTGTGGAAATCCGCCTCGCCGTCCTGCACCTCCATGTCCTCGTAATGAACGCTGCGTCCGTCGATGCGCACGGGCGTACCGGTCTTCATGCGGCCGTAGGTGATGCCGTGGGCGGCGATGGATTCGGTCAGTTCGTACGAAGCCGGTTCGGCCATGCGTCCGCCGGGCAGCATGGTGCGGCCCACGTGCATCAGTCCGTTCAGGAAGGTACCGGCGGTGACGATGACGCAACGGGCATGGAACGTCACGCCCCACACCGTCTCCACACCCCGCACTTCGCCGTCTTCGACAAGCAGGCGGCGTACGGTGTCCTGCCAGATGTGCAGGTTGGGCGTATTCTCCAGCACTTCGCGCCAGGCCCAGATGAACTTGCCGCGGTCGCACTGGGCGCGGGGGCTCCACATGGCAGGGCCTTTCGAGCGGTTGAGCAGGCGGAACTGGATGGCAGTACGGTCCGTCACCAGACCCATGTGCCCGCCCAGGGCGTCGATTTCGCGGACAATCTGTCCCTTGGCGATGCCGCCCACAGCGGGGTTGCAGCTCATCTGCCCGATCTTGTTCATGTCCATCGTAATGAGACACGTCTTCGAACCCAGGCCGGCGGCAGCGGCAGCGGCTTCGCATCCCGCATGTCCGGCGCCTATCACGATTATGTCGTAGTTGAATTCCATTTCTTTGCTAACTTTTTACGCCACAAAGGTACGAAATTTCTTGTTTCTACGTACGTAAGTTCCTCGTCTATTGCGGGCAGGCCCGGCATAATCGGACGGAAAATCTTTGTTTTCCCTTTTGTACTTCCCTCGGTTTGCACTATCTTTGCCCTATAACAAATTGTCTGCTTATGAAGTACCCCATCGGAATCCAGAGCTTTGACCGTATCATCGAGGACGGATATGTCTATGTCGACAAGACGGACCTGATTTACAACCTGACGCACGAGAGCAGCATCTATTTCCTGAGCCGCCCCCGCCGCTTCGGCAAGAGCCTGCTCGTGTCCACGCTGAAGAACTATTACCTGGGCCGCAGGGAGCTGTTCCGCGGGCTGGCCATGGAACGGCTGGAGACGGAATGGGCCGTCTATCCCGTGTTTCAGGTGGATTTCAACAGCACGAACTTCACCAATCCCGGTGAACTGGAACAGAAATTGGATTTCTATGTCTCCCGTTGGATGAATCAATACGGCCTTCCGCCTGAAATCAAAGCATTGGGCATCGGCGACCGCTTCGTGGAGGTGCTCCGTGCCGCCCACGAACAGACGGGACGCCGGGCCGTGGTGCTCATCGACGAATACGACAAGCCGATACTGGACGTGCTCGACGTGGACGCCTCGCTCGAGGACCGGCACCGCAACGTGCTCAAGGCCTTCTACTCCGTGTTCAAGGCAGCGGACGAGCACCTGCAGTTCGTGCTGCTGACGGGCGTGACGAAGTTCTCGCAGGTGAGTGTGTTCAGCGGCTTCAACCAGCCGAAGGACATCAGCATGGACGGACGCTACGAGGCGCTGTGCGGCATCACGCAGGACGAGATAGACCGCTACTTCCCGCAACCCATTGCCGACATGGCCGCGGACTACCGCTGCACGCCCGGGGAGATGAAGCAGCGGCTGAAGCAGCAGTACGACGGCTACCACTTCAGCAAACGGATGACGGACGTGTACAACCCCTTCAGCCTGCTCAACGCGCTGGACAGCCGCAGTGTGGACGACTACTGGTTCCGTTCGGGCACACCCACGTACCTCATCCGCCTGCTCGCCCACTTCAATGAGAACATCAACGAGCTGACGGGCAAGTACTACCGTCCCGAGGAGTTCGTGGACTACAAGGCCGACGTGGAGCGTCCGCTGCCCATGATCTTCCAGAGCGGATACCTGACCATCAAGGACTACAACATGCGCATGAACAAGTTCCTGCTGGACTTCCCCAACAACGAGGTGAAGAACGGCTTCCTGACGATGCTGGCCACGTCGTACCTGAAGCCTGGAGAGCACTTGGAGGGCTGGATAGACACCGTGGTGGAAACGCTGGAAGCGGGCGACACCGACCGCCTCCGCACCCTGTTCACCTCGTTCCTGGCCAGCATCCCCTACACCATGCGGCGCAAGGAGGGCGAGGCCGAGCGCGAACGCTACTTCCAGTACACGTTCTACCTCATCATGCGCCTGGTGAGCGTCTACACCGTCTACGTGGAGAAGACGCAGAGCCAGGGCCGCGTGGACTGCGTGGTGGAGACGCCGCAGTACGTCTACATCTTCGAGTTCAAGCTGGACGGCACGGCCGCCGAGGCCCTGCAGCAGATTGAGGACCGCGGCTATGCCCGCGAGTATGCCGCCGACGCCCGGCAGCTCTACCGCGTGGGCGTGGGCTTCTCGTCGGAGACCGGCACCGTCAGCGACTGGGCGGTGGTGCAGGCGTGACGGATGGCGCCTTCCCTTACTCTTTTCTTAAAAACCTTTAAAACACAAGGCCGGAGGAACGCCGCAGTTTCTTCGGCCTAATTTATTGCATGCCAGCCGGATGGGCGGGCAAAAGTGCGGTATCCGCCAAAATCCCTTTGTTGTTTTCTTGCGTGCTTTGCGTCCGTGCAAGGGCAATAGTGCCCCTGCCTGACTTTAAAAAATTACAAGAATGTATGGAAACAACTACTGAAACATCCATCGGTTTCTCGCGCTTCAGCAGCGTGAGGAGCAAGTGTGCTACGGTGACCACGCTCGCGCAGTTCGTGGCCGACATCCGCAGCGACCGTTTCCGCCCGCAGGTGGAGCGGTACCGCCTCCTGCGCTCGCAGGGCGGACAGGAAGCCGAGGCGCAGCGCGTCAAGTCGGCCATGCCCTGTGTGACGCCTTCGGCCCGCTGCTTCGGCGGGCATGCCGTGAGCGACCTGAGGCAGTACAGCGGCCTGCTGTGCATCGACCTGGACCACACGGCAGACCGTACGGACGCCATCGTGGCGCTGGCTGCCGGACTGCCCTACGTGGCTGCCGTCTTCCGCAGCATTTCGGGTGAAGGGGTGAAGGTCTTCGTCCGCATCCGCACGGAGGACCTGGACCGAGGCTACGCGCCGCTCTATGCTGCCGTAGGCCGGGCCGTGAGCCGCTGTGTGGGCCATGCCTACGACGAGAAGTGTGCCCCCGTCACCCAGCCCTGCTACTACTCGTGGGACCCCGCCGCCCACTTCCGGCCCGACGCCTCGCCCTTCCCCTACCGTCCGGAGGAGGAGGCGCCGGCGGCTGGTACGCCCTGTCCCGTCGCTCCGCAGGGAGCGGCCGGAGCCGTTCCCGTCCCCGCTCCCGTTGCCTCTGCGGGCAAGGACGGAACGGACGGCGGGGAGGCCGCTGCCGATGTGCCGGGCGAAGGCTTCCTGGAGGCTTTCGTCCACCGCTTCGAGCAGGAATATCCCTTCCGTCCCGGGCAGCGCAACGACATCGCCCTGCGTCTGGGACGCTCGGCCCGTCGTGAAGGTTTTTCGCGGCAGGAGCTGGACGGGGTCATCGGGCTTTACGCTTCCCGCCACGCCGTGCCCGATTTCAATGCCGACGACATTCGTCAGCGGGTAGTGTCTGGCTATCAGTACGTTAGTCGGCAAAATCCGTCGGAAAAGGCGGTCGGGAGGGACCAAAGTTGGTATCAGGGTTCTTTTAAACCCGGTTTTTCCGTGAAACCGGAGGAAGACGAGGGAGAGGTGTTGGAAAAAAATGAAGCCCTCATGGCCGCCCTGCCCCTCATTCCGCAGGAAGTGTATGCCGCCCTGCCGCCGCTGTTGGAGCGGTGTGTCCGCCCCGCGGCCAATGCCTACGAGCGCGACTTCCTGCTGCTGGGTTCGCTCAACAGCTGCAGCGCGCTGCTGCCCCGCGTGCGCTTCCTCTACAAGCGGGTGGAGTATTCGCCCCACTTCTATCTGGCCGTCGTGGCCCCGGCCGGTACGGGCAAGGGAGTCGTGGCCTTCACCGCCTCGCTGCTCGATGCCACCGAGGACTGGTATGCCCGCCTGCGCAGTGAGCGGAAGCGGAAGGACGAGGAGGCGCAGACGCTGTGGGAGCAGGAGCTGGCCGAAGCCCGCAAGCAGCACCGCAAGCCCGACTTCGCCCTGAAGCCCGAGGAGGAGAAAATGCCCTACTTCAAGCTGCCCGCCACCATCAGCAAGAGCCGCCTGATCGAGTGTCTGGCCGCGGCGGGTGAGGCCGGCTGTGCCATGGCCACCACCGAGATGGCCACGCTGACCGAAGCCATCGGGACGGACTACGGCCGCTTCGAGGACATTCTGCTGAAGGCGGCCCACCACGAAGAGGTGGCCTCGTCCTACAAGGTAGACGGGCTGCCGCTGGTGGCCCGCCGTCCGCGGCTGGCGCTGGCCATGTCTGGCACGCCCGAACAGTTTGCCCGCTTCTTCCGCTCGCTGGAGACGGGCCTCTACAGCCGCTTCGCCGTGTGTACCCGTCCGCTGTCGGTCTGCTGGGAGTCGTGCGCACCGGACAGCACGCAGCCCGACCTGGGCTCGTACTTCCACACCCTGGGCGAAGAGCTGCTGGGCATGCACCTGGGGCTGCTGGAAAGCCCCACGCGGGTGAACTTCACCCCTGCGCAGTGGAAGCTGCACACCGACTTCTTCAGCCGCCTGCTGGCCGAGACCCACGCCGAGGGACGCGACACGAAGCTGGGCATCATCTTCCGCCACGGCCTGCTGGCCATGCGTCTGGCGGCGCTGCTCACGGTCTTCCGCAAGTGGGACGGCTTCCGCCGCTCGCCCGAATACACCTGCACGGACGACGACTTCCGCTCGGCGCTGCTCGTCACGCGGACGGTGCTGGAGCACAGCCTGCTGCTCTGCACCTCGCTGCCGGACAGCAACCACCCCGTGCCCGTGCTGCGCAAGAGCCACCTGCTGGAGCACATATTGTCTGTTCTTCCGAAGAAATTTTCGTACACCCAGTTTGTGGAGACGGCCATGACATGCGACATGTCCATCAGTACGGCCAAGCGGATGCTGCAGCGGGCGCATAAATCGCAACTGATTGTGAAACAGAAAGATAAGTACCGGAAGAAGCGTCCGAGGCACCAATCGTTGGGTTTAAGTGAACCTGAACCCAAAAAACGAACCCCCAAATCGCCGAAACCGGCAGAGAGAACGATGAAAAGAACTGACAACCCCGTAAATCCTGAAGCCCATGAAGAAGCCTGACCTCTCTTTGCTGCCTGCCGACGACGCCCCGTTCGTCCTCCGTCCCTACCTGAAGATGGACCTGGCGCGCCTCTACAGTCCCGGCCTGGCCGACCGCTCGGCCATGAACCGGCTGAACCGCTGGATCCGCCACAACCGCGACCTGCACGACCGCCTCTACTCCGGCCGTGAGGGGAAGAACGACGTGTGCTTCTCCCTCCGCCAGGTGCGGCTGCTGGTGGCGTATCTGGGGGAACCGTAAACAGCGGCGTAGATAACGGCGTAGATAGCGGTTAGCGGTTAGCGGTGAGTGGTGAGCAGGGGACAAGGGGCGGTCTGCTCACCGCTAACCCCTCACCGCTCACCGCTGCTGATGGTCACATTTATCTCCTCCCGCAGTCACACTTTGCCTTCATCGGGACGCGCTGTACATAGCTGTGGGGCATCTTCCAAATTTTTGGAGTCACACTTTGTCTGTGCGGGCATCACACTTGCCGCCTGCCGTCCGCTTTTGGCACGCTTGTTGTAAGGGCGGCGACGGAGGCGGAGCGCTGCGG
>CATXSD010000070.1 GCA_958402075.1 Mediterranea massiliensis | reverse complement strand
GCCTGCTTGATGTCCTCGGCACTGACGTCGGGCGTGCGTTCGGCGTTGTTGATGATGAAGTTGGCGGCCTTGATGACCTTGTAGCGCTGCTCCCACATGCTCACCAGCCACGAGTTGTTGTCGGCGACGCTGTATTGGTCATGTTCGCGCAGAGGCTGTTTGTTGCTTGCCGGATGGGTGGAGATGTCGTCGCCGGCCAGGAAGTTGGTGCCGCAGTAATTGTTCTGTCCCTGCGAAGTGGCCACGACAGAGTAGAGGGAGTTGAGTGATGCATCCAGGTCTTCTTTGCTGCTGAAGAAACCTTCGGAGGTCAGTTGGCCGTAAGGTTTCTCGGTCAGGAAGTCCTCGCAGGCCGAGAGGCCGAGGACCATTGTGGCTGCCAGGAATATATGTTTGATGTACGAATGAATTTTCATGTCCTTTTTCTTTTAGTGGTTAGAATCTGAGTTTCACGGCAAAGGTGAATGTACGGGGAATGGGATAGGCACCATAGTCCAGTCCGTCGTAGCTGGAGTACACTTCAGGGTCCATGCCTTTGTATTTGGTAATGGTCAGGAGGTCTTGCGCGCTGACGGTCAGCTGTATACCGGCAAACTTGGCCAGCTTGCGCGGGATGTTGTAGGACAGACTGATGTTCTTCAGCTTGATGAACGAAGCGTCTTCCAGCCAGAAGTCGGAGTTGGCATAACTCTTGTTGTCGGTGTTGGTGATGCTGGGATAAAGGGCTTCGGCTTTGTTGGCGACGTAGTCCCATCCCTTGAAGTAGGCATCACGCAAGGTGATGAAGCGCGACACACCGCTCATCGAGGCCGTGGTAAAACGGCTAATGTTCAGTCGGTTGTATCCGGTGGCTGCGTTGAAGAACACGTTCAATGTCCAGTTCTTCCACGTCAGCGTATTGTTCCATCCCAGTGTCCATTTGGGACTGGCCTGTCCTTTGATGACAAGGTCGTCCGAGGTGGGCGAGGTGGTCAGTGTTCCGTCGGCTTTCTGGTAAAGGTTGGCTCCGTTTTCATCAAATCCCTTCCACTGGTAAACGTAGAAGGAGCCTAACGGATAGCCGGGCTTCATGATCTGCATGGCACCGCCCAGGTCGCTGTAGTTGGCACTGAGCACGAAGTCGTTGCCGGCCAGGTCCACCACTTCATTCTTTACGTAGGCGGCGTTAAAGCTGGTTTCCCATACGACGGTGCTTTTCACCGGGAAGGTGCTCAGCGAAAATTCGACACCGGTATTGTTCAGCTTGCCCTGGTTCACCCAGTAGGTACCGCCGCCGTTGTAGCGGGGAACTTGTTTTTGGAAGAGCAGGTCGACCGTACGTTTCTTGAACCAGTCCACTGTGAGGTCCACGCCGAAGAGGCTCAGGTCAAGACCTACATCGTATTGATAGGTCTTTTCCCAAGTCAGATCGGGAGTGGCGAACTGGTTGCCCCAGTAGCCTGTATATCCGGTAGTGGTTCCCCAGCCATAGCTGGTACTCGAAAGCATGCCCAGCGTGCTGTAGGCCGAGATGGCCTCGTTGCCGGTGACACCGTAGCTGGCGCGCAGCTTCAACTGTTTCAGGATACGCTGGTTTTCCATAAACTTCTCTTGGGCGATGTCCCAGGCGATTGCTGCCGAGGGGAACCAGCCCCACCGGTGGTTCTTCTGGAACTTCGACGAGCCGTCGGCACGGAGGGAGGCCGTGAGGAAGTAGCGCTTCTTGTAGTCGTAGCCCAGGCGGACGATGCCCGAAGCGAGGGACGATTCGACGTACGAATTGCTTTCGGTGCGTACGGCGGCATTGCCGATGTTCCAGTAGCCCACACTTTCATTGTTCAGGTTCGAGCCTCCGGCGCTGAGTCCCGTGTCGATGCTGTGACTGATTTCCCATACGGCTGTGGCCGACAGGGTGTGGTCACCGAATTCTCCCAGATAACTCAGGTTGTTGGTGTTCTGCCAGTAACGGTGCAGGCTGCTGCTGTTGTTCATGCTGTTGATGGCACCGGGCGCCACCAGCTTGGAACTGAACGAATAGGACGGGCTGTGGTCGTAGTCATATCCGCCTTGTACGGAGAATGTCAGTCCCTTGGCTATCTTGAAGAGCAACGTCAGGTTGGCGTTGACGTTGTAGCTGTAGGAGTCGCTGTAGTTTTCCATGGCTACGCCATAGGGATTGTTGCCCGTTCCGATGTTGTAGGGGTCGTTGTTGTAGATACCCGTTTCGGGGTCGCGCAGCTCCATGGTAGGCGAGAAGTTGAGCACGTGGAACCAGCTGGGCGCTCCGTTCTCCTGATGGATGATGGCGGTATTCAGGCGGGTTGAGATGGACAGCCACGGTCGCAGGTCGGCATTGATGTTCGCGCGGAAGCCGTAGCGTTTGTATTGGGAGTTGATGGTGACGGCTTCCTGGTCGAGCACGTTGCCCGACAGGAGGTATTTCACCTTTTCCGTACCTCCCGAGATGCCTACGCTGTAGTCTTGGGTCACTGCCGTGCGGGTCATGAGGTCTACCCAGTTGATGCCTTTCGTCCCGTTTTTGTAAGCCTCCAGGTCTTCGGCTGAAATGGTTTGTGAACCACGGATGTCGTTCAGAGCCAGAGCATATTCGTATGGGCTGAGCAAGTCATAGTCCTTCCGGACGGCCGCCAGTCCTATCTGGGCATCGAAGGTCATTTTGGGACGTCCTTCCTGTCCGTTACGGGTGGTGACAAGGATGACTCCGTTGGCACCGCGCGAACCGTAGATGGCGGTAGACGATGCATCCTTCAGCACCTCCATGGACTGGATGTCCTGCGGGTTCAGCCCGTCGAGTCCGCTCGACGAGATGATGCCGTCGATGACGTAAAGCGGGTCACTGCTCTTGTTGATGGAAGTCGTTCCTCGGATTCTCACCTTGGCTCCCGAGCCGGGCATACCGCTGGCATTGGTCACTTCCACGCCGGCCGTACGGCCTTGCAGGATTTGGGAAACGTTCTTGACCGGCTGGGTTTCAAAGCTGCGGGTTCCTACGGTCGATACCGATCCGGTCAGGTCGCTCTTCTTGACGGTACCATATCCTACCACCACTACTTCTTCGAGCATTTGGTTGTCTTCTTTCAAGATGATGTTGTAGGTGGAAATGCGCTGGGTCACTCTGGTCTCCTGGGTGTTGTAGCCCAGGTAGGCGATGACGAGGATGGTGCGCGGGGCCACTTCCAGTGAGAATTTGCCGTCGATGTCGGTTGTAACGCCAATATCCGGATGGCCTTTGACGCTGACTGTGGCACCGATGATGGGCATGCCCTGTTCATCGGTTACGGTACCTTCGATTCTTTTGGGGGGCTCGTTTTCTGGTGTGTTTTCGCCCGGCGTGATACTCGTTTCATGTCCTTGGGGAGGAACGGAAGCGGTCCGTTGTGCGGGCAGGTAAAGTGGCAGCGATAACATTGAAATGAAGATTGCTGCCCACCTGATTCGGGTAATGGTTTGGTTTTTCATATTTGCTGTTGGTATTATTGAATATTATAATAAACGCAAACTATATGCCAAACCGGATGTGGACGTGTTCAAGTAGTTGATAGATAGTGTTTAATGGGAATCTGAAAACTGCAAAGTCGTAGGAAAAAGTGTGGAAAGCAGGATGGAAAGTGTGGAATTATTCTACAGGTGGATATAAAGAACTCAGGCACGGAACGCCTGTGGAGCGTCCGTGCCTGAGGTTTATAGCAGATGGTTGCGTGTTACTTCACCTCCCAGGTATCGTTGGTCATCAGCAGTTCTTCGAAGTTATGATAGTTCTTCTTGGCACTGACCTCTTCGATCTGGGCATGTACGGCTTCATCATAGGTAGGTTCGTCCACGTCGCGAATCACGCCGAGGGCGATGGGGAAGTCCGGCCCTTCCATCAGCGCGAGCTTCAGCTGCAGGGTGTTGTCCATGCAGTGGGCGTCGTGCACCAGGATGTCTTTCTCGGTGATGCCGTTTTCGCCCAGCTTCACGACTTTCAGACCGAAGCCTTCCTGCATGAGGCCGTACTCGCGGTTCTCGCCGAAAATCATCGGTTGGCCGTGTTCCAGATAGATGGCGTTCTTGGCGCGGCCTTCCTTGTTGTAGACGGAGTCGTGCGTACCGTTGTTGAAGATGACGCAGTTCTGGAGGATTTCGCAGACGGCGGCGCCCTTATGGTTGTAGGCGGCCTTCAGAATCTCTACCGTACCGGCAGCATCCGTAGCCACGGCGCGGGCGAAGAAGCGTCCGCGGGCACCGAAGCACAGCTCGGCGGGGTGGAAGGGATCTTCCACGGTGCCGTAGGGCGACGACTTGCTGACGAAGCCGCGGGGCGACGTCGGCGAGTATTGTCCTTTGGTCAGGCCGTAGATGCGGTTGTTCAGCAGAATCATGTTCAGGTCGATGTTGCGGCGCACGGCGTGGATGAAGTGGTTTCCGCCGATGGCCAGTCCGTCGCCGTCGCCCGAAATCTGCCAGATGGCCAGGTTGGGATTAACTACCTTGGCACCTGTAGAGATGGCGGCCGCACGGCCGTGGATGGTCTGCATGGCGTAGGTATTCATGTAGTAGGGCAGGCGGCTGGAGCAGCCGATACCGGAGATGACGGCCGTTTCCCAGGGAGCCTTGCCGATTTCGGCCATGGCCTTGTGCAGGGAGGCCAGGAAGAAGTGGTCGCCGCAGCCCGGACACCAGCGGGGTTGTCCTTTCTTGAAGTCTTTTGCTGTATATTCGTTCATAAATGTGTCCTCCTCGATTTTATTGGTTAATGATTTCGTTGAATGCCTTGACCAGTTCGGCTACGACGAAGGGCTGTCCCTTCACTTCGTTGTACTGGTAGGGAGTGAAGTTGTCCACCTTCATGCGCAGGTAGGCGGCAAACTGTCCCAGGTTCTGCTCGGCCACGACCACCTTCTTGTAGCGCTTCAGTACTTCTGCTGTGTTCTTGGGCAGCGGGTTCAGGTAGCTGAAGTGGGCCAGGGCCACCTTCTTGCCGGCTTTGATCATTTCGTCCATGGCCGAGTAGAGGTGTCCGTATGTACCTCCGAATCCCACGATGAGCAGGTCGGCATCATCGGCACAGCCTTGTACCTGAACGTCGGGTACGGGTATCTTGGCAACCTTCTCGGCACGCAGGTGGCACATCAGGTTATGGTTCTCCGGGTCGGTAGAGATGGCACCCGTGTTGCTGTCCTTTTCCAGTCCGCCCAGAATGTGCATGTAGCCTTCGCGTCCGGGGATGGCCCAGTAGCGTACACCGGTTTCGGGGTTGCGGCGGTAGGGCGTATAGTTGTCCTTCATTTCGGCGGGGGCATAAGGCGGGTTGATGGCGGGATATTCGGCCAGCTTGGGCAGCTTCCAGGCACCCGAGCCGTTGGCCACGTAGCCGTCGGTCAGCAGCACGACGGGCGTCATGTGCTCCAGGGCAATCTTGCTGGCCATATAGGCTGCGTCGAAGCAGTTGGTGGGCGATGTGGCGGCAATGACCGGCATGGGGCTTTCGCCGTTGCGGCCGAAGAGGGCCTGCAGCAGGTCGGTCTGTTCCGACTTGGTGGGCAGACCGGTGGAGGGGCCGCCGCGCTGTACGTCGAGTACGACAAGGGGCAGCTCGGTGATGACGGCCAGGTTCATGGCTTCGGACTTCAGGCAGACGCCGGGACCCGAAGTAGAGGTTACGGCCAGCGCTCCGGCAAACGAGGCACCGATGGCAGTGGCACAGCCCGAAATTTCGTCTTCGCATTGTACGGTCATCACGCCCAGTGACTTGTGCTTGGACAGCTCATGCAGCACGTCGGTGGCCGGGGTGATGGGGTAGGAGCCGAGGAACAGCTTCAGTCCGGCTTTCTCGGCGGCAGCGATGAAGCCGTAGGCGGTTGCCTTGTTGCCGGTGATGTCCATGTAGCGTCCGGGCGTCTTCACCTTGCTCTCGATGCGGCAGGTGGCGTGTGCGATGGAGGCATGCGTATTGTGTCCGTAGTCCCATCCGGCGTGGATGACTTTGATGTTGGCTTCCGCCACTTGGGGCTTCTTGCCGAATTTTTCATGGATAAAGTCCTCGGCAATCTTGAGGTCGCGGTCGAAGAGCCAGCACACCAGGCCGACGGCAAACATGTTGCGGCATTTCAGAATGGACTTGTTGTCCATGCCCGTGTCGGCCAGGCAGTCCTTCACCATCGTGGTGATGGAGGCGGCGATCACTTCTTGTTTGATGCCCATTTCCTCAATGGGGTTGTCGGTCTTGAAGGCGGCCTTGTCGAGGTCCGATTTTTGGAACGCGTCGGTATCGATGATAATGGTTCCGTTGGGTTTGACGAACTTGTATTGAGTCTTCAGTGCGGCTGCGTTCATGGCTACCAGTACGTCGCACTGGTCGCCCGGCGTGTACACCTTCTGTGCACCGATGTGCACTTGGAAGCCGGAGACGCCCGTCAGTGAACCTTGCGGGGCGCGGATGTCTGCCGGATAGTCGGGAAAGGTACTGATGTCGTTTCCCACCGTAGCCGAAACTGTTGAAAAGATGTTGCCGGCGAGCTGCATTCCGTCACCGGAGTCGCCGGAGAAGCGTACTACCACTTCGTCCAGGTCTTTGACCATCATGTCGTTTGCCATAACTTACGATTTTCTTAGGTTAATTTTATGGATATGCGTACAACGCAGTTCGCAAATGTCGGAAAGTTAATCGGATTAACAAAGCTTTTTCTTCGGAAAATCAACAGAAAGCGTTATCTTTGTGCCCTGTTCCTGCACCCTTTTGCAGGATTTTCATAAAAGGGCCTTGTAGTTCAACGGATAGAATAGAAGTTTCCTAAACTTTAGATAGGGGTTCGATTCCCCTCGGGGCTACGGTAAGAGGATGTCGGTTCATGGAGCCGGCATCCTTTTCTGTTCCGTCGGGTACCTTTGCTGCATTCTCTGTTCCGGTCATTTTCTCCTCCTTCCCGCCGGTCGTGGGCAGCAGTTCTGACGAAGTGCTTCCATGCTGTCTGACGAAGTGCTTCCTGACCCTCTGGCGAAGCACTTCCTGACCACCTCATGAAGCACTTCCTGACCACCTGACGAAGTGCTTCGTCGTGACCTCATGCAGCACTGCGTCGCGAAAGGGGCTCCCGTACCGTTCGAAAGCGCTGCCGGCGGACATAAAAAACGGGGACACCCTTGTGGAGCGTCCCCGTTGTTGTGATGGAAACAAGCTGCTTATTTCTTTTCTTCTGCAACCGGTTCTACGGCGTTCTTCTTGATCAGCGTGTAGGCAATCGGAGAAGCGACGAACAGTGAAGACATCGTACCGAATACCACACCCAGAATCATGGCGAAAGCGAAGCTGCGGATGGAGTCACCACCGAGGATGAAGATACACAGCAACACAATCAATGTACTCAGTGAGGTATTGATGGTACGGGCCAGTGTGGTGTTCAGCGAATCGTTGAACAGCTGGTACTTGCCGCGCTTCGGATACAGGTGGAAGTACTCGCGCACACGGTCGAAGATTACCACCTTATCGTTGATGGAGTAACCGATGGCCGTCAGGATGGCGCCGATGAACGTCTGGTCGATTTCCAGCGAGAACGGCATCCAGCCCCAGCAGATGGAGTAGGCACCCAGGATAACGATGGTATCGCAAGCCAGTGCGGCTACCGAACCGATACTGAAGGCGATGTTGCGGAAGCGGAGCAGGATGTACAGACCGATGACAATCACAGCCAGTACGATGGACCAGATGGCCGAAACCTTAATGTCGTCGGCGATGCTCGGACCCACTTTCTGCGAGCTGATGATACTGCCGCCTGTGTGGTTCTCGCGGTCGATGAAGGTTTCCAGCGAGATGTTCTGAGTCAGCAGCGGCTTCAGCGTTTCGTACAGGTAAGCTTCGATTTCGGAGTCAACGTTGTTGCCTTCCTCTTCGATGCGGTAGTTGGTGCTGATACGTACGGTCTTGCCGTCGGTACCGATGGCAATGACACTCACGTTGGCGTCGCCAAACTTGCCGGCAATCAGTTCGCGTACCTGTTCGGGTTCAACCGGCTGTTCGAACTGTACCTTGAAGTTACGTCCACCAGTGAAGTCGATGCTCTGGCTCAGTCCGCGGGTGAAGAGGAAGCCGAGGCAAACCACAATCACGATGGTGGTGACGGTGAACCACACCTTGTTGCGTCCCATGAAGTTGAAGTGGACGTTCTGCATCAGGTTCTTGGAGATGTTGGTGTGGAAGCTCAGGTTCAGCCACTTGTCCTTATTCATGAAGTGTTCGTAAACCAGACGGGTCATGAATACGGCGGTGAAGAACGAAATCAGGATACCGATGATCAGCGTCGTGGCGAAACCGCGGATAGGACCTGTACCGAAGTTGAACAGGATGATACCCGTCAGGATAGAAGTCAAGTTGGAGTCGAAGATGGCCGAGAAGGCGTTGGAGTAACCGTCGGCCAGGGCTTTCTTCACGCCCTTGCCTGCGCGGAGCTCTTCCTTCGTACGTTCATAGATCAACACGTTGGCATCCACAGCCATACCGAGTGACAGCACCATACCGGCGATACCGGACATGGTCAGAGCGGCCTGGAAGGACGAGAGGATACCCAGGGTGCAGAGCATGTTCAGCACCAGGGCGCCGTTGGCTACCATACCGGGGATGAAACCGTACATGGTGCACATGTAGATCATCAGCAGCACGAGGGCCACGATGAACGAGATGATACCGGCGTTGATGGAAGCCTGGCCCAGCGACGGACCTACGATGTCTTCCTGAACGATGTGTGCCGGGGCGGGCATCTTACCGGACTTCAGTACGTTGGCCAAGTCCTTGGCTTCTTCGGGAGTGAAGTGGCCGGTGATCTGCGAGTTGCCGCCGGTGATTTCGTTCATGACGTTCGGGGCGGAGTATACATAGCCGTCCAGCACGATGGCGATGCTCTTGCCGATGTTCTGCTTGGTCAGCTGTGCCCAGCGGCGCGAACCGTCGGTGTTCATGGACATGCTGACAGAGGGCTTGCCATACTGGTCGAAGTCATCCTTGGCGTCTACAATCACGTCGCCTTCCATGGCGGGACGTCCGTCACGCTCGGTCGAGCGGATGGCATACAGCTCGAAGGTCTGTCCCTTCGGGTCGAAAGAGGCAGCGGCCACACCCCACTTCAGGAGCAGATCTTTCGGGAACTCGCTCTGTACTTCGGGCATGGACAGGTATTGGTTGATTTCGGCCGTATCTTTGGCGAGGGCGTAAGCTACAACAGGACCTTCGCCGGGATTTACCTGCATGATGGCAAGCAGCGGATGGTCTTTCTTGTACTGGGCCAATTCGGCGCTCTGCGAAGCGGCTGTCTGGCCCTTCAGGGCAGCGGCCAGGCTGTCGGTGGCGCTGGTCGTGGCGGCAACGGCTGTCGTGTCGGCTGCCGGAGCGGCTACAGAGTCAGTCGCAGTAGACTGCAGGCTGTGCAGCTTGGCATCGGCCGACTGCATGTAGGGGGCAATCTCTTTGGCGTTGTATGTTTCCCAGAATTCCAGGTTGGCCGAACCTTGTAACAATTTTCTTACACGTTCAGGCTCCTTGATACCCGGAAGTTCCACCATGATACGGCCCATTTTGTCTTCCAGACTCTGGATGTTGGGCTGAACCACACCGAAGCGGTCGATACGCGTACGGAGCACGTTGTAAGAGTTGTCGACAGCTGCCTTCACCTCTTCGCGCAGCACCTTTTCCACTTCTGCGTCGGTTGACTTCTGGTTGACTTTATCTTTCAGTTGCTGGGTGGCGAACAGTTGTGCCAGCGGAGCGCCCGGAGCCAGACGGTGGTATTCGCGGATGAACAGCGTGATGACGTCATCCTGGCTGGTAGTGGCCTGCTGGGCAGCTGTAGCCAGTGCCTGGTTGAAGTTCTCGTCCGTCTTGTTGTCGGCCAGAACCTTGATGACATCGGGAACGGACACTTCGAGGATGACGTTCATACCACCCTTCAAGTCCAGACCCAAACTGATTTCCATCTCTCTACAATCTTTCAGGCTCCAGTTCCATAACCATACTTTTTCATTGGCGAGCGAGTCCAGATAGTTCTGCTCTACTTTGGGGTCTCCTTTGGCAATCTCCCGTGCTTTGTTGGTATAGTGGCGGGTAACAAAAGAGAACGACAAGTAGAACACGCACACCAAGGTGAGCAGGATGGCAAAAGCCTTTACAAATCCTTTGTTTTGCATGTTACTTTTAGTTTATTATGATTACTTTATTAATTAATTTCTACGCATTTACAAGGCTGCAAATATAGTTCTTTTTTCACAATATATTACTTTATTACCCTATTTTTTTGAAATAGGCTGCCTTCCGTCCGTTTATTTCCTTTGCAGGTTGACGTAACACCAGATGGGGTAATGGTCAGAATCTTTGATGCTTTTGTCCACGGTGCAGTTGTATGTTTTCATGTTCGGACTGACCAGGATGTGGTCGATGCGGAAATAGAACTTGTTCTGGTTGTACGAGATGCCGAAGCCGCGTCCCGACTGGGTGAAGGCGTCGTCCAGCTCCTGGCAGGCTACGCGGTGGGTGTACGAGATGGGGGTGTCGTTGAAGTCGCCGCATACGATGATGTAGGGGTGGGCCGACTCGCGCACGGCCCGGGCGATGGCGTCGGCCTGGGGGGCACGGATGGCCGAGGCTTCGGCCAGCTTGCCCAGCAGCAGGCGGGCTCCGCTCTTCACCTTGTCGCGTTCGGGCGAGGCCAGCATGCTTTCGTAGACCACCTTGTCTTCCTTGGTCAGTTTGTTGGACTCCAGGTGGTTGTTGATGAGGGTCAGGGTGTCCTGTCCGATTTTCAGTTCGTAGGCCACCGAGCCGTTGTAGCTGCTCTTGTAGTCCAGCTTGCGGGCGGAAAGGATGGGAAATTTGGAGTAGATGGCCATGCGGTTGGACTGGGCGCTGCCCAGCTTGTCGATGCGGTGGTAGGGATAGGCCTTCAGCCCCCGTTCGATGTCGCGTTGCGACAGGTGTCGGGACGACTCCGACGTGGCATATTCCTGCAGGCACAGGATGTCGGCCCCGCTCTCCTGCAGGTAGGTGAGGATGGGGTTCTTCCCGTCTTCCTTGATGCAGCCGTCAAAGCCCATGACGTTGTACGAGAGTATCTTCAGACTGCCTTCGGGCACCTGGTCGGTGTGGAAGTTGAAGGGCAGGTAGGTGCGCACCTGCGGATAGGCCAGCAGGATGCCGGCCAGCGGCAGCAGGGCGAACTTGTAGCGTTGTACAATCAGCCAGAAGAACAGGAAGCCCACGTTGACGAACAGGAAGATGGGGAAGGCCAGGCCCAGGCACGAACGCAGAGGGTGCTCTACCGGCTGTATGTAAGGGCTGTAGGCCGTGAGCAGGAAGAGGGCGGTAAAGACGGCGTTGATGGCCCCTACGGTGAATGCTGCGACGTTTCGGAGGAGTTTCATGGGGCGGGTCTTATCGTTTGCTGGCGTCGAACAGCGTTTTCTTCTCCTCAGCGGTCAGGCTTTCGTAGCCCGACTGTTTCAGTTTGTCCAGGATGCGGTCTATCTCGTCCGACTGGCTTTTCTTGCGGGCGTTGTATTCGTAGTCCTTTTGGCGGTTGCCGCCATAGCTCACCTTCATCTTGGGCTTGCGCGGACGGGGACTGAAGAGGCCGGCCACGGCATCGATGATGCGGTTGATCCAGGCTGTGATGTCTCTGCCCTTGCTCAGCGCGGCGGCAAACCACAGCCCGGCCAGCGCGCCGCCCAGGTGGGAGATGTGTCCGCCGGCGTTGCTGGTGGTTAGGAAGAGTAGGTCCAGGCCGATGACGACCAGTGCCAGATACTTCAGCCGCAGGGTACCGAACAGGAAGAGGCGTATCGGGTAGTTGGGTTCCCGATAGGCGGTGGCGGCCACGATGGCCAGCACCGAGGCTGAGGCACCCAGCAGGAAAGAACCCTCGATCATGTACTGGAAGTAGGGGAAGACGTTGTAGGCCACCATGTAGAGCAGGCCGCCGCAGATGCCTCCCAGCAGGTAAACGCCCCGCAGGTGCTTGGCCGAGAAGAATTGCAGAAACATCGTCCCGAACCAGTAGAGCCACAGCATGTTGAACAGGATGTGCCACAGGCCGGCGTGCATGAACATGTAGGTCAGCAGCGTCCACGGCTGTACGAGGAAGCGGCCGAACGAAGCGGGCAGCTCCAGCCAGCTGAGCCATCCCCACGGCGGGAGGTTGAACAGTTGCAGCATCACGCCGCACACGGTCACCAGCACGAAGACTGCCACATTGATGTATATCAGCTGTATGCAGAGGTTGCCTCTGCGGAATTTGTCTTTCAGATCAGTTATAATAGTAGCCATTTCCTCTGTTCTTTTTTCTCCAATACATTATCAGGAAGAATCCGAAAATCATGCCGCCCAGGTGGGCAAAGTGGGCCACGTTGTCGCCGGCGCTGTTGGCCAGGCCCGAATAGAGCTCGATCAGGGCGTAGCCCATGACGAAATACTTGGCCTTGATGGGTACCGGCAGGGGGAAGATGAACATCTGCTGGTTGGGGAACAGCATGCCGAAGCCCAGCAGGATGGCATATACGGCTCCCGAAGCTCCCACGGTGGACGAGTTCAGTACCAGGTTCAGGCTGGCCATCGCCGGATCCACGAAGTTCATGTTCGACTGCAGGGCCTTGGAACCCTGCTCGATGACGGTCTGGACGGCTTCGGGGCTCATGCCCGACTCCAGCGTGAGGTAACGGATGGCGGTCACGCCCTCCTGTATCAGTCCAGCGCCGATGCCGCATATCATGTAGTAGGTCAGGAAACGCTTGGGACC
>CATXSD010000069.1 GCA_958402075.1 Mediterranea massiliensis | reverse complement strand
AAGCTGAAGCGCAAGTTACACCCTGACCTGAACCCGAACGACCCCACGGACAAGGAAAAGTTTCAGGCCATCAACGAGGCTTTCAAGGTGCTGAGCGACCCCGAGAAGCGTAAGAAGTACGACGAGTACGGCGAGCACTGGAAGCATGCCGACGAGTTCGAGGCGCAGAAGCAGGCCCGCCAGCAGGCAGGCGGCTTCGGAGGCTTCGGCGGCGGACAGGGCTTCCACACCGACGGCAACGGCACCTACTGGTATTCGTCCGACGGGCAGGAGTTCACGGGCAGCCATGCCGGCGGATTCTCCGACTTCTTCGAGGAGCTCTTCGGACATCGCGGTAGGAGCGGAAGGAGCGCGCAGGGAGGCTTCCGCGGCCAGGATTACCAGGCCGAACTCGACCTCTCGCTCCGCGACGCCGCGCAGACCCACAAGCAGGTGCTCACCGTAGGCGACAAGCAGGTGCGCATCACCATCCCCGCCGGCGTGGCCAACGGGCAGGTCATCAAGCTCAAGGGCTATGGTGCCCCCGGCATGAACGGAGGACCTGCGGGCGACCTCTACATCACCTTTGTCATCCCCGACGACCCTGTGTTCAAGCGGCTGGGTGACGACCTCTATGTCGACGTCAACACCGACCTCTATACGGCCCTGCTGGGCGGCGACCTGCTGGTCAATACCCTGGACGGGCAAGTCAAGCTGAAGGTAAAGCCGGGTACGCAGAGCGGCACCAAGGTGCGCCTCAAGGGCAAAGGATTCCCTGTCTACAAGAAGGAAGGCCAGTTCGGCGACTTGATAGTGACCTACCACGTCCAGTTGCCTACCAACCTGACAGAGGAGCAGAAGGAAATGTTCCGTAAAATTCAGCGTATGAACTAATTAAAAAACACTACCGTTATGCAGAACGAATTGATAGTTGTCAGCGATTATTGTGACAAGTGCCACATAGAGCCGTCGTTCATCGACCTCCTGCAGGAAAACGGGCTCATCGACCTCCTGTTCGACGAGGGCCGTCCCTGCCTCACCTTCTCCCAGC
The DNA here is from genome assembly GCA_958402075.1 of Mediterranea massiliensis. Classification (GTDB taxonomy): domain Bacteria; phylum Bacteroidota; class Bacteroidia; order Bacteroidales; family Bacteroidaceae; genus Bacteroides; species Bacteroides massiliensis_D. Next base: position 12,150 of record CATXSD010000069.1, on the reverse strand, counting down.
TGCCCGACGTAGAGCGCTACAGCCGCATGTACTACGACCTCTCCATCAACATGGAGGGTATCGATGCCATCCATCACCTGCTGGAGCGCATGGAGGACATGCAGCGCGAGATACGCGACCTGCGCACCCGTCTGCGGATGTTCGAGTAAGGCAGAGGGCGGGGGCACACGTCAGAGTGCGCATGCGTTGCCTCCACAATACTCCTGGCTGGGCTTTCCGTTGTATTCGGGGTGGCGCTCCAGCCAGCGCACGGCATACGAGCATGTGGCCACACACTGGTAGCCTTCCTGGCGGGCATAGTCGTAGGCAGCCTTGACGAGCGCCGAGGCGATGCCCCGCCCTTCGAGCGGTTTGGGGACGATGGTGTGGCGGATGTCGAGCGCGCCGTTTTCGATGCGGTAGGCCACATGGGCCGTTTCGCCCTCCTGTGTCAGTGTGAAGCGATGCTGCTGGGGTTGGTGCTGGATGTCCATGATGCTTTGATTTTTATTGGATATATAGATGCAGGCAAAGATAAGGTTTCTTCCCGGAAAAGCGGGGCGGAAGCCTGAAAAAAGAAAGTGTCTGGATGGTAAAGTGGAAGAGAACAGAAGTCACGCGAGGGTGGTTTGTGTTCTCTTTTTTTGTTGTCCGGACACTTCCTTTCGGTTTAGGTTAAATGGTGATATGATGAAGAATTGAGTTTCCGATGTCGGGAGTCAATACCCGCCGCCCAGAGCGTGATACAGGTTGATGACACCTTGAATCTCGTCGAAGCGGTCGGTGGCGGCATCGAGTTCGGCCTGTAGCAGGGACTGGCGGGCGGTGAGCACTTCCAGGTAGTTTTGCGAGCTGTGCTCCATCAGCAGCTCCGAGCTGCGTAGGGCTGAGCGGAGCGCTTCTGTCTGCTGTTCGTCGAGACGGATGCGCTGGCGGGCTGTCTGCCATTGCACGAGGGCGTCGTTCACTTCGGCACCCGCATCCAGCAGGCTTTGGCGGAAGGTGAGCAGAGCTTCTTCCTGTTGTGCCTTGGCTATCTTCAGGTTCGCAATGTTCTTGCCGCGGTTGAAGAGGGGTTGCACCAGAGAACCGACGGCAGACAACAGCCATTGGCCGGGGTTGGTGACGACGGCGCCTGCGGCATTGGTCCATCCGGCCGATCCGCTCAGGGTGATGGAGGGATAGAAGACCGAGCGGGCCGAGTTGGTGGCATAGTAGGCCACAGCCAGCTGGGCTTCGCATTGGCGCACGTCCGGGCGACGGCTCAGAAGTTGGAGGGGTACGCCTGTGGCCAGTGAGTCCGGGAATTGTTGGGTTTCGAGGGAAGAGCGTTCCACTTCCTGTGGCGGAAGCCCCAGAAGGGTAGTGAGCGAGTTCTCCATTTCGTTGATTTGCCGCTCTATTGAAAGGAGCGAAGCGTCGACTGAGAGCTTGCTGGCTTCGGTCTGCGCAACGGCCATTTCCGTGGCTTGTCCCGCCCGCTTCAGTGCTTTCATGGCGCGCAGGCTTTCGTTCCACGACTCGGCCGTGCGGCGGGTGATGTCCAGCTGGCGGTCGAGCATCAGCAGGGTGTAATAGCTGTTGGCGATGGTAGCCACCAGCTGGGTCTGCACCGCCTGCCGGTAGGCTTCACTCTGTTCGAGGGCGGCCTGCGCCCCACGTTTGGCGTTGAGCAGCTTGCCGAAGAGGTCTATTTCCCAATCGGCCGAGGCAGCCAGGTTGTAGGTCTTCGACGTCTTGCTTCCGTCTATGCTGGTCAGGTTACCCTGGGGCGTAAGTGAGAGGGAAGGCAGATAGGACAGGCGCGAGGTCATGAGCAGTGCTTCGGCTTCTTTCACCTTCAAGCGGGCGATGCCCAGGTCGGTGTTATGGTTGAGTCCCGTCTCGATGAGTTGCTGGAGTTGCGGGTCGGTAAATAGTTCCCGCCACGAGAGCGACGCCAGCGAAGTGGTGTCGGCCGCTGGGACGGACTGGCGGTAGAGACTGTCGGCTACCGCCACATCCGGGCGCTCGTAGGCCCTATAGATGTGGCAGCCGCTTAGTTCTACAATCAAAAATAAACATAGCCATATTTTTTTCATAATCGTATACGTTTCCTGTTAGTTCGTTTTCTTTTCAATTTTGGGCAATTTGCGTTCGGGCATCAGCTTCTCCTGCAGGTATTGGCACACCATGAACAGGGGCGGCACAATGAAGAGCAGGGCGATGGTGCCGATGAACATGCCGCCTACGGTGCCCACGCCGATGGAGATGTTTCCGTTGGCACCCACACCGGTGGAGAACATCAGCGGCAGCATGCCGAATATCATGGTGAGCGAGGTCATCAGGATGGGGCGTAGTCGCACCTGGGCGGCCGAGACGGCGGCCTGCATGATGGTCATACCATGACGGCGGCGTTCGGAAGCGTATTCGGTCAGCAGGATGGCGGTCTTGGAGAGCAGGCCGATGAGCATGATGAGTCCCGTCTGGAGGTAGATGTTGTTCTCCAGCCCGAACATCTTGGCGAAGAGGAAGCTTCCGGCCAGTCCGAAAGGCACGGAGAGAATGACCGCCAGCGGCACGAACAGGCTTTCGTACAGGGCGCACAGGATGAGGTAGATGAACACCACGCAGATGACGAATACCAGCGTGGTAGTATTGCCTGTACTTGATTCCTCGCGTGACATACCGCCGAATTCAAAGCCATAGCCGGTGGGCAATGTCTGTGCCGCCACTTCCTGAATGGCTTGGATAGCCTGCCCGGAGCTGTAGCCTGTGGCTGCCGCACCGTTTACCTGAATGGCAGAAAACAGGTTGAAGCGGGTCAGCATTTCAGAGCCATAGACACGGGTCAGTTTCAGATATTGGCTGATGGGGCTCATCTCGCCGCTACTGTTGCGCACGAAAATGCTGTTGAATGACTCGGTATCGAGACGGAACTCGGGCGGTGCCTGTACCATGACGCGGTAGAGTTTGGAGAATCGGTTCATGTTCGAGGCATAGTTGCCGCCGACATAACCAGACAGGGTGCTCAGTACATCGGCAGGCGAAACGCCGTTGCGCTTGCATCGGGCGGCGTCCACTTCGACGAGGTATTGGGGGAACTTGGTGTCGAACGAGGTCGTGGCGCGGCCAATCTCTGGACGTTTGTTCAGTTCGTCGAGGAATTGTCGGGTATATTTCAGCAGGTCTTCCGTCGTACCGCCATGCTGGTCTTGCACATACACTTCGAAACCGCTGTTCACGCCATAGCCGGGAATCATCGGTCGGGTGAAAGGCATGATGTCGGCACTTGCGATGAAGGCCGTGCGGCGGCTGATTTCTTCCATGACGGCATCGATGGCGTCCTCCTTGTCGGGGCGTTTGCTCCAGTCCTTCAGTCGGATGGTGAACATACCGTTGCAGGCACCCTGTCCGCTCAGCATGGAGTTGCCTGTTGTGTTCGACTGGAGTTCGATTTGCGGGATGGTACGCAGGCAGCTGTCTACCTGTACCATCACTTTGCGTGTCTCCTGCACGCTGCTTCCGGGCGAGGTACGCACGTCGATAAACACGGTACCCATGTCTTCATTGGGCACGAGTCCCGTCTTGGTAGTCGCCATCAGCAGGGCAAACCCACCGCAGGCTACGACGAGCAATGCGCCTGCCAGCCATTTACGTTTGAGCATGAACAGTACGCCTACTTTATATTTTGTCACCAGTCGGTGGAACGCCGTGTCGAAGGCCATGTGAAAGCGCGACGAAAAGCTCAGCCGCCCGCCGCCTTCAGCTGTCTGGTGGGGCGTCATGATGAGGGCGCAGAGGGCAGGGCTCAGTGTAAGGGCGTTGAGCAGGGAGATGGCGACGGCAGCGGCCATCGTCAAGCCGAACTGGGTATAGAAGGTTCCGGTCGTTCCTCCGATGAAGCTCACGGGGATGAATACGGCCATGAATACGAAGGTGGTGGTGACCAGAGCAGATGTGATGCCGTCCATGGCATCGATGGTAGCCAGGTAGGACGATTGGTATCCCTCGTCGAACTTGGCCTGTACCGCCTCGACCACTACGATGGCATCGTCCACCACGGTACCGATGACCAGCACCAGCGCGAACAGTGTCAGCATGTTCAGGCTGAAGCCCATCAGCGACAGGAAGGCAAAGGTACCCACCAGCGATACGATGATGGACAGGGCTGGGATAATTGTGGAGCGCAGGCTCTGCAGGAATACATACACAACCAGCACTACGAGGAGGATGGCTTCGACCAGCGTCTTGATAACGCTTTTGATGGAAGCGTCGAGAAAGTCTTTCGTACTCATCAGGTCGACAATCTTGATGCCTTCGGGCAGTGTCTTCGAGATTTCTTCGATGGTGCGGTCTATTTCCTTGATGATTTCGTTGGCATTCGAGCCCGAAGTCTGGGCAATCATGATGTTACAGCCCGGGTGCCCGTTCACCTCGCCGATGTAGTCATAGGCACGTGTGCCCAGTTCGATGGTAGCCACATCCTTCAGGCGCAGCACTTCGCCGTCGGGCAATGCCTTGATGACCATGTTTTCGTAATCCACTTCATTCTCGTAGCGTCCGCGGTACTTCAGTACATATTGAAAGGTGTTTTTCGTTTCGGCACCCAGTGTGCCCGTAGCGGCTTCCACATTCTGTTCGTCGAGTACGGTGGTGATGTCCGAGGGTACCAGGGCGTATTTCTGCATCTTGCTGGGGTCGAGCCAGATGCGCATGGAGTATTCGTAACCGAAGACGTTCACTTCGCCCACGCCGGCGATACGCGAGAGTCTCGGTTCGATGTTGATTTTCATGTAGTTGGTCAGGAAGGCTTCGTCGAACGAGTCGTCGGGGCTGTAGACGGCCAGCTGCTTGATGTTGCTCGTCTGTCGCTTGCGGACGGTGATTCCGCTCTTGGTCACTTCGGCGGGCAGCAGGCCTTCGGCAGTGGCAATGCGGTTTTGTACGTTGACGGTAGCCATGTCTGGGTCGGTACCCTGGCGGAAGTAGACGGTGATTTTGGCTGAACCGTTGTTGGCCGAGGTGGAAGTCATGTACATCATGTTTTCCACACCGTTGAGCGCTTCTTCCAGAGGTACGACCACGCTTTTCAGTACCGTTTCGGCATTGGCACCCGTATAGGTGGCCGACACGCTGACCGTGGGCGGGGCAATTTCGGGGAATTGCTCGATGGGCAGTTGTGACAGGCCGATGAATCCTACAATCAGGATCAGTACGGAGATGACGCCGGCCAGGATGGGGCGGTCGATGAATGTTCTTATCTTCATGGCTGTCGGTTATTTTTCGGGTTCGGGGGTAGAAGAAGTCGTGTCCACGGCGGTACCTTCACGCATCAGGCCGGCACCTTCGGCAATGATGACATCGCCTGCCTGCAGGCCCGAGAGCACGATGTAGGTCTGTCCGTCGTTGTATTTATAGATGGTGATGGGAGCCGATTGGGTCTTGCCGTCGACCACCTTCCATGTGAACACGCGGTTTTGAAGTTCGTAAGTGGCGCTCTGGGGGATGATGATGCAGTCCTTGTGTTCGGTCGGTACGGATACAACCCCACTGCCCCCGTTGCGGAGCAAGTGTCCCTGGTTGGGGAAGACGGCACGCAGGGTCACTCCGCCGGTACCTTCGTCCACCGTCCCGCTGATGGCGTCGATGCGTCCCTGCTCGGCATAGGCCTTCCCGTTGCTTAGGGTCAGGCCGACGGAGGGTAGCTGGCGGCAGGCTTCTTCCAGCGAGCCGTATTGCTGGATGAGGTCGAGCATCTGGCTTTCGGCCATGGAGAAGTAGGCATATATCTCCGCATCGTCTGACACGGTGACAAGAGGTTCTGCAATGCTGCTGTTCACCAGCGCTCCCACACGGTAGGGAATCATGCCTGCCACACCGTCCACGGGACTTTTCACTTCGGTGTAGGAGAGGTCGTTGCGTGCGTTGGTCTCCTCTGCTTTGGCCTGGGCAAGGGCTGCTTCGGCTTCGAGCAGCTGGTTGCGGGCTGTCTGGCGGTCAAAGTCCGACACGACCTTCTCCTTATAAAGTTCTTCCTTGCTGTCTGCCGTCAGTCGGGCGGTCTGTAGTTTGGCTTCGGCACTCTTCACGTTGGCCAGAGCCGTTTCCAGAGCGGCCTTGTAGGGCACCTGGTCGATGATGAACAGCACTTGTCCGCGACGCACGGCATCGCCTTCGTTGATGCAGATTCGGGTGATGGTGCCACTCACCTGCGGACGTATTTCTACGGCCTGCCGTCCGCGCAGGGTGGCGGGGTAGGTGGATTGCAGTGTCTGGTTGGAAGTTGTTACCGTCAGCGTCTTGTACTTTTCGCCGGGCATTTCCTGCTTCGCTCCGCCACAGGCGGCAAGCAGCGGCAGGCAGCACAGCATAATGAAAGGAATGCTTGTTCTTGTGTTCATATATGGGGCGTTTTAAATGAAATATACATCTGTAACCATGCAAACTTACATAGAACGGGACGAATATCAGAGGATGTGGTGACGAACGGCAGGTATGTGGTGACGAACGGCTTTCGCCAACGGTGCATCCGTCGGTAAAATGTCGTATCTTTGCCTTTGGTAAAAGCAAAATCTCACGGATATGAAGAATCACCGCATCGCCCTCTATATCGACCTGCTTTTCTGCCTGGTCATCATTCCGCTGGTCATCATGCTGCTGCCGGTAGACCGGTGGATTGTCAACAACATGGCCTTCCTGGTCACCCTTGTGGCTTATGTCTATGTCCTTTACTTTGTCTACCGCCGTGTATGCCTTCCCAAGCTTTTCATGCAGAAGAAGTACCTGCGCATCCTTTTGCTGCTGGCTGTCCTGATAGGCGTGACCGAGCTGCTGACCCATTTCCCCATGCCGGCCGAACGCATCACCGACGATGTCCGTCAGATGGAAGCCCGGATGCACATACGGACGCAGACCATCTGGTTCTTCTTTCTGATGGTGACCGGCTTTTCGCTGGCCATCGAGCTGACTTTCGAGCTGTTCCGTCAGATACTTTCGCGCCAGGAGGCCGAGGCGGAGAAGAACAAGGCGGAGCTGGCCCTCTACAAGGCGCAGATCAATCCGCACTTCCTCTTCAACACGCTGAACACGCTTTATGCCCTGGTGCTTTCGGGGTCGGACAAGACGGAATCGGCCTTTGTCAAGTTTTCGGGCATCCTGCGCTACATGTATTCGCAGAGCGGCTCCGAACTGATACCTGCCGAACGCGAATTGGAGTACATTCACCAGTACGTCGACCTGCAGCAGTTGCGCCTGAACCGCCATACGCAGGTAGAACTGACGTTGGACGTGGCGGACAGGCAGGTGCTCATCCCGCCCATGATACTGATTACGTTTGTGGAGAACGCCTTCAAGTACGGCACTTCGTCGGACACCGACTGCACCGTCCGCATCCATATCCGTGTGGACGAGAACAACCTGAGGCTGGAGACGGAGAATGCCGTGATGCGCCGCCGCGAGGGTGAAAGCCAGGGCATCGGCATCGCCAACTGCCGCAAGCGTCTGGAGCTGCTTTATCCCGGCCGCTATGACCTGCAGACGGGCGAGGCGGACGGCCGATACAGAACCCTTTTAAATATTCGGTTGCGATGAAAGACATTACCTGCGTAGCAATAGACGACGAGCCGATGGCCTTGCTTGTCGTAGAGCAGTTCTGCCGCCGCAAGGGCGGAATGGAGCTGACGACCTTCAACGAGCCGCGCGTAGGTCTGGAGGAGATATGCCGTCGCAAGCCCGATCTGGTTTTCCTCGACATTCAGATGAACAGCCTGAACGGGCTGGAGATAGCCGACAGGCTGCCCCGTGAATGCTGCTTCATCTTCACGACCGCCTACGCGGAGTATGCCCTCGACGGTTTCGACCTCGATGCCGTCGACTTTCTGCACAAGCCTTTCTCTTACGAGCGTTTCGAGGTGGCGGTGGAGAAAGCCCTGCGGCGCATCCGTGCCCGCCGTCCGTCGGCACCCGAATGTCTGGTCGTAAAACAGGAATATAATAATGTAAGCATTCCTCTGGCCGATATCCTCTATGTGGAGGCTTTGGGCAATTATGTGAAGATAGTCCGCGCTTCGGGCGGGCATGTGCTGACGCGCACCAATCTGAAGGCCATCATGGACCTCCTGCCCGCCGACCGCTTCCTGCGCATCCACCGTTCGTATGTGGTGCCTGTGTCGGCCGTTGCGTCTTTTACCCGTTCGAGGGTTGTTCTGAAGGGAGGAGGCGAGGGTCTGCCTGTAGGAGCACAATACATGGCGCAGGTCATGGAAACCTTGGGAGGCTGAGGCTTCAGGAGCGCAGGCGGTTCATCCGTCCGACGAACTCGTCGGCATAGACACGCCCCACGGGCAGCTCTACGGCACGGTGGTGCAGCGTGAGCTGGCGGCGGCTGTAGGCAGCCACCTTGTGCAGGGGGACGATGTACGATTTGTGCACCCGCATGAAGCGGTCGGCGGGCAGGAGGTCCATGACGGCCTTCATGCTGGTTTGCGACAGGACAGGCCGGTCCGAGGTGAGCACCACGCGCACGTAGTTGTCCATGGCTTCTATGTATTCGATGTCGGCCAGCCGTATCTTCACGTTCTTGTACTCCACCTTCAATGTGATTTCTTCATCGGCAAACACGGGCTTGGCCCGGAGGCTTTGCAGCTCCTGCAGGCGCCTTACCTTCTCCACCGCCCGCTCGAAGCGGCTGAAGGAGAAGGGCTTGTGCAGGAAGTCGACGGCATCGAGGTCGAAGCCGTCCACGGCAAACTCGGCATAGGCCGTGGTGAAGACCAGAAAGACGCCCGCAGGCAGCTGGCGTGCCACGTCGATGCCGTTGATGCCGCCCATCTCGATGTCGAGGAAGACGAGGTCGGGGCGCGTGTCCTTCACCCGTTGCAGGCCTTCTACGGGGTCGGTATAGGTGGTCAGCTCGATGTCGCCGCTCCGCTGGCAGAACTGGCGGATGATGCTGAGGGCTACGGGCTCGTCGTCTATGGCTATGCACTTCATGGCTGTAGGGTTAGTTCTTGTATGCTGATAATCTGATTTCCAATGTCACTCTGTACCATCCTTCCGCTTCCGTGATGTCCAGCCGATGGGTCGACGGGTAGAGCAGTTCCAGTCGCTTGCGGCAGTTGGCGATGCCGATTCCCGGCTCCTTGTCGGTGGGGCGCGGGTTCACCACCTGGTTGTCGGCGGTAAAGTGCAGGACGCCTTCCTTTACCCGGATGCCGATGCGGATGTCGCTCTCCGTATGTGATGAGGTGCCATACTTCAGGGCATTCTCCACGAAGGTGATGAGCAGCATGGGGGCTATCTGTACGTGCGGGCAGGCCTGGTCGTTGTCGTAGGCATAGGTCACGTGCGTGCGGCTCTCGTCCAGCCGGTTCTTCTGCAGCTCGATGTAGCGGCGGATGTATTCGGCCTCCTCCGCCACGTCCACCTTGTCCTGCGTGGCACGGGTGTACATGTACTTCACCAGGCCGATGAACTGCATGAAGGCCGCCTCCGCCTTTTCCGACTGGGCCAGCATCAGACCGTAGAGCGTGTTCAGTGTGTTGAAGAGGAAGTGCGGATTGATCTGTGCCTTGTAGAGGGCCAGTTCGGCTTTCTTTTTCTCGAATTCCACGCTCTGCCGTTCGGTCATCTGCCGATATAGCTCCGTGAGCAGTCCCACGGCGATGCTGAAGCAGACGGTGACGAGGTAGAGGAACCACGTGCCCTGCTGGTGCAGCCTGATTTTCGTCAGATTGGCGGCGCGCCTGACGCGTTCGGGGCGCGGATGCTCGCCACGGAAGGGGAACTCCATCTGATATTGGGTGAGGAGCCACGTCAGCAGTACCGTACCTGCCAGGATGCACAGGGCGACGACCAGCTGGCGCCGCAAGCGGAAGAGCATCGGCACGCAGGCCTTGCGCGTCAGGAAGTAGACGGCATAGAGCCATCCCACGAGGAGGACGACGAACGTGGAGTTGTTCTCCAGCCAGCGCTCCACAGGGAGCAGCATAATCAGGGCCGGCAGCAGGACGAGGCAGAAGAACAGGTCGATGCCCAGCGGCAGGTATTTGTTGTTCATGGCGGTTGGTGCTTGGGAGATTGTTTTATTCCCAACAAATATACGACAATAATGGATAAATCCCGGTTTATTTTCAGTTTATCACGAATAAACTTTCAGTTTACTGGCTTTAAACTTTCAGTTTACTGCTTTTAAACTGTCAGTTTAACGCCTTTAAAGTGGCAGTTCAAAGGCGTTGTACTACCGCCTCGAAGCACGGCGTGCGGAAGCCTTCCCGTGTCGTTTGCCACTGCATCCGTGCCGTTCGCCACCGCATCGGGGCAGGGGGCTTTCACCGTATCGGCCGTATCCGTAGTTTTGCATCGGAAAACAATAACAGAAACAGGATTGACTGATATGAAACGACTGACTTTCTTTTGGATGATAATGATGAGTTGCCTGCCCCTCCTGCTGAGGGCACAGGGACAGGCCGTGGTGAGCGGCACCGTGACCGACCGCACGGCGGGCGAACCCCTGCCTGCCGCTACCGTGAGCATAGCCCCTGCCTCGGACACGTCGGCCAGGACTTACACCTCGACCGACGGCGAAGGGGCGTTCGCTTTCCGCGCCATGGCCGTGGGCGACTATGTGGTGAGCGTCAGCTACGTGGGCTTCAAGCCGATGGAGAAACGCGTGAAGGTGACGGACGGCAAGCAGACGTACACCCTGCGCTTCGTCCTCGAGGAAGATGCCCAGTTGCTGGGCGAAGTTTCCGTGCAGGGGCGTGCCACGCGTGCCGAGCAGCGGGGCGACAGCCTGCAATACAACGCCGAAGCCTTCCAGGTGATGGAAGGCAGTTCGGCCGAAGACCTGCTGGCCAAGATGCCGGGCATCGTGGTGGAAGGTGGTACCGTGCAGGCGCAGGGCGAGCAGGTACAGAAGGTGCTGGTGGATGGCAAGGAGTTCTTCGACGGCGATGTGAACCTGGCCATCAAGAACCTGCCTTCGGACATCATCGCCAGCATCGAGGTGTTCGACAAGAAGAGCGAGCAGGCCGAATTCACCGGCTTCGACGATGGCGAGGAGGTGAAGACCATCAACATCGTCACCAAGGGAGGCTTCCGTCAGGGAACCTTCGGCGAAGTGTCGGGTGGTTACGGTACGGACAACCGATATAAAGTGAACGGCAACCTCAACTTCTTCAACGACGACCGCCGCATCTCGGTGCTGGGCATGTCGAACAACGTCAACCAGCAGAATTTCTCGCAGGAAGATTTGGCAGGTGTCATGTCATCGGGCGCCAGCGGTCGTGGAGGCCGTGGCGGGCGCGGCGGCGGAGGAGGCCGGTCGGGCGGCGGCGCAGGAGGCGCCAGCACTTCGAACTTCATGGTGGGCAGCCTGGGCGGCGTGACGTCGGCCAACGGCCTCGGACTGAACTACGTGGACCAGTGGGGCGAGAAGTGGAAGGTGACCGGCAGCTATTTCTTCAACCAGTCGGACAACCTGACACAACAACTGACCGACCGTGAATATTTCGAATCTGTCCTGCCCGGCATGACCTACAGCGAATACCAGGAGCGTCAGATGGAGAACTGGAACCACCGCTTCAACCTGAAGCTGGATTATCAGATCAGCGACCGCACTTCCCTGCAGATCCGCCCTTCGCTGAGCTTCCAGAACAACGACAGCTACAGCCTGCTCCAGGGCAGGAACCTGCTGGAGGGTGCGGCTGAAAGCGGAACCGAAACAAAAACGAACGGCAATACCGATGCCTACAATGTGGGTGTAGACCTCAACCTGCGCCACCGCTTTCTGAAAGAAGGGCGCACCCTCTCACTGATGGTCAGCGGCAAGACGAGCAATACCGACGGCGATACCTATACCGACTACCTCAATACGCTCTACGGTGCCGACGGGCTGGCAACGAGCGACAGCTACAGCCAGCTGAAGCAAACACTGAACCGCCAGTACAGTCTGCGCTCCAACCTGAGCTATACGGAGAAACTGACCGACCGTCTGCAGCTCCAGCTGGGCTACAAACTGAGCTACACCGACTCGGAGAATGACCGCAAGACCTACGACCGCTCCCCGCTGACCGACCTCTACGACCAGCTGGACGAGAGCCTGTCCAACGAGTACCAGTCGGGCTACCTGACGCAGGCCGGCAGTGTGGGCCTGCGCTACCGCGTGGGCAAGTTCAACGCCATGCTGGG
>CATXSD010000068.1 GCA_958402075.1 Mediterranea massiliensis | reverse complement strand
CTTCCCCTTGCCGTGGTGGGTGGTGATGAAGTCCTTGATGACCTTGGGCAGGTTGTGCTTCTCGGCCAGCTTCACGCCGCCGGTGACGTGGCTGATGACCACTTGGGCGCTCTGTTCGTAGGTCAGGTTCTTGTGCGGATTGATGCCGCCCCGCTGGTTCTCGGTGAAGAACACGGGGTTCTCCATCTTGCCGATGTCGTGGTAGAGGGCGCCGGTACGCACCAGCTGGCTCTTGGCCCCGATGCGATTGGCCGCCTCGGCTGCCAGGTTGGCCACCTGCATGGAGTGCTGGAAGGTGCCCGGCACGGTCTCGGACATGCGGCGCAGCAGCGGCGTGTTGATGTTGGACAGCTCGACCAGCGTCACGTTCGAGGTGAAGCCGAAGGTCTTCTCCAGCACGAACAGCAGCGGGTAGGTGAAGAGCAGGAAGATGCCGTTGATGATGAAGTACATGTACATCCGTGCGTTCAGCTTGGACACATCGTTCTCCGTAATCATCTCGAAGGCGAAGTAGAGGGCGGCATACGTCAGGATGACCAGTACCGCCGTCCGGAACAGCTGCGAGCGTTGCGACAGCTCGCGCAGGCTGTAGATGGCCACCAGGCCCGCGGCTATCTGCAGCAGGATGAACTCGTGCGGGTAGCGCAGGCAGATGGAGCACACCAGGATGGTGATGACGTGCGTCAGGAAGGCCGTGCGCGAGTCAAGGAACACGCGGATGATGACCGGCAGCATGGCGTAGGGCAGGATGTAGACGTTGAACAGGTTCTCGGACACCATGACGGCCGTCACGACGGTGTAGAACATCATCAGCGCGAACAGCAGTGACAGGCTGCCCTTGCGGTCGTAGTAGTCCTTGCGGAACAGGTCGAGGTAGAGCATGAAGCACAGCATGAAGATGCTGACGTAGAGTATCTGTCCGAGGAGCATCAGCCGCTGCTGTCCCACCGAGTCGCTGCGCTTGATGGACTCCTTGCGCAGGCTTTCCAGGATGTTGTAGGTCTCGGGGCTGACGATTTCGCCGCGGTCGATGATCTTCTGCCCGCTCAGCACGATGCCGCTGGCCCACGAATAGTTTTCCAGCATCTCCTTGCGGGCGGCCTCGGTGCGCAGGCTGTCGTAGGTCAGGTTGGAGGTCAGGTAGTTGTTCAGGGCACACTGGCGCAGGATGTAGGGACTGTAGCGCAGGGAGTCGGCCGTCAGGATGTAGTGGTAGGCCGACTTGACGGTGAACAGCTTGTCCGTGCCTTGCTGCCGGGCCGTCTTGTCGCTTACGGTCATCACGCTTTGGGTGCTGTCACGGAGCAGCGATTCCATGTCTTCGGACGAGAGGATGCCCGTCTGGTACACTTCCTTCAGTTTTTTTTCGATGTATTGCAGGTAGTTGGAGTTCAGGCGCGTCATGAGGGTGTGGTTCTGGTAGTCGGACCTCAGCTTCTTCAGGGCTTCTTCCTCCACGGCCTTGTCCTGCTGGTAGTAGGGCTGGAAGCGGGCCAGGATGCTGTCCTGCTCGTGTTTCACCACTTCGTCCGTCTTGTAGATGGGGAAGTCGAACGTGGCCATCAGCTGGCCGTATTTCCAGGGCTTGTTGATGTCAAACTGATAGTTGAACTTCCCGTCACGCGGCAGGAAGTAGACCATAACCAAGACACTGCCGATGAAAATGAGGGCTTTGTATAGCAAATCTCTATAACGCGCCGGCTTTTTCTCGTTGATTTTGTTCATATCGGTTGAAATTTTTGCGAAAAGTACAAAAAAAAACAATCATGTGGAAAAAAAGGCTTAATTTTGCCGTCTAAATATTCATAAAGTAAGGTAGATTATGACAGAAAGAAGAGTCAGAGTCCGTTTTGCTCCGAGTCCGACAGGAGCTCTGCACATCGGTGGTGTGCGCACCGCGTTGTACAATTACCTCTTTGCGCGCCAGCATGGAGGCGACCTCATTTTCCGTATCGAAGACACCGACAGCAACCGTTTCGTACCCGGTGCTGAAGAATATATCCTGGAGTCGTTCAAGTGGCTCGGCATCCCCTTCGACGAGGGTGTCAGCTTTGGCGGCGACCACGGTCCCTACCGCCAGTCCGAGCGCCGCGACATCTACAAGAAATACGTCAAGGTGCTGCTCGATGCCGGGAAGGCCTACATCGCCTTCGACACGCCCGAGGAGCTCGAGGCCAAGCGCAAGGAAGTGGCCAACTTCCAGTATGACGCCTCCACCCGCCTGCAGATGCGCAACTCGCTGACCCTTTCCAAGGAAGAAGTGGATGCGCTGATCGCCGAAGGCAAGCAGTACGTGGTGCGCTTCAAGATCGAGCCGAACGAAGACGTGCATGTGCACGACCTCATCCGTGGCGAAGTGGTCATCAACTCTTCCATCCTCGACGACAAGGTGCTCTACAAGTCGGCCGACGAACTGCCCACCTACCACCTGGCCAACATCGTGGACGACCACCTGATGGAGGTGTCCCACGTCATCCGCGGCGAGGAGTGGCTGCCGTCGGCTCCGCTGCATGTGCTGCTCTACCGCGCCTTCGGCTGGGAAGACACCATGCCTCAGTTTGCCCACCTGCCCCTGCTGCTCAAGCCTGAAGGAAACGGCAAGCTGAGCAAGCGCGACGGCGACCGTCTGGGCTTCCCCGTCTTCCCCCTGGAATGGCACGACCCCAAGACCGGTGAAGTGTCTTCGGGCTACCGCGAGGCAGGCTACCTGCCCGAGGCCGTCATCAATTTCCTCGCCCTGTTGGGATGGAACCCCGGCAACGACCAGGAGCTGATGTCGATGGACGAGCTGGTGAAGCTCTTCAACCTGAGCCACTGCAGCAAGGCCGGTGCCAAGTTCGACTATAAGAAAGGAATCTGGTTCAACCACGAATACATTCTCCGCAAGCCCGATGCCGAGATTGCCGGGCTGTTCAAGCCCGTACTGGCTGCCCACGGCGTGGACACGGCACAGTACAGCGACGAGTACCTGACCCGCGTGGTGTCGCTCGTCAAGGGCCGCGTCAACTTTGTGAAGGAACTCTGGGACCAGGCACGCTTCTTCTTCGTGGCTCCCGAGGCCTATGCCGAGAAGGATGTGAAGAAACGCTGGTCCGAAGATACGCCCCGCATCATGGGCGAGTTGGTGGAAGTGCTGCGCGGCATTGCCGACTTCAGCTCGAAGCCGTCCGAAGACATCGTCATCGGCTGGATCACGGAGAAGGGCTACCACATGGGCAACGTGATGAATGCTTTCCGCCTGGCCGTCGTGGGCGAGTGCAAGGGCCCGCACATGTTCGACATCACCGAACTGCTGGGCAAGGAAGAAACCATCCGCCGCATCCAGCGTGCCGTGGAGGTACTGAAATGAAACGGAAATAACCCATAATCTTCGGAGGATATGCTGTTATACGATTTGGGAATAGGGCTCTACGACCTCGCGGTCCATCTGGCCGCGCCTTTCAGCCGCAAGCCCCGCAAGATGATGAAAGGCCATTGGGTGGTGTACGAGCTCCTGCGCCAGCAGCTGCAGAAGGACGTGCCCTACATCTGGTTTCACGCCGCCTCGCTGGGCGAGTTCGAGCAGGGCCGTCCGCTCATCGAGCGGATCCGTGCCAAGTATCCCCGCTACGGCATCCTGCTCACCTTCTTCTCGCCGTCGGGCTACGAGGTGCGCAAGAATTACCGCGGGGCCGACGTGGTGTGCTACCTGCCCTTCGACAAGCCGCGCAACGTCAGGAAGTTCCTCGACATCGTGAACCCCTGCATGGCCTTCTTCATCAAGTATGAGTTCTGGAAGAACTACCTCGACGAGCTCCACCGCCGCCGCATCCCCGTGTACAGCGTTTCTTCCATCTTCCGTCGCGGACAGATTTTCTTCAAGTGGTACGGAGGGCCTTATCGCAACGTGCTGCGCAACTTCGACTACCTCTTCGTGCAGAACGACCGCTCCAAGCGCTACCTGGCCAAGATAGGCATCAACCGCGTCACCGTGGTGGGCGACACGCGCTTCGACCGTGTGCTCCAGATTCGCCGCGAGGCCAAGGACCTGCCGCTGGTCGAGGCCTTCAAGGGCGGGGCGCCGACCTTCGTGGCCGGCAGCTCGTGGCAGCCCGACGAAGACCTGTTCATCGACTACTTCAACCGCCATCCCGAGATGAAGCTCATCATTGCGCCGCACGTCATCGACGAGAGCCATCTGGTGGAAATCGTGCGCAAGCTGAAGCGCCCCTACGTGCGCTACACCCGTGCCGACGAACAGAACGTCCGCAAGGCCGACTGCCTCATCATCGACTGCTTCGGCCTGCTCTCTTCCATCTACCGCTACGGCGAGGTGGCCTACATCGGCGGCGGTTTCGGTGTCGGCATACACAACACCCTCGAGGCGGCCGTCTATGGCATCCCCGTCATCTTCGGGCCCAAGTATCAGAAGTTTCAGGAGGCCGTGCAGCTCATCGAGGCACAGGGCGCCTTCCCCATCCAGAACGGCGACGAGTTGAACCGTCTGCTCGACCGCCTCTTCTCCGACCGTGCGTTCCTCGAAACGACCGGCCGCCGCGCGGGCGACTACGTCACCGGCCAGGCCGGTGCCACGGACAAGATTCTGGAGATGATTAACTTCTGAGGTAAATGCTCGTAGGGGATGAGGGCTATGAAATCACGGTTCCGGCTTGTGTTTTTGTTTTGCTTGTCGCTGGTGGGGATGGTCGCCTGTTCCCGTCCGGATGCCGGGCGTGAAGCCCTGCTGGTCCGGGCTGATTCCCTGCTTGGTCAGTTGCCCGACAGTGCCCTGACGCTGCTGCAGCCGTTGCGTACCGAACGGATGGATCGTCTGGAGGCCGCCCGCTATGCCTTGCTGCTGGCCCGGGCCACCAACAAATGCTTCCGGCCGTTGCTTCCCTGCGACTCCCTGCTGGACATTGCGCTGAAATACTACGACGGCCCCACCCCCGAACGGGCCGTTGCCTTGCTCTACAAGGGACGGTTGGTCGAGGAGATGGGCTGGCACGAAGAGGCCGCCCGCCTGCTGCAGGAAGCGCTGTCCGTCGCCACCCGCTTCCCCGAAGCGCAGGAAACGAGGCGGCACATACTCAGTTCGCTGGGCAATCTTTATTTCTATTCCGGTAACTATGATGCTTCGCTTCCTGTATACCGGCAGCTTTATGAATGTTGCGAGACGGAGCTGGACAAGGCGATCGCGCTGAAGTATATAGCTTCTTATTATGCGGTAAAAGACCAAATAGATTCCAGCCTTATTGCCGGTAAGCAGGCATTGGATTGTGCTATTGCGGCTAAAGACTCATTTATGATAGCAAGTAACTTGCTGGCGATGAGCCTTGCTTTCAATGAACATGATTCAGCATCATATTATGCACGTTTGGCACTTCATTGGGCTCCTGAGGAGCATTCGAAAACGGAGTATTATTATAATTTGGGAACATTGTTTGCAGAAGACAATAAGGCTCAGGATAGTGCTTTGTTTTACTTGGAGAAGGTTAAGGATGATTGTACTTTTGGAGACAGATTCTTATGCCTTCAAGATTTGGCGGATTTGGAAGCAGCTAAGGGAAATTACCGTATAGCCAATACCTATTTGCAGCAATACATAGCGTATGCTGACAGCTTGATCTTTTCCGAGCAGTCTACGGAGATTGAGCGGTTGATTTACAAGCATGGCATTCAGATGAAGGTACAGGAAGAACAGATGAAGTCGCAACGTCTTCGGGAGCGGATGGTTGCAGGCTTCCTTTTGTGTCTGGTGGGGATTGTCGTGCTGTTCCACTATCGTTTGAGTAAGAGAAAACGGAAACAACGGATGTATGAAGCCCATCTCATTCATACCAAAGAAAAGATCAATGCTTTGCAGACGACCATCGAAGATAATACGGTCATCATAGAACTGCTGCGGAAGGAACATCGGCAACTGGAAGAAGAAGTGCAGAAAGGTGAACTGGAAGTACGGGAGAGGGAAGCCGTGATTGCCGGTCTGAAGAAGGAACAGGAGGTCTTGCAGAATTGGCTCTTTTCTCAGACCGCCATCTATAAGAAAGTACAGGCGCTGCGCAAACAGTGGGTCGGGGGAAATAAGGAGCAGAAAGTGCTGGATGCGGCCGGTCGTCAGAAGCTGAAGGAAACGGTGCTCGACCTTTATTCTTCCCAGGTCAAGGAGTGGAGGGCACACTATCCCCGCCTGTCCGAAGACGACCTGCTGTTGCTCTGCTTGCAGTTCGCTTCGTTCGATTCCCAAAGCATAGCCATCTGCTTCGGTTATGGGGATACGCATACCATCAACCAACGAAAAACACGCATTCGGGAGCGAATGGAGGAATGAATCATTGAAAGTGTGACTGTCCGATTTTGTATATAGTTGTAAATCAGTGTTTTGTAAAACAAGATTGTGACTGTCTGTTTTACCGTACCCTTGGAATTATGGCTAACTTTGCATCGTTTTGAATGAGTGAAAAACGAGTCTTATTATTTTATTAATTCATCAATGTCAATATGAAAAAGTTAGTTATCATGTGTGTGCTGGCAGCCTTCGCGATGGCAGCCAAGGCGCAATTTTATGCAGGAGGTTCGATCGGCCTTTCTGCGGTCAGTACGAAACAGGACCGGGAGTCGCATACCAACTCCACGTATATGGTGATGCCTGAGATAGGGTATCGCTTCAACCGGCTTTTCTCTGTCGGTGTGTCCGGCGGTGTGTCCTATACGGTGTTTGGAGCTGGCGACGATGTGGCTACTTACAACGTTTCACCCTATGTCCGGACGACCTTTGCCCATGTGCGCTGCGTGGATTTCTTTGCCGACGCTACGGCTTTCTACCAGCGCGACCGCTCGGGCGACACCCGAGTGGCTGTAAACGGCTGGGGCGTGGCGTTGAATCCGGGCATCTTGGTCAACCTTTCGGACCATGTCCAGCTGATGGGAAAGACTTCTCTGTTCCAATATACCAAGTTCAAAGAAGAACCTTTTGCCGTCAAGCAGGTCGGTTTCAGCATTCCGGCTACGCTGTCGGTAGGAGTGATTTATCAGTTCTAAAAAGATAACATTTGACGTCTGTAGGCGGTACTTGCCTTGTATTGTCGTTTCAGGGCTTCTGACAGGAAAGACCGTTCAATCAGAGCTTGTGCGAGCGGTTTTTCTTCGGCGAAGTTGTCAAGCTCCCTTTGTATCAGCCTTTGCGGCAGTCCGATCCGCTTCCCGAATTCCTCGAAATCTTTTCTTCCTACCAGGTGGGTGTCGCTCAGGTTCATGCCTTCTTTGAACAGACCTCTGTCGAGCGCAAAGATACCCGGGGCGGGCAAATGCAAGGACGTATTTATCAGGTCGTAGGCCGGGGACAAGCGGTATTCGTTCCCCTGGTTGAGCAGGGAAAAGTTCTTCAGATGGGCATCGTTGTTCAGCGAGATAAAATTGAAAACGACCAGCCTGAAGAAACGGAGCAGGTCGATGCGGGCGGCTTTTACATACAGCTGTATAATCTTGGAGCAGTCCTCATAACTGCCGTTGCAGTATTTGTATTCGCTTCCGCCGTCGGCTTTGGTATAACCCATCAGCGAAGCGAAGTCTTCCTGCTGGTATTTCCCGCCGGCATGTACGTCGAAGCGACGTGTCAGGTAAGCGGCTTCGTCGTTGCTGTAGAAGCAGAGTCCGTTAGCGGCAGTTTCTATGCCGTATACCTGTGCGGCGATTTGCATCGTCAGGTGCTCGTTGGCGGCGCAATAGGCTCTGTTCAGAATATGATAGCCGCTGGGGCATGGCTTCAGGATGTAGGTGCCTTGTTCATGTTCTTTGGTATAGCGGAGGCTGGAGGTGGCTTCGTCGATAATGACCGAATACTTGGCCTGTACGCCCGAAAGCGAGATGCG
The DNA here is from genome assembly GCA_958402075.1 of Mediterranea massiliensis. Classification (GTDB taxonomy): domain Bacteria; phylum Bacteroidota; class Bacteroidia; order Bacteroidales; family Bacteroidaceae; genus Bacteroides; species Bacteroides massiliensis_D. The sequence goes on along the minus strand of CATXSD010000068.1, from coordinate 5,348 downwards.
TCTGGCGTTCTGTACGGCTCCTTGGGCCTCCGGGCTTCCGGTAGAGGGACTGGGTACCTTCAGGTAATGGGATACCGTTCTGCCGTCGAACAAGGCTCTACGTGCGGCGGGCGAATAGGTGTCGAATCCTTTTTCCAGCGTGGATGGGCAAACGGTCAACTGTATCATGGCTCGATGGGTTTGACGGTGACAGCTCCGATGGTGTCGTAACGGGCGGTGGCAAGCAGGATGCCGAAATCGTCTGCTGCGTCGATATGCAGCAGTTGCGATTGCAGTTTCCTGTTTTCGCCTTCCGAAAGCATGTTGAAAAAAAAGGGAAAGAGTACCGGCGAACGGTAGGGCTCTCTGCGCAAGGGCAGCGTGAGACTGACTGGCCGGCATTCTTTTTGGAACAGATAGGCCGGATCGTATGCGAATGTGTATGTTCCGTTGTCTTCTTCCGTCAGTACGCCGACTTTGATGTCGTGCAGGTACACTTCACATGCTCTCATAGCCCAATTCTTTTAGTTTGATGTCTATTTGCAGGCCGAGCGTGTCGAGAATGGCAAGCAGGGTTTCCAATTTGGGGTTGCCTTCGCCGCGTTCGATGGCCACCAGCGTGTTAATGCCTACGCTGGCGAGTTCGGAGAGCTCCTGTTGATTGACGTGCAAACTCTTTCTCCGTTCTTTGATGAGTCGGCCTATTTCTTTTGTATTCACAATGCGGTGTGATTTTTTGCAAATATACGGAAAGACGAGAGCAATACAAAATAAGCTCGCTTATTTTTCTGAGCCGTATCCCATTTTCGTGCAACAAAAATAGGGAATTAGTTCAGGATAATCAAGCAGAAATCACAATAAAGTGTGATTCTTGCTTGGTTTGTTCCTTGTTGGTAAGTTTAGGATTGAAAATCACAGTGCATTGTGATTTCCGAAAAAGGTTTTATGTCCCGTTCCGACGCAGTGCTTCCACACCTCCTCACGAAGCACTGCATGAGGTCGTGACGCAGTGCTTCGTGAGACAGTGACGCCGTGCTCCGTCAGGGGGTGACGAAGCACGGCGTCAGCCGGTCATACCGTACGGCGTGGTCATTCCTTGTACCAGCCGGCGTACATCAGGTAGTTGTGCGCTATCTTCTGGTTCAGCTCCTTGGCCTGTTCGGGGTCCACCTTCTTGATGAACTTGGCGGGTACGCCGCCCCAGATGCTGCCCGGCTCGATGACCGTGTTGCTCAGCACCAGCGAACCGGCGGCCACGATGGCGCCTTCGCCCACCACGGCGTGGTCCAGCAGCGTGGCGCCCATGCCGATGAGGGCATAGTCCTTCACGGTGGCGCCGTGGATGGTGACGTTGTGGCCGATGGACACGTGGTCGCCTATCTCGATGGTCGATTTCTCGTAGAGCGTGTGCAGCACGCTGCCGTCCTGTATGTTCACACCGTTGCCGATGCGGATGGAGTTGACGTCGCCGCGCAACACGGCGTTGAACCATACACTGCAGTCGCGGCCCATCTTCACGTCGCCCACGAGGGTGGCGTTGTCGGCCAGGAAGCAGTTTTCTCCTATTTCGGGCGTAAAGCCTCTTACTGATTTGATTAATGCCATTTCTTTTAGGGGTTAGCGGTTAGGGGTTAGCGGTGAGTGGTTAACGATGGTTGCTGACCGCTTACCGTTAACCACTAACCGCTCTGTTTAAATCCTTTTGCAAGCCTTCTCCAGCCACAGCCGTTCGTCTTCGTCGAGGCTGGGCGAGAGTTGTTCGTACACCCTGCGGTGGTACTGGTTCAGCCAGTCGATTTCTGCCGGAGTCAGCAGCTCGCGGACGATGCCGCGGGTGCAGATGGGGCAGAGGGTGACGGTCTCGAACTTCAGGTAGCGGCCGAACAGGCCTTCGCCCGCAGGGACGGTGAGCACGAGGTTCTCCGTGCGGATGCCGTGGCTGCCGGCCTTGTAGACGCCCGGCTCGTTGCTGGTGAGCATGCCCACATGCAGGGTGACGGGGTTCTCGTTCATGCGGATGCTCTGCGGACCTTCGTGTACGTTGAGGAAGTGGCCCACGCCGTGCCCCGTGCCGTGCAGGAAGTTCATGCGGTGTTGCCAGATGGGCATGCGGGCCAGCACGTCGAGCTGTGCGCCGCGCGTGCCTTCGGGGAAGACAGCCATGGCCAGGTCAATGTGGCCCTTCAGTATCAGGGTGTAGTCGGTCTTCTCCTCCTCGGTCAGTGGGCCCAGGGCGATGGTGCGGGTGATGTCCGTGGTGCCGTCCAGGTATTGTGCGCCCGAGTCGAGCAGCAGGAAGCCGCGGGGCTCCAGCGGAATATCCGTTTCGGGCGTGGCCTCGTAGTGGACGATGGCTGCGTGGGCGCCGTATCCGGCGATGGTGTCGAAGCTCTCGCCCATGTAGAGCGGCTGAGCGGCACGCAGTTCGTGCAGCTTCCGGTCGATGCTGATTTCCGTCTCATGGCCTTGGGGTACAGCCTCTTCCAGCCACTTCAGGAACTTGACCAGCGCCACGCCGTCGCGCTGCATGGCCTGTCGCAACCCGGCTATCTCCTGCTCGTTGCGCACCGCTTTCAGCAGAGCGACCGGCGAGGCGGCTTCGATGACGCGGCACTGCTGCGGTATGGCCGAGCGGACGGCATAGTTGGTCTTGCCCGGCTCCAGCATCAGGCTGCCTGCGGGCAGCTCCTGCAGGTGGGCGAGGATGTCGGCGTAGGGCAGGCAGGCGACGCCGTTCTCCTCGAGGTAGGCGCGGACAGAGGACGTCAGCTTCTGCGGCTCGATGAAGTAGCAGGCTTCCTGTTCGCCAATCAGCAGGTAGCTGACGACCACGGGGTTGCAGTGTACGTCACTTCCGCGCAGGTTCAGCGTCCAGGCTATCTCGTCGAGGGCGGAGAGCAGCAGGCACTGTGCCCCGGCCCGGCGCATCTCGGCGCGGACAGCCTCCTGCTTCTGGGCGCAGGTGCGCCCGGCATACTTCAATTCATGGATGAAGGCCGGTGCCTGCGGCAGGGGCGGACGGTCGGTCCAGATGTCGTCCATGGGGTCGGACAGGCTCTTCACGGCGATGCGGGCGGCGGCCAGCTCTTCTTTCAGGCTGCGCGCCGCTTCGGTGGAGAAGACGGTGCCGTCGATGCCTACCGTCTGGCCTTCCTGCAGCTCGGCACAGAGGAAGGCGGGGATGGAGGGCGTTTCGGGCAGCATCTCCTTGTATAGGTCGATGCCGGTGCCTTCCAGCTGGCTGGCGGCCTGAAGGAAGTAGCGGGAGTCGGTCCACAGCCCCGCTTTCTCCAGCGTTACCACGACGGTGCCTGCCGAGCCCGTGAAGCCCGATATCCATTCGCGGCTTTGCCAGTGGGGCGCCACGTATTCGCTCAGGTGCGGGTCGGTGCTGGGGATGACGAAAGCCTCCACACCGGCCTGCTTCATCCAGGCGCGCAAGGCCCGGATGCGTTCTTGGATGGTAGTGTTCATAGTCGTTATATATAATAATGTATATCATTTCCCGGTCTCCACCGCCGTCGGCGACGGCGGAAACACGTATCAAAAGTACGAAAAGGCCGCCGATTGCACAAACTTTCCGTCATGTTTTTGGAGCTTCTTCCATGGGGCGCAGGCCGGAAGAAACGGCTTCGAAAGGCCGAATATCTCTCTGTCTGCTAATATTTTGCGGAAAGTTTTTTGAGAATAAAGAAAATATGTGTACTTTTGCGGCTCGAATTAATCGTGAGATTTTATACATTAACTTTTTAATTAATTAATAACAATGATTGTAGTACCTGTAAAAGAAGGCGAAAACATTGAGAAGGCGCTGAAGAAATTCAAAAGAAAATTTGAAAAGACCGGCATTATCAAAGAATTGAGAAGCAGACAGCAGTTCGACAAACCGTCTGTAATCAAGAGACTTAAGAAAGAGCGTGCCGTTTACGTTCAAAAACTTCAGCAAGTAGAAGATTAATAATTCGTAAAATCCTTTGAATTATTGATTTCTTTTCATACATTCGTTGCACATTTAGTTATGTAGCGATATGTGGCTGACAGATTCTTTTTTGGACTATCTCCGTTACGAGCGGAACTATTCGGACGAGACCCTCAAGGCCTACGGCGAAGACATCCGCCAGTTTCAGAGCTTCGGCGAAGAAGAATCCGGCGTCCAGTCTCCTTCGGAAGTGGAGGCGGAACTGGTCCGTGAGTGGGTGATTTCCCTGATGGACCGGGGATATACTTCAACTTCCATCAACCGGAAACTGAGTTCGCTCCGTTCCTATTACAAGTTCCTTCTGAAGAAGGGGGAGGTGAAGGCCGACCCCCTACGCAAGGTGGTGGGGCCCAAGAACAAGAAACCTCTGCCGGTGTTTCTGAGGGAAAGTGATATGAACCGGTTGCTGGACGATGTCGATTTCGGCGACGGCTTCGAAGGGTGTCGCGACCATCTGATCATCGAAATGTTCTATGCCACGGGCATGCGGCTTTCCGAACTGATCGGGCTCGACGACAAGGATGTGGACTTTGCGGCTTCGGTCATCAAGGTGACCGGCAAGCGCAACAAGCAGCGTCTCATTCCCTTCGGTGACGAACTGAAGAACGGAATGCTGGAATATGTCAGGGTGAGGAATGAAAACGTGGATGTCAAGTCCGATGCTTTCTTCGTCCGCAAGACGGGCGAACGCCTCTATCGCAACATTGTGGAAAGAATTGTGAAGCGAAACCTTTCGAAAGTGGTGTCCGTGAAAAAACGGAGCCCGCACGTGCTGAGGCATACCTTTGCGACGAGCATGCTCAACCATGAAGCAGCGCTGGGAGCCATCAAGGAACTGCTGGGGCACGAAAGCCTGGCCACTACCGAGATTTATACGCACACGACTTTCGAGGAACTTAAAAAAGTGTATAACCAGGCCCATCCTCGGGCTTAAAGAAAAGGAGGTATGTATGGAAATTAGAATTCAATCAATTCACTTTGACGCATCAGAGCAATTGCAGGCTTTTATCCAGAAGAAAGCTGCGAAGTTGGAGCGATTTTATGACGATATAAAGAAAGTAGAGGTGTCATTGAAAGTAGTTAAACCGGAAACAGCCGAAAACAAGGAAGCCGGGGTGAAAGTTTTGGTCCCCAACGGCGAATTGTATGCGAACAAGGTCTGTGATACGTTTGAAGAGGCCGTAGACTTGTGTCTGGACGCTTTGGAAAAACAGCTGGTTAAGTACAAGGAAAAGATTCGAAATAAATAAATATCGCAAAAAATTTTGCGGGAAAGAAATAAATGTCTAAATTTGCAGCCGTTTCGCACACGATACGGCGAAGCGGCTGCAAATAATGCCTCTTTAGCTCAGTTGGCCAGAGCACGTGATTTGTAATCTCGGGGTCGTTG
>CATXSD010000067.1 GCA_958402075.1 Mediterranea massiliensis | reverse complement strand
AGATTATCGCCGGCTTGGATAAATCCTATCAGGGCGAAGTGGTGTTTTCACCCGGGTATTCGGTGGGATATCTGGCGCAGGAACCTTATCTGAATCCTACGAAAACCGTGAAGGAAGTGGTAATGGAAGGCGTTCAGCCCATCGTGGACGCGCTGAACGAATATGAAGAAATCAATCAGAAGTTCGGCCTGCCCGAGTACTACGAGGATGCGGACAAGATGGAGAAGCTCTTCGCCCGCCAGGCTGAGCTGCAGGATATTATCGACGCGACGGATGCGTGGAACCTGGACAGTAAGCTGGAACGTGCCATGGACGCTTTGCGTTGTCCGCCCGAAGACCAGTCGGTGGAACATTTGTCGGGAGGTGAGCGTCGCCGTGTGGCCCTCTGTCGTCTGCTGTTGCAGAAGCCTGACATCCTGTTGCTGGACGAGCCTACCAACCACCTCGATGCCGAGTCCATCGACTGGTTGGAGCAGCACTTGCAGCAGTACGAGGGTACGGTGATTGCTGTGACGCACGACCGATACTTCCTCGACCATGTGGCTGGATGGATTCTGGAGCTCGACCGTGGGGAGGGTATTCCCTGGAAGGGCAACTATTCCAGCTGGCTGGAACAGAAAACCAAGCGTATGGAGATGGAAGAGAAGACGGCCAGCAAGCGCCGCAAGACACTGGAGCGCGAGCTGGAGTGGGTGCGCATGGCGCCCAAGGCCCGTCAGGCCAAGGGAAAGGCCCGTCTGAACTCGTACGACAAGCTGCTGAACGAGGATGTGAAGGAGAAGGAAGAAAAGTTGGAAATCTTTATTCCCAACGGTCCGCGTCTGGGCAACAAGGTCATCGAGGCCAAGCATGTGGCCAAGGCTTATGGTGACAAGTTGCTTTTCGACGACCTCAACTTTATGCTTCCGCCCAACGGCATCGTGGGTATCATCGGTCCGAACGGCGCAGGTAAGACTACATTGTTCCGTCTGATTATGGGTTTGGAGAAGCCCGACAAAGGTGAGTTTGAGGTGGGCGAGACCGTGAAGGTTGCCTATGTGGACCAGCAGCACAAGGATATCGACCCCAACAAGAGTGTCTATCAGGTTATTTCGGGTGGAAACGAGCTGATCCGTATGGGTGGACGCGACATCAATGCCCGTGCCTACCTGTCCCGTTTCAACTTCTCGGGTGCCGACCAGGAGAAGCTTTGCGGAGTCCTTTCGGGTGGTGAGCGCAACCGTCTGCACCTGGCCATGGCCTTGAAGGAAGAGGGCAACGTGCTGCTGCTCGACGAGCCTACCAATGACATCGACGTCAACACCCTCCGTGCCTTGGAGGAAGGTCTTGAGGACTTTGCCGGCTGTGCCGTGGTCATCAGCCACGACCGTTGGTTCCTCGACCGTATCTGTACGCACATTCTGGCCTTCGAAGGCAATTCGAACGTATTCTTCTTCGAAGGTTCCTATTCGGAATACGAAGAGAACAAGCTGAAGCGGCTGGGCAAGGAAGAGCCTACCCGTGTGAGATATCGCAAACTGATGGCCGATTGACGGCTTTAGGTTTCTAATTGTCAGCGAATCTCCATTTTGAAGCTCGGGAAAATATTGTTTTTCCCGAGCTTCAATCTTTTTATATTCCGCGTTCCATCTTGTTGTGAAAAAAGTCTTATCTACTCTGAAAAAATGTAGCATGTACGTAATATTTATATGAATTTTATTCATTATCTTTGCACGAGGAAACAAAATTTAATGTTTAATTAACACTATCTATTAACTAAAAACAGAATTATGAGAAGAAATCTAATTCATTTCCTGTTAATTGCTGTGATGGCTGTATGCAGCGTGTCTGCCTTTGCCCAGACCACTACAGTAAAGGGTCAGCTTGTTGATGCTGAAACAGGCGAGCCTTTGGTGGGTGCTGCCGTAATGGTGGAAGGTACTTCACAAGGTTCCGTGACCGACGTGGACGGTTACTTCAAGCAAAGCGTTGCTGCCAATGCGACATTGGTATTCAAGTATGTGGGTTACAAGGACCTGAAGCAGAAAATCACTCGGAAGGGAGCTTCCGTAGACTTGGGCGTCATCCAGATGCAGCCGGATGCGGTGATGCTGGCAGACGTTACGATTACTTCATCTATTGCTGTCGCTCGTAAGACTCCGGTAGCAGTGTCAACTGTGAATCCTGTGTTCATTGAAGAAAAGCTTGGTACACAAGAATTTCCGGAAGTATTGAAATCTACTCCTGGTGTGTACGTGACTAAAGATGGTGGTGGTTTTGGTGATGCTCAGACACGTATCCGCGGTTTTGAAAGCGAGAACGTTGCTATGATGATCAATGGTGTACCTATGAATGGTATGGAGAACCAGAAGGTTTATTGGTCCAATTGGGCTGGGTTGTCAGATGTTACTAGTTCTATGCAGGTTCAACGCGGTTTGGGTGCTTCTAAAGTTTCCTCTCCTGCTGTAGGTGGTTCAATCAATATCATTACTAAGAGTACTGATGCAAAGAAAGGAGGTTTTATTTCTTATGCTATGGGCAATGATGGCTTCAATAAGATCTTGTTCAGTGTTTCTTCAGGTTTGACTAAAAATGGTTGGGCTTTTACCTTATTAGGTGGAAAGGATTGGCGTGATGGATACATTCAGGGTACAGAATCTGAAGGTTATAATTATTTTATAAGTGTAGCGAAACGTTTCAATGATAATCATCAATTAACTTTGTCTGCATTCGGTGCACCGCAGTGGCATTATCAACGAAATGCAAACAATGCACTGAATATTAAAGGATGGCAACAAATGAAGCAATTCATGGGAGACGATAGTCCTTATAAATATAATGCAACATTTGGTTATCGTAAAGGTCAAGTTTATAATTCTAGCCGTAATTCATATCATAAGCCTCAAATTTCTTTGAACCATTTGTGGCAGATAGATCATAAATCGAGTTTGAGTACTGCTGTTTATGCTTCTATTGGTAGAGGAAATGGATATAGTGGTACAGGAACTTCTGAATATCGTAATAAATGGTACGGTGCATCCTATGGAAATTTAAATTGGGATTTTCGTCATGAAGATGGTACTTTTAACTATGATGCTATTGATGAATTGAATGCAAGTAGTACTTCCGGTTCAAAAATGGTAATGGCAAAGGCCATGAATAATCATGAATGGTATGGGTTATTATCTACATATACTACTAAAATTGGTGAATATTTTGACTTTTATGGTGGTATAGACTATCGTTATTATAAAGGATTACATCAAAATATAATAACGGACTTATTTAGTGGAAAGTATTACGTTGATTATAACCGTGGTAATGTTTTGGCAGTGAATAATGCAGCTGCGAACAATCCTGATTTTGTTAATCAAAAATTGGGGGTAGGTGATGTCGTTTATCGTGATTATGATGGTTTTGTAATGTCAGAAGGAGTATTTGCTCAGTTGGAATATAATCGTGATAAATTGAGTGCTTTCGTTTCAGGTGGTGTATCAAATACCAGTTATTGGCGTTATGATCGTTTTTATTATGATGAGGCACATGCTAAAAGTAGTAAGAAACATTATCTGGGTGGTAATATCAAAGGTGGTGTCAACTATAACTTGACTGAACATCATAACGTTTTCTTTAATGCTGGGTACATTAGTCGTGCGCCTATGTTTGATACTTCGTTCATCAATTCACAGAATTCACATGAACGTAATCCAGATGCTGTGAATGAAAAAGTCATGTCATTTGAGTTAGGTTATGGATTCCGTAGCAGTGTGTTCACCGCTAATGTGAATGCTTACTATACAAAGTGGATTGATAAGAGTTTGTACGATAGTTCTACAGGTACGAATGGTGAACGTTACACTTTGAATATGACAGGTGCGAATGCCAAACATATGGGTGTTGAGCTTGATTTTGAAGCGAGACCTACTCGTTGGATGAGCATTAATGGTATGTTCTCTTGGGGTGATTGGCGTTGGGATGGATTGGCTACAGGATTCTATTTTAATGCTGAAGGTCAGATGGTTACTGCAGCAAATGGAAATGTGGTTGCTGATATGTCCCAAGCTGAAAATTATCGTTATAAAATTCGCATGGATAATGTGAATGTTGGTGGATCAGCTCAAACTACAGCTGCTTTAGGAGTAACTGTACGTCCTATGGATGGTTTGCGTATTGGTCTTGATTGGAATTTTGCGGCTCGGCTTTTTGCTGATTATGATATCGAAGCAAGTGATGCAATGCCTGGTGAAGAATATATCGTTGGTAAGCCTTGGCAGGTTCCTTCATATCATGTATTTGATCTTAATGCTGGTTATACTTTTGATTTTGGAAAAGTTCGTGCAACATTGAGTGGAAATATCAATAATCTCTTTAATCAGGAATACATCGCTGATGCGTGGGATGGTAGTACATGGGAAGATGTTGAACGTGTAATTTATGGCTTCGGACGTACGTATTCAGTGAGACTGAAGTTTAATTTCTAAACCTAACAATAGAAAGTTATGACAAGAAAGATTTATTTATATAGTTTGTTTGCAGCTATTTCATTGATGTTTGGAAGCTGCGATTATAACGAGAATAATTTTCCGGGATTTGATGATAATCCTTTGGAGGAGATTGCACAATATGAGGGCGATTTCACAGGAACATATCCTGATAATGGCTATTTTACTGTTGATAAGAATGGTAATAATTATGTCATTGCGCCTGAAGATGCTGCTGCTTTTCAGACATCAATGAATGATATGATGAAGAAATTATATCCATATGCAGATAAAACCTCTTCAGCTAAAATCTCAAATGTTCTTACAGGTGAGGTGACGAAAGGTATGGATCAGGCTGATATTAGCTATACGCTGGTGACAGCAGACTATGATGCTATGGGGACGGAAAATGGTCAGCCTGGAAGATATAATAATTTTGAGGAGGATATGGATATCGATGGATATCTAATATCTTTCTGTGCTACGAAATATGCAGATGAGACAATTGGTACGACGGTCAATATTACTTATGTATTGTATACGGGTAGTAATTCTAATCAGTCCCGAATTTATGAGAAAACAAGCGATGGTTGGATTAAAAGTGATATGAAGGCCTTTACAGCTGATTTTTCTTATACTCTACAGAAGGATGATTATGATTCGATGGGTACAAATAGTGGTGAACCGGGTCGATATGATAATTTTGATAGTGGGATGAATCCAGATTTTTATCTTCCTATCTTCTTGAAAGAAAAATTTCCATATGCGAAAGATAATGTAGTATATAGTATAGATTATAAATTCTATAGTGATGGTACAACTGAAACTCGAACCGCTATTTATCGTTATGAAGACGATAAATGGAATGTTTATGATCCCTACGCTGATGAGGTTAAACTTACTGCGATGACAGCAGAGTTGACATTTGATGGCACCAACTGGGTTCTTGATCGTCTGGTCGGAAGTAGTATTGAAATTACTTTTGAAGCTGATGATTATAAAACATTATTGGATTGGGTTATTGCTAATAAACCGGCATATAAGAGTACATTGAATGATAACGATGAGTATTACTTTGGTGCTTCTGCTGCATATAATAATATCAATAATAAATATAATACTTGGAAGAAGTATTATGATGTTGAAGGAACCTATGCTTCCATGAGCGATGAAGAATTGCAGGCAGTGATGGATGAACGTTTGGAATGGGGTATCATTAATCTTATTCTTCCGAAGCGAGTGACAGAACCTGAGGCAGATATGAGTTATATGGTTATTTATAAGGTTTATGGTGGACGAGGTGACGGAAATTATGCGATGTCGTTTGTTTATAATACTGCATCGAAATCTTATGAAAAAACTGCTGGCCCTGTTGCTGCTCAGTGATTGGGTATAGCTTGATTTAGAATGAAGAGGCTATCTTGGATAGCCTCTTTTTTTAACTTCTTAAATATACGATATATGAATAAATTGTGGATGATTTTTCTGTTATTTTTTTGTCTTACAGCTTGTTCAGAGGGGAATAATGGAATACCTGAACCATCTATACCAGAGGAACCTGTAGCTCCTGAAGAACCGGAGGAACCTGTTATTGAAACAACAGAAGAGGGATCTTTAAAAATAGTAATGTTGGGATATGATGACAATATAACTGATGGTGGGATACTGCAAGCCGAACATTTTTCTGATGCCATAATTATAAAAGATAAGGAATTCCAAGGAAATGGATATACCTTTGTGCAGACTGATGTTCACAACCTGAATGAAATGCCTGAATGGAGTACATTGTCACACTGGAGAGTATCAGTTCCCATTGTCTCTGGTGTCACTTATTGGGCTGTGCATACAAGCGATGAAGATTATCGATATCTTAAAATGAGAGTTGCCTACATTGAAGGCAATGAAGTGGGAGTGGAATATAAGGTCGCTGATACCGTGATACGTCCGCAGACAAGCGATATAGAACAAACTATTGAAGGAAGTTCTACGTTTATTTTTAGTCCTTCTGAAGCAGAGCTCTATTTGAAAAATACTTTTTCACCTATCGTCAGAAAGAATGATGTATTGTCTGGCAATAATTATATTTTTGCTTTATGTGATAATGTTGCCAAATTGTCAGATATGCCAGATTTTAATGGGAATTTGATGTGGAATAATTCAGTTTCGATAGAAGAAGGTAAAATATACTGGGGCTCCTATGTCCTTCCTACTTCTTGTACCTACTTTAGGTTACGTATTGCTTTTGTAGATGGTGATAGAGTGGGCATTGAATATAAACTTGATATTACTCAAGAAATACAGAATGTCAATGCCAATGAACCGATAGAAGGTAAATCTTTTGCGACCGATTATTCCATGCCCCACTTGAATCCCGACAATTATTATGTGGAGCATACCGTGACCTATGACGGCAAGAAAACCCTGAATTATGCCTATGAGTGGGTGAAGGAGAAAAAACATACGGCATGGGTGGCTTATAGCTTCGATGAAACCACTTCGAAGAAGAATGTCAGCCGGGCTGACGATGCATGGGCGGTGGATCTGGAACTGCCCGGCGGTTGGTGTCCCGAGGAGAGCAACCATAAGAGTGACGGTTTCGATAAGGGCCACCTCTGTGCGTCCGCAGACCGGGTGTATTCGAAGGAAGCCAATGAACAGACGTTCTATTACAGCAACATGAGTCCGCAGATGAGTTCATTCAATGGCGGATTCTGGGCTTCGTTCGAGATTCTGGTACAGAAGTGGGCCCGTTCCGGAGGGTATGCCAAACTGTATGTCGCGAAGGGAGGAACTGTGGACCAGCTGTTGGTGAACTTTACGGGAACCCGTAAAGGGAACGACGGTGTTCTGCCGCAGACGGATGCCAATGGTTTTACCAAGAAGGGACTGGCCTGCCCCAAGTATTATTACATGGCCATCCTGGCGGAAAAGGAGAATGAATACCATGCCATCGGTTTCTGGATGGAGCATCGCGATGACTATGGCTACGAGTACGACAACTTTGCCCCTTCGGACGTGATGAAAACCTACGCCCTCAGCATCGACGACTTGGAGAAGAACACAGGCCTTGATTTCTTCTGCAACCTGCCCGATGATGTGGAGAACAGTGTGGAGAGCACTTGGAATGAAGCAGACTGGGCCTGGTAACCGAAGACGTGTTTACTATAAGAATGACAATCCCCGGTATCTTTGATGGTAGGATGCCGGGGATTGCTGTTTTATGTCTGTCGGTTCGACGCTTTATTTGTTCACCACGTGGATGGGCTTGCCTTCCTGATAGGCTTTCAGGTTGTCCAGGGCAATCTGCATCAGACGCTCGCGGGCAGCTGTGCTGGCCCAGGCGATGTGTGGGGTGATGTAGCAGTTGCGGGCCGTGAGCAGTGGGTTGTCAGCGCGGGGAGGTTCTTGTGAGAGGACATCGACACCGGCGGCATAGATGCGTCCGCTGTTCAGGGCGTCGGCCAGGTCCTGTTCGTTGACCAGCGGGCCGCGTCCTGTGTTGATGAGGATGGCAGTGGGTTTCATCAGACCGAGGCGGCGGGCATTGACCATCTCACGGGTCTGCTCGGTGAGGGGGCAGTGCAGGCTGACGACGTCGCATTCGGCAAACAGTTCGTCCAGTTCCATTTTCTTGATTTCGGGGGGGAGCTGGAAGTGCGATTTGGAGGTATAGGCATGCACCTCCATGCCGAAGCTGATGGCGATGCGTGCGGTTCTCATGCCGGTGTTGCCCAGGCCGACGATACCCATCTTCTTGCCGGCCAGTTCGATGAGCGGCGTGTCCCAGAAGCAGAAGTCGGGACTGTTGGTCCAGCGGCCTTTGTGTACTTCCTCGGAGTGATGCTGCACCTGTTGGGCAATGTTCAGCAGGTGGGCAAAGACCATTTGGGCCACGGAGTCGGTACTGTAGGCGGGAATGTTGGTCACGGTGATGCCACGTTCTTTGGCAGCAGCGGTATCTACGATGTTATATCCGGTAGCCATCACACCGATGTATTTCAGTTGGGGCAGGGCGGCCATGTGTTCGGCTGTAATGACCACTTTGTTGGTGAGAAGTACGTCGGCACCTTCGGCGCGTTCCACTACTTCTGCGGGGGCGGTACGGTCATAGACGACACATTCGCCCAACTTCTTCATTTCGTCCCAGGAGAGGTCTCCAGGATTGGCGGCATAGCCGTCGAGCGCTACAATTTTCATGTCATTCAAATATTAAATATCAAATATCAAATATTATTTTTTTTCTTAATTGTAAGTATGGTTGCGGTTAGTAGTTTGATAAGTTCTCTACAATCATTATCTATAGATAGAAATTGTTTCTCGGTCAGATAATCGGTCTGTTTTAGAATTTGTAACCAATATAATGTTTCTGAGCATTCTTTTTGGGCTATAGCAAGTTTATGTATATAGTCAGAGGAAGATTCTGCATAAACAGACTCACTGATGTTGGCGCCTATTGAAGTACCGCTCCGTAAAAGTTGTTTGCTCATGACTTGTTCGTCCTTGTCTTCCTTTAAATATTTGTATAATTTGATAATCCTTATAGCAAACAAAACAGATTTGTCATTCAGTATATAAACCTTTTCCCCCATATATTTAATATTTAATATTTGATATTTTATATTTTATTAAACCGTTCTTTTCCCCACAACGCCTGCATCCGCTCCTTGTGTTTGGCTTCGGCTGCATTTTCCTGCGGATGCCAGATGCTGTGGTCCTTCAGTTCGTCGGGCAGGAACTGCTGGCGGACGAAGTGGCCCGGATAGTCGTGGGCATACTTGTAGTTTTCTCCGTAGCCCAGTTGTTTCATCAGCTTGGTGGGGGCGTTGCGCAGATGAAGGGGGACGGGAAGGTTGCCGGTCTGTCGGACCAGTTCCAGCGCGTCGTTGATGGCCATGTAGGCCGAGTTGCTCTTGGGGCTGGTGGCCAGGTAGATGGTCGTTTCGGCCAGGGGGATGCGGCCTTCGGGCCAGCCTACCTTCATCACGGCGTCGAAGCAGGCGTTGGCCAGCAGCAGGGCGTTGGGATTGGCCAGTCCGATGTCTTCCGAAGCGGATATCACCAGGCGGCGGGCGATGAAGGCCGGGTCTTCGCCGCCTTCCACCATGCGGGCCAGCCAGTAGATGGCACCGTCAGGATCGCTGCCGCGGATGGACTTGATGAAGGCGGAGATGATGTCGTAGTGCATTTCGCCGTCCTTGTCATAGGCCAGCGGATTCTGTTGCAGACGTTCGGTCACCATGTCGTCGGTGATGACGACGGTGTCGCCCGTTTCCGATTCAACAACCAGCTCCAGTATGTTGAGCAGCTTGCGGGCATCGCCTCCGCTGTAGCGCAGCATGGCGGTGGTTTCCTTCACTTCAACGTGGCGTTCGCGCAGGATATGGTCGGTGGTCAGCGCCCGCTGGAGCAGTTCCAGCAGGTCGTCTTTTTCGAGAGGCTTGAGAACATAGATCTGGCAGCGCGACAGCAGGGGGCGGATCACTTCGAACGAAGGGTTTTCCGTCGTGGCACCAATCAGTGTCACGATGCCCTGTTCGACGGCTCCCAGCAGCGAGTCTTGCTGCGACTTGCTGAAACGGTGTATTTCGTCGATGAAGAGGATGGGATTGGCTTGCGAAAAAAACCGGTTGTTCTTGGCACGCTCAATGACGTCGCGCACGTCCTTCACACCGCTGGTCACGGCGCTCAGCGTGTAGAACGGTGTTTCCAGCTTGTTGGCGATGATTTGTGCCAACGTCGTTTTTCCTACTCCCGGAGGGCCCCACAGAATGAAGGATGAAATGTGTCCCGAATCAATCATTTTGCGGAGCACCGCTCCCGGACCGACCAGATGTTTCTGGCCGATGTATTCGTCTAATGTTTTGGGCCGAAGCCTTTCTGCCAGTGGTTGCACGTTCGTATGTTCTTAAAATATCATCATGATCATGAAGCGGATACCATCCTTCTTCACGCCGGGGATGTCGGTGTAGGTGAGGCGGCGCACATATTCGATGTGCAGCAGCTTGAAGATATTGTAAATTCCTACGCTGGCCTCCACATAGGGTGTCTTTCCCATCACATAGCTGGTGGGTACACCGTTGCGGGTCGGGAAGAGGAAGAGATCCGGATCATGGCTCTTGTAGGGGTTGTTCTTGTCGGTCAGTGTTCCCCACAGGCCGCGGACGCGGAACATTTCGCGCCACTTCAGCTTCTTCAGCAGCGGGATGCGGTTGAAGAGCTTGCCGTTCATGTCGTAGCTCAGGGCCAGCGAACCGTAGCGGTCGTTCAGGAACTCCATGTTGTTGATGAGGGAGAACGATTCGTTGTGCTGGGTGATGTACGACAGGTTCGCCATAGGCAGGTTCAGCAGGGGGAAGGGGACCTTGTTCCACTGGGCACCGGCACGGGCGGTGACATCGAGCTTGCCCCACGAACCGAACCAGAAGCGTTTGCGCAGGCCGATTTCGGTGAGGTTGAAATTGTATTCTCCTCCCAGCACTCCCTTGAAGCCGGCCGTGTGCGACAGGGTGAACTGGGGTGCGTCCAGCGATACGGGAACACGGCGCTGCTTGGTATTGACAAATGTCTCGCCCGGGGCATATCGCAGGGTCACACCCACTTCGGCTGTGGTGATGTCGTGGACGAAGGTGTTCTTGTCGCCCTTTACGCCGGGTGTCTCACCATCGTTGCGCCAGTATTGCAGGATGCCGGCAGGCTGGTCGTTGCGGTGGCGCAGCATGGCCTTGACAGAGAATCCCGTATTGGTCTCCAGTTCGTAGTTGAGGGTGGCGTCGCGGATGTAGGACAACTGGTCGACGGTGGTCCATTTCCAACCCACGAACATGTTGTCTTTGTCGGTCTCCAGATACTTGTCTACGGGCGACATGACGTCGTAGGTGTATTTGGCGGAGATATAATGTTTGGGGAACTCCCACAATACGTATTCACGCTTGTTGAACGAATAGGCCACCTGTCCGGAATAGAACCATTTCTTGTCACGCGTACCGTAGGCACCGTATCCGCTGAAGTTCCAGTGGGGATCCAGGTTGCCGGTAGTCATGCCGCTCAGACGGAAACGGGCTCCGTTCACATAGTTGCTGGTGATGATGGTGTTGATGGGGCCGAAGTCAAACTTGCTGGGATGGTCCTTGGACCCGGTCTCCACGAAGTTCTCAATCAACGCCTTGGCTCCGAAGATGATGATCTTGAAACCCGGTATCTGTTCGATGCGGTTCATGAAGAGGTCCATGGTACTCTCCTTCTTGGTGAGGGGCACCTGGCGTACTTCCGCCCAGTATTCGTCGCTTTTGGCCAGCATGTTGGCTTCCTTGATGACTTTTCCTTTCAGACGGAAGAGGCGGGGCTCTATCTCGTCGAAACTGTATTTCGAATATTTGGTGGTGCGTTGCACTTCCAGTCCCTGGATGCCCTTCATCAGGGCCAGTTCGACGGTCATGTCGTCATCGGTCAGCACCCAGTTGCTGTCGGGCAGCTGTTCGAACTGCTGGACGATGTCCAGGTTCTCCACGAAGTTGACGCCCGTCTTTTTCGGCAGGTTCATGGTACACTTCTTCACGGCGTAGGTGGAGTCTTTCACCACGTACAGGTGGCCCGTAAAGCCGAAGTCCTGCGGATTGTTGGGCACGAACGTCAGGTGTACACATTCCTGCTGGTCCACCATCAGGGTGTCCATCAGATAGTATTTGTAGAACGAGATGGCGCCGCGCCCGATGGGGCTGACGAAGCGGCGTTGCAGCAGGCGGATGTCATCGTCGTAGATGTTTACGTCCGAGAAGACGTCGTTCAGAATGGTGCCCAGCATGTCGCCGGTACTGAAGAATTCCTCAATCCCCGTCGAGTTCATACCTTCGATGATGGTCTTTTCGCTGCGCGGACTCTTGCGGTAGATGGTGCGCGAGGCCGTTTCCTTGATGGAGATGGGCAGAATCTGTTTGCCGGTCTTGGGCGACGTTTCCACCTGGTCCTTGAAGAAGGAGAACTTCTTGTAGAGGCCTTTCTCCATCTTCTCCGGCGTGACGTCGTTGAGCGACATCTTCATCTTCTCGTATTTCTGGTATTGGTAGAAGTCGTTCTCCTCCAGCTTCAGCTCCTTTTTGTGTTCGATGACCTTGCGCATGAAGTCTACAGCCGGATTGTTCTTCCGGGAGTATTTTTCCTTTTTCGGCTTCACCACCACTTCGGCCAGCATGATGTCGTCGGGCGACATCTTGACGTTCAGCACCTTCTGTCCCGGCTTGATCTTGACTTTCTTGGTTATATAGCCGATGGTAGAGAAGGTCAGTTCGTCCCAGCCCTTGCGGGTTTCGACCGTATATTCTCCTTCACCGTTGGTAATGGCTCCCACGCCTTTGCCTTCGTATTGGACGGTGACGTAGAGCAAGGGTTCGTTGGTGATGGAGTCGGTTACGACGCCTTTGATTTGTGCGGACGCGCCTGTGAGCTGTGTGAAAAGCAGCATCACCAGGAGAGTGAGGGTTATATATAGTTGCTTCATATCTATCATAATGGAACTGCAAAGGTAGTAATTTGCAAGCAAATAAGAAGCAAATTTGGATTATTTGGGAATTGAGACTTAAAAAATATGGAAAACATCCCTCGTGTATGTATCTATTTCTTAATTCTCAGTTCCCAAATACTAATAATTATTTTTTCAGCAGTACTTGCACGATGCGTTCGGCCGTGCGTCCGTCCCAGCGTTCGGGCAGGGTGCTGTGCTTCCATTCGCCTTTCAGCATCTTCTCCAGGGAGGCCGACAGGGCAAAGGTGTTTTCGCCTACCAGTTCGTTGGTACCGATGCGCCACGTCTCGGGATGCTCGGCGTAGGTGTTCAGCGTGATGCAGGGCACGTCGAGGAAGGTGGCTTCCTCGGCGATGTTGCCGGAGTCGGTGACGATGCCCCGTGCCTGGTTGATGAGGAAGCCGAAGTGCAGATAGCTTTGCGGCGGCAGGATGTGCAGGTTGGGGGCGCTGATGCCCGTTGCCAGGATGGCCTGCTGCACGTAGGGGTGCAGGGGAGCCACGACGGGAACTCCGTCGGCCCGGTCGAGGATGGTCTGCAGCAGGGACTGGAGCACGTGCCGCTGCTGGACCAGTTCGCGGCGGTTCAGCGTGAGC
>CATXSD010000066.1 GCA_958402075.1 Mediterranea massiliensis | reverse complement strand
CTGCCCCAGGGGGGCCGCATTGTTCTCGATGGTCAGGTTCCGGAACGTGATGCCGTTGCCTTCCACCTTCAGCGTATAGGTGCGGAAAGTACCCATCGCATTGATGTTGGCATGGTCGTCGTAGGAGATGACGGTACCTTCGCAGCTCTCGCCCACGAAGTCCACATTCTGCAACCACGAGGGCACGACCACCTTCTCCTTGTAGAGCCCGTTCCTGACGAGCACCGTCACCCGATAGTCCATGAAGGCACGGATACCTTCCATGGCCTCCGTCAGCGTCCGGTAGTCGCCCGAACCGTCGCGCGCCACCACAATCGTATCTTTCCACTGCCCGGCGGCCACAGACGGCAGACTTCCTCCCAACCACAGGAGCAACATCCACATCCAAGGAGAAAAACAGGACAAGCCGGCCTTGCTTCGCCGGCAAAGAGACTTCTGTTTCATGCGTTCAATCTTTACGGGTATAAGACATGTTTCGTTTCAAGAAACAAAAGTAACGGTTTCCCTCCAAAGACTTGTGTATTTTTTCGGTAGAGATGGTGCATTATTTGGTTTTCGTGTGCGAGAACGAGCAATTTCGTGCACGCAAACGACAAAAAATGTGCAAAATCGTCCTTTTTTCCAATAATTAAAGGCTTTCTCTTTTGATTAATCAAGAAAAGAGCTAAATTTGACACCGCAATTTAATTCATACCATCGTAAAACATCAATGTAATCATATCAAAAACAAAAAAGAATGGAACAAGTATTCGGCTATATCATCGGCCTGGGAGCA
Source organism: Mediterranea massiliensis (assembly GCA_958402075.1). Taxonomy (GTDB): domain Bacteria; phylum Bacteroidota; class Bacteroidia; order Bacteroidales; family Bacteroidaceae; genus Bacteroides; species Bacteroides massiliensis_D. The sequence continues at coordinate 12,980 of CATXSD010000066.1, read as the reverse complement.
TCGGTCATGATGCCCATTATCTTTACAATTATCGGTTTGTGTATCGGAATGAAATTCGGAAAGGCACTGAAATCGGGCCTCTGCGTGGGTGTCGGTTTCGTGGGTTTGGGTGTAGTCACCGCCCTGCTGACCAACAACTTCGACAATCCCCTGAAAGCCATTTCCGACCTCTACCACCTGCAACTGAACGTATTCGACATGGGCTGGCCCGCCGCTGCCGCCGTAGCCTATAACACGGCCGTCGGTGCCTTGATCATCCCCATCTGCCTGGGCGTGAACCTGCTGATGCTCATCACCAAGACCACACGGACGGTGAACATCGACTTGTGGAACTACTGGCACTTCGCCTTCATCGGTGCCGTGGCCTACTTCGTGACCGGTGAGAGCCTGGCTTGGGGCTACTTCGCCGCCATCGTCTGCTACGTCATCACGCTGGTATGCGCCGACCTCACGGCAGACAAGTTCCAGAAATACTACGACCTGGACGGCATCTCCATTCCCCAGCCGTTCTGCCAGAGCTTCACTCCCTTCGCCATCCTCATCAACAAGGCGCTCGACAAGATACCTGGCTTCTCCAAGCTGGACATCGACGCCGACGGCCTGAAGAAGAAGTTTGGCGTGATAGGCGAACCGCTCGTGCTGGGTGTCATCGTAGGTATGCTCATCGGATGGGCCGCCCAGCTGGACATCAAGAAGATTCTCTTCCTGGGCATCACGATGGGTGCCGTGATGGAGCTCATCCCGCGCATTACCTCCCTTTTCATCGAAGGTCTGAAGCCCATCTCCGAAAAGACTTCCGAACTGGTGAAGAACAAGTTCAACGGCAAGAAGGTACACATCGGCATGAGCCCGGCCCTCGTTATCGGACACCCCACCACGCTGGTGGCTTCCGTCATCCTGATACCGGTCATCCTCGCGCTGGCCGTCTTCCTCCCCGGCAACCAGTTCCTTCCGCTGGCCTCACTGGCAGGTATGTTCTACCTCTTCCCCATGGTGCTTCCCTTCACAAAGGGTAACGTACTGAAGACGCTGATCGTCGGCCTGGTGACGCTCATCATCGGCCTCTACTTCGTGACCGACATGGCGCCCGACTTCACGATGGCCGCCAACCAGGTATATGCCGAAACCCATGACCCCGCCGCACACATTCCCGACGGATTTGCGGGCGGTGCCCTCGACTTCGCTTCCTCCTTCTTCGGATGGACCATCTACCGGGGCGTCAAACTCTCGTATGTAGGTGCCGGCCTGCTCACGCTGATAGCCATCGTGCTGATGCTGGTCAACCGCCGCGCCATCATCCGCAGCGAGAAAGAAGCCAAGCAGGCAGCCTGATGAAATCAGGAAAAACAGGATATTAATCAATCATTATAAAATCGAATATGAAAAAATTAGCAATTGCAATGATGTTAAGTGCAGCAGCCTTATCGGCCAATTCCCAAGTGAACTACAAAATGCAGGTAGCCTGCAACCCCCAAGATGTCAAGACGTACGACACCAACCGTCTGCGCAGCAGTTTCCTGATGGAAAAAGTAATGGTACCCGACGAAATCAACGTCACCTACTCCATGTACGACCGCTTCATCTTCGGCGGTGCCATGCCTGTACAGAAGGAACTGGTGCTCGAGACCATCGACCCGCTGAAAGCCAAATACTTCCTGGAAAGAAGAGAGCTGGGTGTCATCAACATCGGCGGTGAAGGCATCGTAACCGTAGACGGCAAGGAATACACCCTGAACTTCAAGGAAGCCCTCTACGTGGGAAGAGGCAAGCAGAAAGTGACCTTCAAGAGCAAGGACGCTTCCAACCCGGCCAAGTTCTACATCAACTCGGCTACAGCCCACAAGGAATACAAGACGCAGCTCATCACCATCGACGGCCGCAAGGGTTCGCTGAAGGCCAACTCCTTCCCCGCAGGCAAGATGGAAGAAAGCAACGACCGCGTTATCAACCAGCTGATTGTCAACAACGTGCTGGAAGAAGGTCCCTGTCAGTTGCAGATGGGTCTGACCGAACTGAAGCCGGGCAGCGTATGGAACACCATGCCGGCCCACACACACAGCCGCCGCATCGAAGCCTACTTCTACTTCAATGTTCCGGCAGGCAACTCCATCTGCCACCTCATGGGTGAACCGCAGGAGAACCGCCTCATCTGGATGCAGAACGAACAGGCCGTCATGTCACCCGAATGGTCAATCCACGCCGCAGCCGGTACCAGCAACTACATGTTTATCTGGGGTATGGCCGGAGAAAATCTGGACTATGGCGACATGGACAAGATCACTTATCAGGAAATGAAATAACCCCCTCCTGACACTCTATAAACAAGCATGGGCTCCGGCTCATGCTTGTTTGTATCACTTTGTGCAAAGATTCAACCAATTTTTGCACAAAGACTTGTTTGCAGAACTGCTATTTTTGCACAAAATAAAAACTAATCTATTATCATGAGTACATTCCAACAAGCTGTGGGCAAGATGACCAATTACCGTTGGACCATCTGCGCTATGTTATTTTTTGCAACAACGGTCAACTATCTGGACCGCCAGGTACTGTCACTGACCTGGAAAGACTTCATCGCCCCCGAATTTCACTGGACGGACGCCCATTACGGTGACATTACCGCCATATTCTCCCTGGTTTATGCCATCGCCAACCTGTTTGCCGGCCGTTTCATCGACTGGATGGGCACCAAGAAAGGCTACCTTTGGGCTATCTTCATCTGGTCGCTCGGTGCCTGCCTCCATGCCGTCTGCGGCTGGGCCACTGAACACGTGGTAGGCATCCACGATGCAGCCGAAATGATTTCGGCCACCGGCGCGGTAGCCTCCACCATTGCCATCACGAGTGTCTACTTCTTCATCGCCGCACGTATCGTGCTGAGTATCGGTGAGGCAGGCAACTTCCCCGCTGCCATTAAAGTGACAGCCGAATACTTCCCCAAGAAAGACCGTGCTTTCGCAACTTCCATCTTCAATGCCGGCTCTACCATCGGAGCACTGGTAGCTCCCGTCAGCATCCCCTCGCTGGCCCGCTACTTCCAAGGCATCGGCATCGGCAACGGCTGGGAAATGGCCTTCATCGTCATCGGTGGATTGGGTTTCATCTGGATGGGGATGTGGGTATTCCTGTACAAGAAGCCCGAAGGCAATCCGCATGTCAATGCTGCCGAACTGGCTTACATCCATCAGGACAAACAGTCCGAAAAACAAGAAACTACCGCTTCTCCTAAAGAAGAACGGAAAATGAGCCTTTGGGAATGTCTGAAGTACCCGCAGGCATGGGCTGTAGCCATAGGTAAGTTCATGACCGACGGTGTGTGGTGGTTCTTCCTCTTCTGGACTCCCGCCTATATCTCGGATGTCTATGGCTTCTCGTCCGACAGCGGGACAGCCCAGCTGCTGATATTCGTGCTCTATGCCATCACCATGTTGTCCATCTACGGCGGCAAGCTGCCTACCATCATCATCAACAAGACAGGCCTGAACCCATACGCCGCCCGCATGCGCGCCATGTTCATCTTCGCCCTGTTCCCGCTGTTGGCCCTGTTTGCACAGCCCTTGGGCGAATACTCCTACTGGTTCCCCATCATCATCATCGGTATAGCGGGTGCGGCCCATCAGTCCTGGTCGGCCAATATCTATTCAGTGGGCAGCGACATGTTCCCCAACAGTGCCGTGGCTACCATCATCGGCTTGGGAGGTATGGCAGGCGGTATCGGTTCCTACCTCATCAACAAAGGTTCGGGTATGCTGTTCACCTATGCTGCCGGTACGACCATGGTGGACGGACAGGAAGTGGAAATGACGAAGGCCCTGCTGGCCCAAGGCGCTGAATACGTCCAGCCGGCCATGCAGTTCATGGGATTCGAAGGCAAGCCGGCCGGTTACTTCATCATCTTCTGCATTTGCGCCGTCGCCTATCTCATCGGCTGGTGCATCATGAAGATACTGGTACCGAAGTACAAACCCATCGTACTCGACTAAGCAACAATCCTTGTCCCCCAATAAAAAAGAGGCTGCATCAGCAGAGGACGACAAAAAGACGTCCGACTCCTGATGCAGCCTCTTTGATTCATATGGATTAAAAAACATCCCCAAGAAGGGAAAGGGCAAAAAAAAGGGAAGTCTCACGACTTCCACAATTCTTCTAACCTTAAATCTAAATCTCTATGAAAAAAACGTGTCGCAAAAATAGTAAATATTCTTATAAGCCCATAACATTCCGGCTTTAATTTTTGCAAAAACGAAGCAAATCAGCATAGATTGGATTCAATTCCAACAATTCGGGCACTCCCACAATGAACATTTGTTTTCGGGCACGGGTGAGAGCCACGTTCAGTTTACGGTCGACCAACACCCCATTGTCTTCGGTCAGATTAGCCAGGAACTTCAATTGATAGGGACGGTTCACACAAAAAGAATAAATGATGACATCGCGTTCACTGCCTTGAAAGCGCTCCACCGTATCGACCAGGATGTCGTCCAGCTCAGCGATCCCCAATGCTTCAATTTCTTTCCGAATGAGGGCAATCTGACTCCGATAGGGCGTAATGACCCCCAAGGTAGTTTGCGGAGAGAAATCGCCCAAAGCCGTGTATTGCCTGTAGACGGCATCCGCCAGACGGGCGACAATACAGGCTTCCGAATGATTCATCTTAACCGACTGGCTGGCAGGTCCTGCCACCGAAGGCAAAAAAGCCACCCGACGGGTCAGCACGGATGCCAGCGGATGATGCTCCAAACCAGGTGCCAACGCCAGACACCCATGCTGGTGAGGCAGGCCAATCGGCTCCAGCAATCCACCATAGAAAGCCCGACTGGGAAACAAAGCTACTTCCTCGTTCATGCGCCCCTGACGGCAAAGCATGTCGTAAGCCGGCTCGAAAAGAAAGGCATCGCGTCCCTCTGCCTTATTACGGGCAGACAGGTGGCGGTACAGACGTTCGAACAAGGAGTCCTTCAGATTGTACAGCCCCACGCTTCTCAATTCTTCATCGCAGACCTCCGACTGGTCGGAAGGTTGCTGCACAACGGCAGGCAGTTGTTTATGGTCGCCTATCAGGATAAATTTGTCGATGGCCTCCCGCCCCTCCTCACCACAAGTACAGAGAAGCCCCAGCAGTTGGGGTTCCAAAATCTGTGTGGCTTCGTCCACGATGGCTACATCGAAATGCTTCAGACGGAAAAGGTCCGGCTTGGCAGAAAGAGTGGCTACCGTCCCTACAAAGATCCTGCAACGAGTTATGTGCCCCTGTACTTCACGACGGTTGGCACACGCTTCCAAAACATTTTCTATCAGATGTGGGCGATAGGCCGCCTCACAAGCCAGTTCACTGCCGATGCGGATGTAGTCGACGGAAGGTCCGATGGCTGAAAGGGTCTTGCAGATTTCGTCCACCGCCCGATTGGTATAGGACATGAGCAAAATCTGCTTTCCCTCTTCGTAGAAAGCCTCTACCATGCCCCGCAAGGCACGTGAAGTTTTCCCCGTACCAGGAGGACCTATCAACAAAAAGAAATCGCGGGCAGCCTTTGCCTTGAGAATGATACGCGCAAAATCATCGGTACAAGCCCGTATCGCCTCGTCAGACACCGCATCGAACGCGGGTAGACGCTGACCCAACAAAAGGTCACGCCGCCGCTTGGGTGCCGCAAGAAATGCCGAAAGCCCTTGATACATGCTACGGAAAGAGGTATCCATAAAATCGTGCTCCACCGCATAGCAGCTGTCCATCGGCAACACTCCCGCATTCTGTTGCGAAGCACGCAGGCGCAGGCGGAGGGTCTGCTCGGATATGTATTCTATATTCCCCTTGAAGACCATTTTATTGGTCACGTTGTCCTGTTCGGCGTTACGCTCGTAAAGGACAACAGCATCTCCCGCACGAAAATTGGCAGGAATCTCCTCCCTACCTGTCTTCCTCGCCAACTGCAGGTAGGGTTTGTGGGCATCGGCGGCATGATTATCCTGAATGGTCAGGTCGTAAAGGATTTCGCCCGCCTCGCACTTCTCGTCGAGCGTCGCCAGCCACAGGGAAGCGGCTCCCGTGCGGCTCAATCCCTCCACATCGCCCGACTTCGACGTATAAAGTTCCTTCGTGATGAAATTGTAGAGCGTATAGAAATATTTTTTTTCCAACGGCGACAGGGCAAACAACCGTTCAGACAGGCGTTGGATGGGCGGACACAGGTAATCTCGCCAAAACTTGCCATCCAGCTTGCGTTCGTTCAAGACATCGGGACGCAAGTCTTTGAACTTGTTTGCTGTATACTCCATGCTGTTGCGCAACTGGACGGCATACTCGGCCTCGACAATGCGATTGCGCACATTCATGACCCTGCGCACCATTGCCCACGAGGGGCGTGCCGGATAGAGCAGCGGATAACGTGTGTAAAGCAGGTAAGCCTTCACCCGACGGTGATCCATCCCCATGGAATACTCCAATACGGCCTGGTAGAGCAACATCTGCACACGATTGTTTTCCTTGGGTTCTACCTTACCGCGGATGGCATATTCGTCAGCCTTGCCCGACTTCATCTCGATGAACGACGTCATGTCGCGCTGCATGTAGTCGAGGCGGCCCTGCAACCCCAACGCTTCACAAACGTACGAAGGCTCCAGCACGGCATCCTTTCGGTCGAGTCCATACCCAGGTGCAGGAAAGGTATCCTTCACCGTCCGACGGATATTGTCGAAATGCAGGCGGCAGTCGGCAAAGAACTGCCTTTCCTTCGCCGCATCACGCAACTCCGCACAAGCCGCCAACTCCAGCGGATAGGTGCGGAAAGCCTTCTTCATGCATGCCAGATAATCGGGCTCGTCCTCGGCATGAATCCATTCGTCCAGGAAAAGGTTGGCAATGTTACCCAGCAGCAACGGCCGCGTATTGTCCGATGGCTGAAGGCGGGCCAGGACGTAATTGGCGGGATGATGGCCATAATCCTTGAAACATTCGGCCAGCGAACTGATATCAATCAAGTAGTCGGGTTCGAGAATGATGAACGAAGGAGTCAGTATGCCCTCCTCGTCGACCACTACATCCAGCAGATTGACCTGCGCATGACGCCACAGCAAGGCACAGGTCTCGCTGAACTCATCGTTGACATCGGGCACGTTGTAGCGCACCTTGAGCCACTCGTCCGAAAGGGTGTCAAGAGGCTGTACATAGAGAAAGGTTTCGTCTGAATATTGGAAACACACACGCATGCGCTTCACCCGATGCCCCAAGGGCATCGCCACATACGTAGCGTCGGCTCGCGGAAGAAGCTGATAAAGTGAGGAAGGAATGTCCTCCTGCGTCAAGAGCTTGATGAAAAAAGCCAGCGTCTTCACGTCGCGAAGCAAATCCTCGCGCAGGGGCACCTGTTCATGATTGAGTACGCGGTTGGAGGTCAAGCGGAAGGTGTGCAGACGGTTCTGCTCCCTGACAGAAAGGCCGACTTTCGCCGCGACGTAGCTGATACGTGCGGAGAGGTCGGTCATCTGCAAACTGCCGTCTGCCATCTGTGCATGGCACAATTGCTCCAGCAGTTCACGTAATTGTCGATAAGCCACTTCCAGGGGCACATCGTCCCTGCAAGCGTCCAGCAGTCGGTCGTAATATTCCTTCACTTCATTCTTCATGAAAGCAAAGATAATGCAAACCGAAAGGAATAAAAAATAAATAAGCGGTTTTACGCCTTTATTCCTCTAAACGGACGCCCGAAATGGGTTCCATGCTCATTTCTTCTGATTTCTCGGCTTCTTGCTGGCTTCGCTCAGAGCTTCTTCCTTCTCGTAAGCGGGTACATGATGCTTATCTTTGGGTTTCTTTGGCTTTTTGTTTCCTGCGGCTCCCATAAGGCAATCCTCCATTTTTTAAGGGTTAAACAATCAAATTCAATTCTGCCTACCCCCAAGCAAAGAATATGCCAATCCTCCCCGTTGTCCGTTAAATTAGATAAAACCTGTCTATTCTTCCTTTTCTGCTTCCTCATCAGCAGGTTTGTCCTTGATCATCAGGATGCTCAACTCGTAAAGCAAATAGAGGGGGATGGATACGACGGCCAGCGTAAAGGGGTCGCCCGTAGGGGTAATGACCGCTGCCACAATGACGATCAGCACCACCGCATGACGGCGATACTTGCGCAACAACCGCTTGTGCACGATGCCCAGCAGGGACAACAACCACGTCACCAACGGCAATTCGAACGCCGCCCCCATGCAGAGTATCAGCATCATAAAGTTGTCGATGTAGGAGTTCAGCGAAATCTGGTTCTCGACAAGCGCGCTGAGCTGATAGGTAGAAAGGAAACGCAACGTCAGCGGATAGACCATGAAATAGCCGAGCAGGACGCCCACAAAGAACATCACCGTCCCAATGCCCAACGCCTTGCGCACGCCACGCATTTCATTGGGATAGAGGGCAGGACTGACAAAACGCCAGATTTCATAAAACACGTAGGGAGCCGCCGTCACGACCGACATCCAGAAGGCAGTGGACATGTGGATCAGAAAAGGAGCCGCCAGATTGATGTTGACCAACTTTACATGAAACTCCTGCGTAAAGAACTCGTCCTTCAGGTGGAAATACTCTCCGATGGAGCGCAACAAGTGATAGAAGACGAAATCGTTGTTGCAGGGAGCCAACACCACCTTGTCGAACAGATAGGGCATGGCCGCAAAATAGACCACAGCCAACACGAACCACACGCAAAGCACCCTGATAAGCACCTTGCGCAGTTCGTCCAGATGTTCCCAAAAGGTCAGTTCCTTGCCGTCCGACATGCTTCAGGTCATTTCTTGTCCTTGTCGGCAGGTGCGTCGATGTCGTCCTTGGCCTTGTTGATTTCTTCCTTGGCTTCGTTCACGCCTTCCTTGAAACTCTTCACGCCTTTGCCCAGCCCTTTCATCAGTTCGGGTATCTTCTTGCCGCCGAAGAGCAGCAGAATAATCACTACGATAATAATCCATTCCGAGCCGCTGGGCCAAAATCCCAATAAGAGTAAATTAGTCATGGTTATTTCTTTTACTTTTTATATGATTTGTGTGGGACAAAGATAATGTAAACCGCGAAAAATACAAAATTCATTGCCCAATTATCCAAGGACTGTCAGTCTTGAAAATACACCCGCTTGACACGCGTCGATACGCTCGTCAACACTTCGTAAGGAATGGTTTCGAGCACATCGGAGAGAACGGTCACAGGCAGATGGTCGCCAAAGATCTCCACCGGGTCGCCCTCCTTGCAGTCAATGTCCGTCACATCGATCATGCACACGTCCATGCAGATGTTGCCCACGTAGGGTGCCCGATGTCCGTTCACCAGGCAATAGGCATGCCCGTTGCCCAGACGGCGGTTGAGGCCGTCGGCATATCCGATGGGCAAGGCGGCGATGCGCGACGGGCGCTCCAGATGCCCCTTGCGGCTATAGCCCACGGTATCTTCCTGCGGCACATCGTGTATCTGCAGGATGGTTGTCTTCAGCGTGCTTACATTATTCAATATCGAGTTGTCTATCGGGTTAATGCCGTACAGGCCGATGCCGAGCCGCACCATGTCGAACTGCGCGCCGGGGAAGCGTTCGATGCCCGCCGAGTTACAGATGTGGCGTAATATCTTGTGCGGGAAGGCATCCTGCAGCACCTTGGCCGCCGCTTCGAACGTCTCGATCTGCCGCCGCGTAAAGCTGTCGAACACAGGCGAATCGCTCCCCACCAGGTGCGAGAAGACCGAACGGACCAGCACCGCATTCTGTCCGCGCAGGCGCTTGACCAGCTCCGGCATGTCCTCGGGCGCAAAGCCCAGGCGATGCATGCCCGTATCCAGCTTGATGTGGATGGGGAAATGCGTGATTCCTTCTTTTTCCGCCTCCTTTATAAGGGCTTCCAGCAGGTGGAAGCTGTACACTTCGGGCTCCAGCTGGTAGTCGAACATGGTCTTGAAAGCTGTCATTTCGGGATTCATAATGAGGATGTTGGACGTGATGCCCGCCTTTCTCAGGTCCGAACCTTCATCGGCCACGGCCACGGCCAGGTAATCCACGTGATGCTCCTGCAATGTCTTGGCAATCTCGTAAGAACCCGCCCCATAGGCCGAGGCCTTCACCATGCACACCATTTTCGTCTCGGGCTTCAACTTGCTGCGGTAGTAGTTCAGATTGGCCACCATCGCCCCGAGGTTCACTTCCAGGATGGTTTCGTGCACCTTCTTTTCAAGGGCCTCGCTCAGAGCGTCGAAGCCGAACTTGCGCGCCCCCTTGATGAGTATCAGCTCCTTCTCCAACGTCAGCTCCTTGCGGGCAATGGCCTGCAACAACGCCTTCGTATCGGGATAGAAGGACTTCTCGATGGAGAAGCAGTCGGCACAGGAAGAGATATTCGGCCCCACGCCGATGATGCGCTCCACGCCGCGGCTGCTTGCCAGCTGGGCCACACGGCGATACAGCGTGGGGGCATTCTGCCCCGTCTCCAGGATGTCCGACAGGATGAGCGTACGCTTCAGCCCCTTGTCCTGCGAACGGCGGTACTGAAAGTCGAGGGCGATGTCCAGCGAGCCGAGGTCGCTGTTGTAGCTGTCGTTGATGAGCAGGCAACCGTTCTTGCCTTCCTTCACCTCCAGACGCATGGCCACCGGCTCCAGCCGTGCCATCCGCTCCGATATCTTCTGCGGCGGCAGCATCAGGTAGAGGCAGGCGGCCAGGCAGTTCAGGGAGTTTTCGATGGAGGCGTCGTCGATGAAGGGCAAGGTAAACTGGTTGTCCATATCCAAATAGCGGTAGGCTATCAGCGTACAGTTGTCTCCCTTCTCGACCTTCGAAATGAAGAGCGGCCGCTCGGGGTCCTTGCGGCTCCAGGCTATCTCACGGGCGGAGAGCAACGACTTGGCCACACAGTTGCAGATGAATTCGTCGTCGCCGTTGTATATCAGCACGTCGCAGTTCTTGAAGACCGTCCGCTTCTCCATGCACTTCTCTTGCAACGAGAAGAAGTTTTCCTGATGCGCCCCTCCGATGTTGGTCAGGATGCCGATGGTAGGCTTGATGATGGCCTCCAGCGCCCGCATTTCGCCCGGCTGGGAAATGCCTGCCTCAAAGATGGCCAGCTCGTCGTCTTCGCTCATCTGCCACACAGACAGGGGCACGCCGATCTGCGAGTTGTAGCTGCGCGGCGAGCGGACGATGCGCCGGTCGTCGCCCAACAGCTGGTGGAGCCACTCCTTCACCACCGTCTTGCCGTTGCTGCCCGTAATGCCCACTACAGGGATGCTGAACTGCGCCCTGTGCAGCTCGGCCAACTTCTGCAGGGCCTTCAGGGGCGAAGAAACAAGCAGGAAATTCAATGAAGAATGAAGAATGGAAGCCTTGCTTCCGAATGAAGAATTTTCATCCTTTACAGACAATTCTTCATTCTTCATTCTTAATTCTTCATTTTTCTGGTACTCTTCCTCACTCACCACAAAGCAGCGTACGCCCCGCTCGATGAGTTCAGGTATATAGTTGGCTCCCGTGTTGCGCTTGGCAGGGAGGGCAAAAAACAAAGTTTCCTCAGGGAAATTCAACGAACGGCTGTCCGTCAACAGCCAGTCGATGGTAGCCGGAGCCTCGCCGATGCGTCGGGCTCCGATCAGTTCTGCTATTTTTTCAATCGAATACGACATGTTGTTCTCTCTTTTTCGAAGTCTAAGTACGGGTATTTTTCGTTAAGTCGGTCTATTTTTAACAATATTTGTTCTAAAAAATTCTTATAGTCTTCCGAGTCCGGACGGAAAGGTTTGTGCGCTAAGGCCTTACGGATGGCGTCACATTCGCCCATTACCCGCCGCGCCTCGTCCGTCAGACAAACGTCGCAGAAGCGCTCCCACACGTAGTCCACCGCCACGTCGGCCGGATGCACCAGGTCGGCCGCATAGAAGCGGTAGTCGCGCAGCTCGTCCGTCAGCAGTTCGTAGGCGGGGAAGTAGCCCACGACATCGGGCAGAGCCTCCACCAGCGCGTCGGCCGCCAGCAGCAGCGTGGCCTTGCTCAGCTGGTTGGCATGCAGGCCGTCGCGGATGTGGCGGATGGGGCTCACGGTAACCAGCACCCGGAGGCGCGGATTGCGGGCCCTCAACGCGCCGATCAGGTCGAGCCAGTCGGCCGTCACCTCCTCCACCGTCAGCCGCCGGCGGCGGAAGCAACGCTCGGGCCGCTTGTGGCAGTTGCCCACGATGCGCCCCGTCTGCGCGTCCTCGTACACCCAGGCCGTTCCCCACGTCAGCACCAGCGCGTCCAGCCCTGCCAGCTCCGCCTGCAGAGCCTCCAGCCGCGCCCGGATGCGTGCCAGCGCCTCGCCGGCCGTCGGTGCGGAGAAGTCGCCGTGGTGCATCGGGCTGTGCCACAATCCGCCGTACGCGTACAGATCGCCCTCGGCATACACCTTCCCGTCCATCGCCTCGCGCAGGGCGGCCGAGAGGGAAAGCGGGTTATAGAGCACCCCGTAGGGGTTGACGTCGCAGGCAAACTTTGCCTCCACCAGCCTCGCGCCGATATTCGTGGCGAAGCAGGAGCCCATCAGCAGCAGGCGGTCGCGTTGCGAAAAGCGCGGCAACCCTTCGGGCATCTCAACGGAAGTATAAAATCGGTTCATAAGGACAAAGGTAAGAAAAAACTGATATAACGCGAATATAAGAATCAACATACAGGTTTAAATATCGGTGACAGAGCGCTAAAAGCCTTCCACGCACGGCGCCCGATCAGGGCATTCAAAACGACGGCCGCCCCGGTGTCCGGCGCCAGAGATGACAGCCATTCATCGCATGCCGGGAGTTTTTGAACGCCGCACTTTTTCATCGCCTATCAGCTGGCTATCAGCACATTGCGTGTTGAAAAGTGCGGCGTGTTTATGTTTGTTAAATGCTCACGAGGCATCCTTTTCCAGCCCCTCGCGCCATCCTCATTTCACCGTGATCCACACGCCCTCGCCACGCTCCTTGGCCTCGACGATGCGCCGCTTCAGCAGGC
>CATXSD010000065.1 GCA_958402075.1 Mediterranea massiliensis | reverse complement strand
CCTGTTTCAGCCGCTGTTCCCTTTTGCTCGACGTGCGGGGCAGGTAGTCGGGATCGTTTTCGTTCACCCGGCCGGTGTATTCCATCAGGCGGAGGTAGGCGGCAGCCATGTCGGCGTCGTAGGGCTGACGGCCGTCGGGGGTACCGGCAAGGGCCATCGTGGCATACTGTACGGGGATGAGCTGCCCTTTGCCGTTGGGGTGGCGGCCCGACATGGAGAGCGACCACTGGCGGGTGTTGCAATAGAAGCGCATGGTGAGCAGGGCCTTCTTCACCGTCTGGTGAGCCAGTTCGGACACCCGGAACTGCGTGCCGCTCAGCAGGTAAATCATGTTTGTGGCACCGTCCAGGCCGCCCACTGCGTAGGCCGGATAGTTGTTGCAATGGTGGAAGCAGGCGCCGTCGCTCTTGAAGGAGCCCATCAGCCCGTCGGCCGGACGGCAGCCGTAGTCGAGCCAGCGGGAGAAGGAGCGCAGGTACTGCACCTTCTCGGGCGAGTCTTCCATGATGAGGATGCTGGCCATGCGTCCCTGTGTCTGGGTGTTGAAGGAGTCGATGTCGATGCCGTTCACTTTAGGCATGGGGTAGACTTCGTTGGTGATGGCATACCAGCGCAGCGTACGTTCGGCCTCGGCCAGCTTGCCCGCCTCGCGCAGCACGTCCTTCATCAGAAAGTAGGCCACGTAGAGGCCGCGCATGCTGTAGCCGTAGTGGTGGATGTTGCCCCAGCAGCTGCCATAGGCCACGCCCTGGTCGGTGATGTGGTCGTACATGGCCAGGAACTTCTGCCGCAACTCGTCGCGCAGCGTGTCGTCCTTGGCGTTCAGATAGGCAGTGGCGATGCGCTTCATCAGGTTGAAATAATTGTTCATCTCCATGCCCAGTTTGGTGAACATATCCTTGTCCCAGCCGGGTATCATGCGTTCGTAGGCCTCGGCCTGGCGCACCATGAAGATGGGCAGACCGCTCACCTTGCCGTTCTTGTAGGTAATCTGATAGAAGTCATACGCCTGGCGGATGGCCTGCATCTCCTTGTCGGTCAGTTTGCCAGGCGTGTAGAGCATGTCGCGGAAGCGGGTTTCCATCCGCTTGATGTCGGCCTTCTGCCGGTCGTCGAGAGGGGTCAGGGCGATTTCGGGCTTCCAGAGGGAGTGCTCGTAAATGACGAGCCAGTGGTTCGTCGTACCTTTGTTGACGAAAGGCACCTGCACGTCGGCCGTCTGCTGACGGGCATCCACCTTGCTGGCCGTGACGATGTGGTCGAAGCAGAGCTTGCCCCGGACGTCGGGGGCCACGATGCGCAGCTCGTTCATGCCTTCTTCGGGCACGCCCTGCATGTCGCGTTCGTAGCATACCCATGCGGCACGCCAGCCCGTGAAGTTGATGCCGAAGGGGAAGGAGGTGCAGAGCTTGCCGTCCTTCAGGAATTCAAAACGTATCTGCTTGTCCTGTGCCTGCTCGTTGTACACCCACACGATGAAGGCCGACAGGTAGGTATCTTTGCCCGTAGGGTCCTTGGGCTCGAACATCAGGTCTTTCTTCACGCGGAGCACGGCACCCGGCCCATACTCCCAGCCGAGGCTGTGGAGACCGTCCTTGTAATGTTCGTCGTTGATGGTCAGGCGGGAACCGTCGTCCGCCGCCACGTAGGCCGGCACTGCTTCCTCTTCAAAGGAGAGCAGGCGCTCGTTCTTCACGACCTGTGCCTCTGCCTGCGAGGCCAGAAAAAGTCCCAGAAGCGCAGCCGCGCCGCGGGTCCATTTGTTGAAATGCGTCATATTCTGTTGGTTTATTTAAGGTTGTTGCAATGTCGTCTTCATTCGGTCACGAAGAAACGACATTCCCGGCAAACCGACAGGCAAAATCGTACAAAACAATGACAAAATAGTGGTGAGTGGTGAGCGGTGAGCGGTTAGTATCATAAAGATGCTACCGCTCATCACTAACCGCTAACCGTTCACCGCTATTCCTTTCCTCCCTTCCGCTTCAGGTACTCGTAGCCGAAGCGGCAGCGGAGGCAGTCCTTGCGGTCGCAATACTCCTTCTGGAGCTGGATGAGGGCCTGCGAGTCGGCAGCGGTCGAAACGGGCAGGCCGGCCCCGCTCCACATCCGCGTGATGTAGTTGTTCTCGGCCTTCAGAGTTTCCAGCAGGGCTGTGGCCCGCTCGCAGAGGCTTTCTTCCTGCCGGTGCTGCCCGTAGGCATAGAGGAAGGGGACGACGGTGTTGATGATGACCAGGTCGAGCGCACCACGGCCCATCTGCTTGGGCTGGCGGACGGAAGTCTTGCCGAAGGTGAAGTGTTCCTCCCAATAGGAAGAGGTGCCCACGGCCAGCAGTTGGCGCAGCTCGTCGGCCGTGCGGGCCTCCATCACCCGCGAGAATAGCGTCTGCCCGCGATGGTAAAGGTCGGCCAGCTGGGCCAGGCGCACATAGGGGAAGCCGCCGGGACGCTGGCGCAGGAGCCTCCAACGCGAAGGGTCCAGCGGGGCGGGCAGGCTGAACTTCTGCCGCAGGTAGCGATACTCCTTCTGGAGGCGGAGGTAATAGTCGCCATAGTCGGGCCGCTCCTCGTCCAGCAGGCCGGCCATGCCGAGGAAGAAGGCTTCCACCTGGAAGAGGTTGTCGCGGTGCTTGTCCACGGCACGGAAAGGGACGAGCCGCGCCCAGGCCTCGAAAGCGTCGCTGTTCAGCCCGAAGCCGTAGTTGCGGGCCAGGGTGACGAAGAACACGTCTTCCCAATGGTTGCCGTAGGCGTCGAGACGGGCACGGATGTCGCGCGCCTTCCGCTCGAAGCGCTCCACCTGCAGGGCCGAGAGCCAGGAGTGCACCGTCAGCTTGGGCAGGGAGGACAGGATGGAGTAGCAGGGCGGATGAATCTCCGAACGGCGCAGTTCGTCGTAGCGGCGGGCCACATCGGCGGGGCAGGTCAGGACGAGCTGGGGGATGGGCTGGCCGTCGCGGCGGAAGACAGGGCAGTCGGCCTCGCCCACCACGTGCAGGATGACGTTGTCGTAGGCGGCATCCGACTGGTGTCCGTGCTTCAGCCAGAGGGAAGAGCGGTCGTGCAGCTCCACGTTGCCCACCCACAGGATGCCGTCCAGCTTCAGCTTGGCGTTGAAGAAGTCGGGGCCCGCATCGGTGTTGGGCAGGCCGGGGTCGATGACTTCTACCCGCTGGCCGTCGGTGGTGCGCAGTTCCTGCAAGGGGAAGATTTTGTGTTTCCAAAGGTAATGTAAAAGGAGTTCCATGTCTGTAGCGGTTAGTGGGTTAACGATAAGTGGCGAGTGGTTCCTGCGGGAGAGGCAGCGACATCGTGAACTCGCTGAAGCGTCCCTGCACACTCTCCACACTGACGTAGCCGCCGTGCTCGCGGGCCACGTTCATCACGTAGTTCAGGCCGAGGCCGAAGCCGGAAATCTTCTTCTGCCCGCTGCCGTCGTCGCGGGGCAGCACGCGCTCGAACTTGTCGAAGATGGTGCGCTGGGCCGCAAGGGGAATGCCGATGCCGTTGTCGCGGACACTGATGCGGACGAAGCCTGCCTCCCGACGCGAGGCGATGCGCACCTCTACCGTGTCCTTGGAGTATTTCAAGGCGTTGTCTATCAGGTTGGAGAGAGCTTCCTTCAGATATTCCAGGTCGGCATAGACTTCTTCGGCCTGCAGGTCGGTGTGGAAGGTGACAGGCTTCGTGGCCTTTGCCTCGAACACCTGTATCAGGTCGTCCACGGCGGGACGCAGGGGATGCCAGTCCTTGGTGAGCAGCAGCTGGTGATGCTCCATCTTCGAGAGGGTGAGCACCCGGTTGGTCAGGTCCAGCAGATGCAGGCTCTCCCGCTCCAGCAGGTCGAAGTGCTCGCGCTTGCGTTCGGGCTTGTCGTCCAGGCGGCCGCTGCGCAGGTTCCTCGCCGCCATCAGCAGGGTGCTGATGGGTGTCTTCATGTCGTGTACCATGGCATAGGAGAAGTCCTCGCGCATCTGCGACAGCTTGTCCTGCCGCTGAATGATGTCCACCTGCTTGAAGATGCCGTAAGCCAGCAGGAAGAAGCCTGCCACCGTGCCCAGCAGGTAGTAGAGCTGCGACCCGACGGTCTCGGCACGCAGGTTGAGGAGGCGGGCCCGCACGCCTTGCAGGCTGTCCAGCGGGATGACGAACGTGCGCCGATGCTCCAGCTCGCGTTCGTAATCGTCGAAGTAGCGCAGGGTGGAGCGGAGCACCACGGTCGAGTCGCCCGCCAGCGGCACCGTGTCCAGCCGGAAGCGGAGGCGGCGCAACCCGCCCTCGCGCAGCTGCTGGCGGAAGAGGGAGTCGAGCCCGGCCTCGGGGCAGAGGGCGTGGCGGTCGTCGGCACGGCACCAGGCCTCGTGGACGGTGCGCGTCACCCGCTGGCTGTTGAGCCCCAGGCCCATGCCCGTCCAGCGGCCGAGGAAGAAGACGGCTACGGCGGCGGCCACGAGGGTGAGGAGGATGTAGTAGGACTTGCTCATGTCTATAGCGGTTAGTGGTTAGTGGTTAACGGTTAGCGGTGAGTGCAGGTACCAACCGCTCACCACTCACCGCTTACCGCTACAAAAGTAACTTCTTTTCCCTTTCCCTCCAACTCCGTTGACGTAAAGATAAATACACCGCCTCAAATCGGCAAGAATTTATCTCCCAACAAGCATAAGACATGTTCGTAACCTGTCATCCAGAACGGCTCAAAAGCTGATACAAAGACCTAAGACACGTTGCGCCTGCTTCGTGCCGTTTGGCGACACCCAATGAATGTTTGAACTCCGGAACGAGAATTCTACCGTTTCCCTGGTCTTCCTTTTGTTCTTATGTGAAAAGACAAACAATGGAATGCTGGAAGCTGTCAGACCTATACCCGCAACCAAAACGACATCCCATACCTTCCCGTCCTCTTTCCAGTTACTATTGGTATGCGCAGTATTACCAGCTTCCCCTATCCAGCCGACAACCGTTCCACAAACGCCCAATCCAAGCGCAGCCCATGCGTATTTCCTCAACCGCCTGTGTTTTTTCCAATAAACCGTTTGCTTGTAGTCGAGTATCCCCTTACCCGTCACCACCCCATCGGATGCAGCCGGTTCATAAGATTGTTGAAACCTGGTCTGAAGGCTTTCTCCCCTTCCTGAAGCACACTCCATAACCGCATAGGCATTGTGCATCTCCTGCGCTTGGGCTCCGAAAGAAAGAGATACAAACAAGAGCATCTGAATCACATACTTCATAGTTGCAATATTTAAAAACGTCATAAAGATAGGAATATTCTCCATACATGATACACGATTCCTTCCATAAGGAACATTTTAAAGGTAAAAAGACCACTCTTGTAACGTATCTACGCGCAGGGCAGGGCGTTTCGCCCGACTCCTTCCTGTTATGACTTCCGTCATGCAGAAGCTCCGTTAACGTAAAGATAACGTAACGTTAACCTTCCGTTTACCTGAGAGGGGCTATCTTTGCAACGTCAACCAGAAAACAAATGTCACAATGGAAACAACTTTCAAAAACCACATGACCCGCTTCCTCGCGAAAGAAGCGGAGTCGCTGACGGGTAACGACCCCGTCAAAAAAATCCTCGTCCTGGCAGCCGTCGGGCTGGCGAGCTTCATCGTCTGCTTCGCGACGGGCTACTATATCGGAAAATATATGGCTATCTTTTATTGAATCCTATCATTCACGCCTTATGAAAACAACTGCACAACCCAATCCGAACCCCGCCCCGCAACCGGACGGCATGGAAGTCAAAATCAACCCGGGACGAATCACCGTTTACGTCGTCGTGTCCTACCTACTGGTCATGTTCGCCAGCTCGGCCCTCTACATCTACATTTGGGAAGAATTCTCCCTTTACAACCTGGGCCACTACATCGGGCTGCACTGGGGAAGAAGCATCTTCTGGCTGATTCTTCCCGTAGTCGGTCTTTACATCCTGCTATACAGCCTGCTGGGATACTTCATCAACGGACGCAGCCTGAAAGGCCTCCGCTGGGCCTGCGACTGGAAATCCATCGGCCTCGCCCCCACCCGTCCCGTTCCCTTGAAGCATTACCGCCTGTTGCTGCTCCTGCCCGGCATCCTGATGGGCCTGCTGCCCGTACTGCACGGCTTCTGCACCGGCAATGCCACGGCCTACGTCTTCGGCATCATAAGCCTGCTGTGCTGCTCGTCCGACTTCATGATGTGGTACAAGCTGCGCCCCTTCGACGACGAGGATTTGTTCCGGCCGGGGAAAAACACGTCCCAAGGTACCGTCATCCGACGCAACTACACGAAATAGAGCTGCCCGTTTGTCAAGAAAAGCAACCAGACTTTCCGAAGCCCCGTTTTCAGGTATTTTTCAGGTACTACCTGAAAGGCTTTCAGGTTTAACCTGAAGGGTCTTCAGGTACGGACTGAAAGGTCTTCAGGTACGGGCCTGAAAAGTATTCAGGTTTTTCAGGAATGGCACCTGAAAAATCGAATACTGATTATCAACGAATTAGTAATCTTCGGCAGGAACAACGCAACTTGATGCAGACAAGTCTTTCTTCCTTCGGACGAGGCCATCTTTTGTCAGGAATATTCAGCAAGAAGGGAACATGGCGGCAGACACTTTCCCACCCCGCTATTGTTAACAAGTCGATAATGAAAGCCGTTTGTATCAGAAAAGTCCTATCTTTGCATATTGATTTAATTATAAGAAAACTGAGAACAATGAAAATAGCACTGATCGGTTATGGCAAGATGGGCAAGGAAATAGAACGCATTGCCCGTAGTCGCGGACACGAAATTGTCTGCATCATCGACATCGACAACCAGGAGGACTTCCAGTCCGAAGCCTTCCGCTCGGCCGACGTGGCCATCGAGTTTACCAACCCCAAGGCTGCCTACGGCAACTACATGAAGGCCTTCGAGGCGGGCGTGAAGCTCGTGTCGGGCAGCACGGGCTGGACGGAAGAACACGGCGAGGAAGTGCGCCGCCTCTGCACCGAAGGCGGACGGACGCTGTTCTGGTCGAGCAACTTCAGCCTGGGCGTGGCCATCTTCTCGGCCGTCAACAAGTACCTGGCCCGCATCATGAACCAGTTCCCCGGCTACGACGTGAGCATGAGCGAGACGCACCACATCCACAAGCTGGACGCACCGAGCGGCACCGCCATCACCCTGGCCGAAGGCATCCTCGAGAACCTCGACCGCAAGACGCGCTGGGTGAAGGGCACGCTCCAGGCACCCGACGGCACCGTGACAGGCACCACCGCCTGCGCTGCCGACGAACTGCCCGTCAGCTCCATCCGCGAGGGCGAGGTGCCGGGCATCCACAGCATCCGCTACGACTCCGAGGCCGACAGCATCACCATCACCCACGACGCCAAGAACCGCAGCGGCTTTGCCCTGGGCGCCGTGCTGGCCGCCGAATACACCGCCACGCACGAAGGCTTCCTGGGGATGAGCGACCTATTCCCGTTTCTGAAATAAACAAGCATAGCAAGCCATGAAACAAGTATCACGCAAACAATGGATTAAGTTCGGCATCGTCACGCTGCTCTACCTGCTCTTCCTCCTGTGGGTCAGAAGCTGGTGGGGACTGGTGGTCGTACCTTTCATCTTTGACATTTACATCACCAAGAAGATACCCTGGAGCTGGTGGAGGAAGTCCGAGAACGCTGCCGTGCGCGGCGTCATGAGCTGGGTGGACGCCATCGTGTTCGCCCTGGTAGCCGTCTACTTCGTCAACATCTACCTGTTCCAGAACTACCAGATACCGTCGTCGTCGCTCGAGAAATCGCTGCTCGTGGGCGACTTCCTCTACGTCAGCAAGGTGAGCTACGGACCGCGCGTGCCCAACACGCCCCTCTCCATGCCCCTGGCCCAGCACACACTGCCTGTGTTCAACTGCAAGTCGTACATCGAGTGGCCGCAGTGGAAGTACAAGCGCGTGCCGGGCTTCGGACGGGTGAAGCTGAACGACATCGTGGTATTCAACTTCCCCGCGGGCGACACCGTGGCCACCAACTTCCAGCAGACCGACTTCTACAGCCTGGCCTACAGCGAAGGGCAGCGCGTCTACCCGAAGCCCGTCGACATGGACAGCCTGACGCGCCAGCAGCAGCGGGCCGTCTACGACCTCTACTATGCGGCAGGACGCAAGCTCATCCTGTCCAACCCGCAGATGTACGGCAAGGTCATCACCCGCCCCGTTGACCGCCGCGAGAACTACGTGAAGCGCTGCGTGGGCCTGCCGGGCGACACGCTCCAGATTAAGGGCGGACAGGTATACATCGACGGCCAGGCCATCGAGAACCCCGAAGGACTGCAGTTCAACTACTTCGTGCAGACCACCGGTCCGCTCATCCCCGAAAACCTCTTCCGCGAGCTGGGCATCAGCAAGGACGACCAGTGGCTGATGAACAACGACCCGGGCTGGGAGGCCGAACTGGAGGCCATGGGCTTCGACCGCCGCGACGCACAGGGCCGTCTGGCTCCCGTCTATCACCTGCCGCTGACCAAGGCCATGCACCAGGCCCTCGAGGGCAACAAGAAGCTCATCAGCCGCATCGTCATGGAGCCCGAGAGCTTTGCCGGACAGATGTATCCGCAGAACCTCTATACGAAGTGGGACCGCAACAACTACGGACCCATCTGGATACCCGCCAAGGGAGCCACTATCACCCTGACGGACGACAACCTGCCCATCTACGAACGCTGCATCACGGCCTACGAGGGCAACAAGCTGGAACGCCGCGCCGACGGCCTCTACATCAACGGCCAGAAGACCGACACCTATACCTTCCGGATGGACTACTACTGGATGATGGGCGACAACCGCCACAACTCCGCCGACTCGCGCTACTGGGGCTTCGTGCCCGAGGACCACGTGGTGGGCAAGCCGCTCGTCGTATGGCTCTCGCTGGACAAGGACCGCGGCTGGCTGGACGGCAAGATACGCTGGAACCGCCTGTTCAAGTGGGTAGACTAAGCTGAACGGAGGACAGGTCCCATGAAGAAGGCGGGAAAAGTCATAGGAACCGTAGCGGGAGTGGCGCTCATCGTGGTGCTGCTCCGCTCGTGTGTGGCGACGTCCTACCTGATTCCCTCGGCCGGCATGGAGAACTCGCTCTATCAGGGCGAACGCATCCTGGTGAACAAGTGGAGCTACGGCCTGCGCCTGCCCTTCATGAACCTGTGGGGCTACCACCGCTGGGGCGGCGGCCCGGTAAAAAGGGAAGATATCCTCGTCTTCAACAACCCTGCCAACCGCCAGACGGACATCAGCCGGCGCGAGGTCTTCATCAGCCGCTGCATCGGCCTGCCCGGCGACACGCTGCTGGTCGATTCCTTCTTCACCGCCCTGCCCTGCGAGCAGTATGCCCCCGACCAGAAGTTCGTCTATGCCTACCCCAAGGCCAAGGAACGCCAGCTGGACACGCTGCTGGCCACGCTCTCCATCCGCCACGCCGAGCGGATGGGCGAAGACTCGCTCCACTACCTGCGCAGCTTCAGCCGCTACGAATACTACCTGCTGGAGCAGGCCCTCTACGGGCACTGCTGGATACAGCCTGCCGCTCGCCCCGACTCCCTGCAGAAGGCCCGCGCCCTCATCGTGCCGAAGAAGGGCCGCGCCGTGCGCGTCTATCCGTGGAACCGCGTGCTGCTGTGCAACACGCTGGTGCTGCACGAACACCGCAACGCCAAGATACAGAACGACACCCTCTACGTGGACGGCCGCCCCGTGCAGCACTGTGTCTTCACGAAGGACTACTACTGGGTGGCCTCGAACAACGCGGCCAACGTGTCGGACTCGCGCCTCTTCGGCTTCGTGCCCGAAGACCACCTCATCGGACGGGCTTCCGTCATCTGGTTCTCGCGCGACAAGGAAAGCGGCATGCGCTGGGACAGAATAGGCAAGGCGGTGCGATAAAAACAAGAAAGCAATGGAAAAGGAAACGATATACCTCTCTTCGGCCTACCTGGCCCCGGTGGAATACTACACCAAGCTGCTGGCCTACAGCCACGTCTGTGTGGAGGACTGCGACCACTACCTGAAGCAGACCTACCGCAACCGCTGCACCATCGCCGCGCCGGACGGCCCGCTGGCGCTCTCGGTACCCATCGTCAAGCCCGACACGCTGAGGTGCCCCATGAAGGACATCCGCATCTCCGACCACGGCAACTGGCGCCACCTGCACTGGAACGCCCTGGAGTCGGCCTACAACCACACACCCTTCTTCGAATACTACAAGGACGACTTCCGCCCCTTCTACGAACAGAAGTACGAGTTCCTGGCCGACTTCAACGAAGCCCTGTGCCGCCTGGTCTGCTCGCTCATCGGGCTGGAGCCGCAGATGGAGCGCACCACAGACTACAAGACTACCTTCGCTCCCGGCGAAGACGACTTCCGCGAACGCATCCACCCCAAGAAGGACTTCCGCACGGAGGACCCCGACTTCTGCCCCCAACCCTATTACCAGGTGTTCCAGGAACGGCTGGGCTTCCTGCCCAACCTGAGCATCGCGGACCTGCTGTTCAACATGGGCCCCGAAAGCCTGCTGGTATTGCAGGCCAGCCACCGGCCCGCCCGGACGGCCGCCTCACGCTGACGGACGTTCCTCCCCACCCGTGTACAGCGTCCGCCGCTTGTATTCCGTCGGCGTGATACCCGTAATCCGCTTGAAGCTGCGGTTGAAGTGCGTGATGGTCTCGAACCCGCACTCCAGACTGATCTGCGAAATGTTCAGCCGGTCGACGGCCAGCAGCTTGCAGGCATAGCCGATGCGCATGTCCAGGATGTATTCCTTGAGCGTCTTGCCCGTGTTCTCCTTGAAGTAGCGGCAGAAGGAAGCCGGATTCATGGCCGTATAGGAGGCTATCTCGTTCAGGCTGACGCGCTGCGTATAGCGTTTGTTCAGGAAAGCGATGATCTTCTCTATCTTCTTGTCCTTGAAGTCGGCCGACAGCGGATTGTAGTTGGGCGACGCCACCAGCTCCTTCTGCGGAAGAAGCGACAACGCATGCAGCAGCCTGAGCAGGGAAAGTATCTGGTCGAAGCCCTCGGAACGGGGCAGGCTGCGGATCATCTCGCAAAGGTCGGGACGGTCGGCCAGGCGGTAGACAATCCCCCGCCCCGCCTGAGCCAGCATGTTGCGGATGGGGAGGAACTGGACGTAGTTGGAAAAGGAATAGTGCATGAAGTCTTTCTCGAACTGGACAATCACCCCGCTCACTCCCCCGGCCTCATCCGCGCCCGACGGTGCGGCGAAATTCTGCATGCAGTGGGGCAGCTCCGAACCGAAGAAGAGCAGGCAGCGGTCCGAATACTCCGCGATGCTGTCGCCTATCAGGCATTGCCCCTGCCCCTTCTCCACATACATCAGTTCGTATTCCCCATGGAAATGCCACGGATAGGTAAAGGTTTTGTAACGGTAGAACCGGGTACGCACGGGGTTGCTGTTCGAGATGTGCAACTGTTCGTTTACTATCTTTTTCATCGCAAATATCCTTTAAAAACAGAGATATTGCAAAAATACGAATATTTCCTGCAAAAATCGGCCTATAACAATGTTTCTTTTCTGCCTATTTTTGCATCACGAACATTCCAATAAACAAGTATAAGATTATGAAAAACTTATTTGACATCAAAGACCAGGTCATCGTCATCACCGGCGGTTGTGGCATCCTGGGCAAGAACATCGCCAACTATCTGGCAGAACAAGGTGCAAAAATCGTCATTCTGGACCGTGCCGAAGAGGTCGGCAAGGAGCTGGAAGCCGAACTGAACCAAAAGACCGAAGCCCTCTTCCTGAAGACGGACGTACTGAACAAGGAAGTGCTGGAGGAGAACAAGAAAGACATCCTCGCACGCTTCGGCACCATCAACGTGCTGCTCAACGCTGCCGGCGGCAACATGCCCGGCGCTACCATCGCTCCGGACAAGACAGTGCTCGACCTGGACGTGGACGCCTTCAAGAAAGTGGTCGACCTGAACCTCTTCGGCACCATCCTGCCGACGATGGTCTTCGTGGACGTCCTGGCCAAGAACAAGAAGGGAGCCATCGTGAACTTCTGCTCCGAATCGGCCCTGCGCCCGCTGACCCGTGTCGTAGGCTACGGCTCGGCCAAGGCTGCCATTGCCAACTATACCCGCTACATGGCTACTGAGCTGGCCACCAAGTTCAGCCCCGAACTGCGCGTCAACGCCATCGTGCCGGGCTTCCTGCTGACCAACCAGAACCGCACGCTGCTGACCAATCCCGACGGTTCCTATACCGACCGTGCCCGCGCCATCATCGCCCATACGCCTGCCGGACGCTTTGCCGAGCCGGAAGAGCTCTTCGGTACCATCCACTACCTCATCAGCGACGCTTCAAGCTTCGTCACCGGTGCCCTGTCTGTAGTGGACGGCGGATTTGACGCATTCTCCATTTAATAACCTCAAAACTCAGCATCGACTATGATACTTTGTGAACAAACCTGGCGCTGGTACGGGCCGAACGACCCCGTCAGCCTGTGGGACATCAAGCAGGCCGGAGCCACCGGCATCGTCAATGCCCTGCACCACATCCCCAACGGCGAGGTGTGGACCGTAGAAGAGATTATGAAGCGCAAGCAGATGATCGAGGAAGTGGGCCTCACGTGGTCCGTCGTCGAGAGCGTGCCCGTGCATGAGCACATCAAGACGCAGACGGGCGACTTCCAGAAGTACATCGACAACTACAAGGAAAGCCTGCGCAACCTGGCCAAATGCGGCGTGAACATCGTTACCTACAACTTCATGCCCGTGCTCGACTGGACGCGCACCGACCTGGCCTACGAACTGCCCGACGGCAGCCGTGCCCTGCGCTTCGAGCGCGCCGCCTTCATCGCCTTCGACCTCTTCCTGCTGAAGCGCCCCGGTGCCGAAGCCGACTATGCCGACGAAGAAAAGGCCAAGGCCAAGGCCCGCTTCGAACAGATGACCGATGAAGACAAGCAGAAGCTCGTCCGCAACATGATAGCCGGCCTGCCCGGCTCGGAAGAGAGCTTCACGCTGGAGCAGTTCCAGCACGAACTGGACCGCTACAAGGACATCACGCCCGAACGCCTGCGCCAGAACCTCATCTACTTCCTGAGCGAAATCTGCCCCGTGGCCGATGAAGTGGGCGTCAAGCTGGTCATCCACCCCGACGACCCGCCCATGTCCATCCTGGGCCTGCCGCGCATCATGAGCTGTGCCGAAGACTTCCAGGCACTCATCGACGCCGTGCCCAACCCCAGCAACGGCCTCTGCCTGTGTACCGGCTCGCTGGGCGTCAGCAGCGCCAACGACTGCGCCGCCATGATGACCCGCTTCGGCGACCGCATCAACTTCGTACACCTGCGTTCCACCAAGCGCGATGCCGAAGGCAACTTCTACGAAGCCAACCACCTGGAAGGCGACGTCGACATGTATGGCGTGATGAAGGCCTTCCTCGAGATGCAGCAGCGCCGCGGCGTGTCCATCCCCATGCGTCCCGACCACGGACACCAGATGGTGGACGACCTGCGCAAGAAGACCAATCCCGGCTACTCGTGCATCGGCCGCCTGCGCGGACTGGCCGAACTGCGCGG
This sequence comes from Mediterranea massiliensis, assembly GCA_958402075.1. GTDB lineage: Bacteria > Bacteroidota > Bacteroidia > Bacteroidales > Bacteroidaceae > Bacteroides > Bacteroides massiliensis_D. The sequence continues at coordinate 264 of CATXSD010000065.1, read as the reverse complement.
ACTGGAGATGGGTATCGCGAAGTCGCTGTACAAGTGATGCACACTGACTGAAACCTGAATCATAGAAAAATTCCCCCTGTCCCCGCTTCCTTCCCCATCGGAAGGAAGACCCGGGAACAGGGGGGAATCTCTTTATTCCAATATTTCTTGCAAACTTACTCCGTCAGCTTGAACTCCACCCGTCCCCGGATGTCGGTGGCCGATGCGGCGACAATGGCTTCGAATGCACCCGGCTCGGCCATCCACTGATGGCTAGCGGCATCG
>CATXSD010000064.1 GCA_958402075.1 Mediterranea massiliensis | reverse complement strand
AGTTCCGCGAAGACTTTGGTGATTTCGTACATCGGTATGCAAGAGCAAAAAGTGGAAATCGCTCCTAATGTACACATCGTATTGAAGCCGAACACAGAATTGCTTGATGAGGTTGTCATCGTAGGTTACGGTTCTGGCAAAAAACTCGGATCCGTTGTTGGTTCTGTAGGAACAGTCAGCAACCAAACATTGGAAAAATCACCTACTACCAATTTCACTGATGCATTAGCGGGACAAGTTTCTGGTCTGTCCGTTTTGTCTAATTCGGGTGACCCGACGGCAGTCGCATCTATTCGCTTGCGCGGTGTAAACTCCATTAATGCAGGAACAACCCCCTTGTTTATATTGGATGGTGCACCGATATCCTCCAGCGTGTTCAATTCTCTTAACCCTGGTGATATTGAGAACATTACAGTATTAAAGGATGCAGCATCCACAGCAATTTATGGTTCCCGTGCGGCCAACGGTGTAATTGTCATTACAAGTAAAAAAGGTAAATTTGAGGAAAAGGCTACCGTAACTTTGCGCGCCCAAGTCGGTTTCTCAAATATGGTAACAGACAAGGTTGACATGATGAACTCTGACCAATATATCAAATTCCGCGAAATGATTGGTCAACCTGTGTCGCAAGCTGCATATGACGCTGCATATAAATATGGAATTGACACTAATTGGCGTAATGAGATATTTGACGGACACGCTCCTACTTATACATTAGATGCAAGTGTACGCGGTGGTGGTTCAAACACGTCTTATTATTTGTCTGTCAACCATCATGACCAGGAAGGTATCATTGACCAGTCAGGCATTCGCCGTGAATCCCTCCGTTTCAATTTCGATGCCCGAATAAAGAAATGGTTAAAAGTTGGTATGCAATCTAATTTGGGTTTCTCTCAATATGAACAAAACAACGAAATCCAGGCAAGCGGAATTTATGGTACCAATCCGGCTTATTTTGCCCGTGTAACCCTCCCCTATGACTCTCCTTATTACTATACTTTTGACGAAAATGGTAATATCCAATGGGGAGATAAGGCCATGTATTTGCATTATTCTCAAAAGCCCACCGTTGAATACATCAACCAGAATCGCGATGTACAAAGACGTAATGTAACGGCTAATATCAATTTATACGAAGAGCTAACCCCTATAAAAGGATTGACCATCAGAGCTCAACAAGCTGTAGATTCTTATGACTACACCATTTCCAACCAAGGATTCCCGACAGAAGATTTGAAGACCCCGATGGGAGATACTTACAAAGGTGGTGAAGGATATCGCCAAGAATCGTTCACCAGATATTATGCATTTACTTATACAAATACTGCAGAATACAAATTCAACATTGACAACCACAATGTAACATTGCTCGCCGGACAAGAATCCATCATCTCCAAGAGCAATGGGTTCGGAGTATTTACAAGCGGCCAGACCGATATCCGACAGATGAAGCTTACACAAGGTACGACTGTTAGTATCAGCGATTTGAGTCATTCTGTTACAGAAACGGTTTTCAACTCTATGTTCTTTACAGGAAGCTATAATTATGATTCAAAATATTATGTAGATTTAGCTTTCCGCCGCGACGGTAGTTCCAAATTTGCTCCAGATCATCGTTGGTCAAACTTCTGGTCTGCGGGTGTCATGTGGGATCTAAAGAAAGAGAATTTCTTAAGTGATGTAGATTGGATTAATGACCTTCAGCTGAAGGCCAGTTATGGAACAACCGGTAACTCGAGTATTTCAGATTATTCTTATTTTGGCTTGATTGGTAGTGGAAGCAACACCTATAATGGAGGAGGTACTCTTGGAATCTCTCAAGCAAGTAATTACGACTTAACTTGGGAAACTGTCGCAGCTGCAAACGTTGGAGTCAACTTCCGTCTGTTTGACCGCGTCGGCTTGGACATTGATTTTTACCATAAGAAAACAAGCGATATGTTAATGGATATTCCGTATTCATATACGACAGGTTTTGGCTCTGGCAGTGGCAACATTGGTTCCATGGTCAATAAGGGTGTAGATGTAAACTTTGATTTGGACATCATTAAGAACAGCCAGTTCTATTGGAGCGTAAAAGCTAATTTCAACTACAACAAGAATGAGATTACAGAACTTTTCAATGGTCGTGACGAATACGCCCTCCCTGATTATGGTTTGATGTATAAGGTAGGACATTCCGTTGGTGAATTCTATACGGTACGCAGAGCTGGAATCGATCCTCGTGATGGTAAACAAATGTGGTATGACAAGGATGGCAATCTTACCAAAGTCTATAATGAGGAAAGAGATGCCGTACTGATTGGTAAGGACATGTTTGCTCCTCTTACCGGCGGTTTCGGAACTGAATTGGCATGGAAAGGTCTGTCTGTTAGCGCAGATTTCACATGGGCAGCCAAAAAATATTTGCTCAACAACGACGACTATTTCATCGAAAACTCAGTAATGGCAGCAAAGAACTACAATCAGACAACCAATATGTTAAACATATGGACAACACCGGGACAAGTTACAGATATACCTGCTGCAGGCGAAGTTATCCAATTTGATGATCATTTAATTGAAAACGCATCATTTATTCGTCTGAAGAATCTGACAGTTCAATATGCTCTTCCCAAGAATGTATTAAAACGTTTGGGAGATATGCAAAATGTTAACTTGTTCTTTACTGGACGTAACTTATGGACTATTACTGAATTTACAGGTTACGACCCTGAGCCTGACAGCAACTTGGTTGTATTCGGTTATCCCAATACAAGACAATTTATTTTCGGTCTTGAAGTAACATTTTAAACTAACTAACTGACAATTATGAAAAATATATTTTTAGCTACTATATTTACCGCAGGTGCCATTTTCACATCTTGTGATATGGACATGAAACCTTACGGAAGCCTTGATGATGAAACGGCTATTCAAACAGTCAATGACTGTTATCGTTTCCGCAATGGGCTTTATTCCAGCATGAGAGGACTCACAACAGGCTCCTATGTATATTTCTCAGATATACAAATGGACCAATTCCAGGGAACGACAGCCAATGGTAACCGATTGGGCATCATTTCTCAAGGAGAAATTTATTCATCGGACGGCGATATTACCGGATATTGGTCAGGTTTATATTCGGTCATCAATTCAGCCAACTATATCATTGAGAAGATGGAGAATTTGAAAGCCACCGCAGAATTGTCGGCCAGCGATTTAGCGGCATTGTCGCGTTACGATGGTGAAGCTCACTTTGTTAGAGCTTATTGCTACTATTGGTTGGCAGATCATTTCTGTGAGACCTACTCTGCAGAGAATGCACAAGCTGCTGCAAAAGGCTTGCCTTTGGTTACAGTATATCATCCGACTGGTGATTTGACATCATATCCAGGCAGAAGCACACAAGATGAAACTTATAAGTTAATTGACGATGATCTGACTGCAGCTTATAATGCTTTAGTTGAGTTTGAAAAAACTGATAATTCGAACGTAGCGCCCAATGCAAGCTATTTATCATCGTATGCAGTTTTAGCTTTACAGGCTCGAATCGCTTTACTCAAGGGAGATAATGAAACGGCTCTCTCTAAAGCAGAAACGGTTATCAATTCTGGAATATATCCTTTGACAGAACTTGCCGATTACAAGAAATTGTGGGCCGACGACGAAGGCACAGAAGTCATTTTCCGTCCCTTTATGTCTGCAACAGAATTGGGCAACTCGACTGGAGGAACCTATCTGGCTACGAATGAAGATAATGCGGATTACATCCCGACCTATGATGTATTGGCTATGTATGGTGAAGGCGATGTTCGTTTTGATACTTATTTTACTATCTGGGAATTGACAGACTCTAAAGTACAAGCATATGTATTTACGAAATATCCTGGCAATATCGATTTGCGCACGACTCCCAGTACTCCGAACTATATGAATATGAGCAAACCTTTCCGTACCAGTGAGCTTTACTTAATCGCTGCGGAGGCTGCCGCAACAACCAATCCGACATTGGCTAATAAATATTTGAATGATTTGCGCAGCAAACGTATTGAAGGATATGAAAACGGAAGTTATAGCGGTCAGAACTTAATTAATGCCATTCGTGAAGAACGTCAAAAAGAACTTATCGGTGAAGGATTCAGAATGAGCGACTTACGTCGTTGGGGACTTGGTTTCCAACGTAATCCATCACATCCTGAAAATCCTCAAATCGAAAGTATTCTTGTTACGACCAGTAGTGCTGTTTCTTATGAAGCCGGTGACCACCGTTACGTTTGGCCTATTCCCTCTGATGAAATACAGACTAACCCGCAAATGCAAGGCCAGCAAAACCCCGGTTATTAATTGTCAAATTTAAAAATAAAAGAATATGAAGTTTAGAAAAATATATGCTTTGCTCCTGACTTCTTTCCTTTTCGCAGCATGTTCTGAGGAAGAAAGCTGGAATAGCAGTGATGTGACAGTGAGCATGGCACAAGAAGAAATCTTGGTTAAAGAAAGTGCAGGAATATTCAATGTGCCTGTGACCGTAAGTGGCGAATTGAATGGCCCCATCAAAGTTACGGTTGAAGTTGCAGAGGCTGGAGAAAATCCGGCAATGGAAGACGTGCATTATATCGTTACTTCAAAATCTATTGTCATCCCCGCTGATGCCACAAGTGGCAATATTGAGATCTGTGCAGTAGATGATAATGATATAAATGAGACTCGTACCTTTACTGTAAAATTAATTAGCGTAGAAGGCGCCAACGTTGGGACCCAGTCCGTTACGACTGTCGGTTTAAGGGACAACGATTCCGCTTTCTATGAAAAACTCCAAGGCAAATGGAAAATGTCAGTAAATAGTCCTTATACCGGTGAGCAATCTTGGGACGTCACAATAATTGGACACGACGAGACGGAAGAAGGATATAATCAAGTTCTTTATGTCACAGGAATGATGGGCTATGACTGGACACAAGCCACATTGTTATACAATTTTGATATGGCAACACAAAAAGTAACTCTGTCATTTGCACTAGGAACAATGTTTGCAGAAGGGGTGAATTTTGGAGCTTCTGGCATTAACGATGTTTACCTGGGAACTGCAGAAGGAAATCAAATGGTTCTCGATGGGACAATTGACGGTGAATGTAATGATGATTTTACGACTGTAACGTTTGATAGTTCCAAGATGCTTTATTTCTTCTTGGCTCCTTCTGGAACAGGCCAGCTGAGCGGTTCGCTTTGGGATGCCGCAGGTGAGATTGTTATGACAAAGAATTAACAAATTCAGTCTAGAATAACAGTATAATTAAAATCTTGGGGCGTGTTTTCGTTAATAAAAACACGCCCTTTTTACCCTCTAAAAGATGCCCCATGAAAAAACTATACTTATCATTATTTCTATTACTCCTTTCATCCTTTATCAATTTATGGGGAAAAAGAGTAACAGAACAACAGGCGCGCCAATTTGCCGTTACTTACTCACACGCAAATAAGTGGAAATCTACAACAATACAAAAGATTGCAGCTGTTGGCGAAGCTTACTACATCATTAATTTTACCCCCCAAGGTTGGATAATCATATCGGGCGATGATACTGCTACACCGATATTAGGCTATTCAGAACAGGGTTCATTAGATTTCGAGAAATTACCCGAGAATATGCAATACATGTTAGATGAATATGCCGATCAGATCCAAAAAGTTGCTCGGATTGTTACGACACCACATTTAGGATGGAGCCACGTTAATGATGTCAGTACGAGAGCATCAGGACAAAAAATAGAACCACTTATCAAAGTGAATTGGAATCAAGATACACCTTATAACGTCTATTGTCCTCAGCAGAAAGCACTTGTCGGATGTGTAGCCGTAGCTATGGGGCAGGCTATGAGTGTGCAGAGATATCCTGCTCGTCCGAAAGGAAGCATAAGCTATACAAGTGCCAATTATGGTAATTTGTCTATCAATTTTGATAATGAGATGGCATACAATTGGGATGACATATTAACCGGTGCCGATAATTATAATGAAGTAGCCCGTATTCTATACCATGCAGGCATGAGTGTTCGCATGGATTATGGGACAGACGGTTCGGGTATTCCCAGTAATGAAGTAAACCGTATATCTGATGCCCTTAAGAATGTCTTTTCTTATCCTGACGCAGTTGAATACATTTGGAGGGACTATTATGATGAAGATTGGGAACAATTATTGATTAACGAACTGAATGCCGGAAGAGCTATCATATATAATGCAGTAGATACCCAAAACAATGCAGGTCATAGTTTTAACCTGGACGGATATGACGGCAAAGGCATGTTTCACGTAAATTGGGGCTGGGGCAGTTATGGCAACGGCTATTTCCCTGTCGACAATTTACGAGATGCTTCTATGAATATGGCCTATGACAGTCATCATGTTGCCGTGATTGGTATAGGTGCGCCCGATCAGGTTCTAAAAAGTATTTCATTAAGCAATAGGCAAATAGAAGAAGGACTAAAAGCTGGTTCTACAGTAGGACAGATACTGGTGAATGACGAGACTCCTAAAACGACTTTTGAGATAGATGTACATGGCGTATATAACAGCAGTGCTGGAACCTATATGAATGTACCTTTTAAATATCAAAATGGCATGCTGGTTACTACAGAAAGCCTTAACTCACAAAAGTCGGAATGGGACATTGAAATTACCGTTACTGATACAGATAGTAAATCAAGCTTAACACAAGGATTCCGTATCAAGGTAACCCCATGGATGAGCATTGAAGAAACTACCTCGTTGAAATATGACCGTATTACTAAAAGCCTTTTATTAAAGACAAAGCATAATGTAGCTTATCGTATCCTCTCCGAAGCTGGCGCAGAACTTCAGAAAGGGGTACTGGAACCATTGCCTGAGTTGAATATCGATTTAAATACATTACCGGCCGGACGATTGATAATCGAATTGACTTGCGGTGAAGAAAAGAAGACGTTTAATGTGGTAACTAAACAGAATTGATATTATGAAGACAATCTTTAATATAAGCTTGAGTTGTTGCATCTTATTATCATTGTTTGCATGCAGTAAGGATACATTGGAAGAAAATACAGACAATGACAATAAAGTGGAAGTTGAGATCAGCACAACGGTAGAAACTAAATCCACTGTAACCACCCAGTTTTCTGATGGTGATGAAATGAATATATATGCCAAAACGTATGGTGATATTAAAGCGCCAGATTTTGTAGAGAACATAAAGGCTACATACAAAGGTGGAACCTGGGATATTAGTCCGAAAATATATTTGGGAAAAAATGAAAAGACTTTCATTTATGCAGTTTCTCCCTATTCTGATAAAAATACTGACCCCAAAGCCATAGTAGTTGATGTTACCCAACAGAAGGATGTACTTTATTCCGGTTCTTTTGTTCCTGTCTCCTATACAACCCATATCGCCAAGTTGACAATGAAACATGCTTTATCATTGGCTTCCTTGAATATCTGTACTCAAGGATATAACGGTAATGGCAAGTTGCAAAAACTGGAAGTGACTGGCGAAGAAATATATGTTGATGGCAGTATGGATATTAGTACCGGCAAAATAACAGGAAACAATAAAGGGAATATTGTAACGGAATCAGACAAACAGCTCCTCGAATCCGGTTGGACTGAAGATTTACCTAAAATATGGGTCATTCCATTTTCAACCAAGACAAAGGATGTCAATTTAAAAGCCACCATTGATGGGAAAGATTATGTAACAAGTTTTCCTGAGGTGGAAATGAAAAGTGGCTTTCAATACATTTTTAGATTGGTGCTAACGAATTTTGGCCTGGAGTTTGTTGCTGATCAGACTATTACCATCTCCCTGAATGAAGATTCTGACGAAATGGGAGCACTTGAAAAGTATGGAATTATTAGCCTTGTTCACTCTGCTAACGAATTCGTCTTACCAATGTTGACCGGTGACAATGTATTTGGCAATGTCATATGGGGTGATGGCATTACAGAGTCTTATTCGACAGAGGCTGAACATAGCTATAGCGCAGATGGTAAAAAAACGGTAGTCATTGAAACCTGGAATTCTACTGGATTTGAATTAAAGAATATGGTAAACGTAGAGGAAATAGATCTTAGTCAGTATTGATGTGTTCTCAGCAATCATAAACTGAAAAAGCTACAATTCATCTGGTTGTTGCAAATTCCGCTAATGGCTATTGCTGTATGGAGAGGATGATTTCTACAAGAGTTTGCTTCATAACAAAAAACATATAGCCATGAAGTATTAAGCCCTGACGCTGCAACCAGCAATTGAACCTTAAAAAACTTTCGGCACGAAAAGGCAAAGCACACATTAATAACCTGCCATTTCGTGCCGAAATTATTTTGCAGTGATGCCCAGCCTTTATTTGACAATCCCTGCAAGACCTTCCTTCAGGATATCTACCAAAATGGGCTTCATGCCACCCACAAAGCACTCTACGGCTATCACCATCAGGATGAGACCCATCAGACGCATCATGACATTGTTGCCCGTTTCGCCAAGGACGTTGACCAGACGGGTGGAAGCGCGAAGAATAAAGTAGGTGAGCAGATAGATGAAAGCGATGGAGCCTATCAGCACGCTCTTCAGCTCAATGGTAGTGGCGTCCTGCATCAAGACGATGGCATTGGCTATGGCACCCGGACCACAAAGCATGGGAATGCCCAAGGGGGTGATGGAAATGTCGTCGGCATAGGTCTTGATTTCCTCGTCCTTCAACTTCATGGGGGTATAGCGGGCCTGCAACATGTCGAAACCGATCTTGAAAATGATGACACCGCCCGCTATGCGGAAACCATTGGTGGAAATGCCAAAGAACCAGAACAGAAACTGACCGGCAAAGGTGAAAACCATGATGATGATGAAGGCGGTCAGCGTGGCACGGGTAACGACACTATGACGTTCCTTGTCGGTCATGCCCTGAGTCATGGTCAGGAATACGGGCATGGTACCCAACGGATTGGTCAACGTGAAAAAGGAAGTGAGGCACAAGAGTGCGAAAGGTAAAATTGCGTCCATAGTTTAAACTTAAAACATACAACAGAGCAAAGATAAAATGATTCTGCCGATATTACAAGAAAGACAGCAGTTCTTTCAAGTCACGGATGTGATAAGTCGGCTCGAAAGGCAAGGCAAACGGTTCGTGCACATCCAGAAAGGCCTGATGCATCCCCACCCCTTGAGCGCCTACCACATCGTTCTCCCAGCTATCGCCCACCATCAACGAGTCTTCCACTGACGAGCCGGTGACGGTCAAAGCATAACGGAAAATCTCCGCATGGGGCTTCAACACCCCGATATCGTCGGAAAGAATGACCTTACGGAAATAGCCGTCGATGCCTGCCGAGCGCATCTTGTGGCATTGCAGCTCCTGAAAGCCGTTCGAAAGGATATAAAGGCGGTAACGGCCAGACAAAGACTCGAGCACCTCGAGAGCATGTGGCATCAGCTTCTTCTTGGCAGGTATCACTGAAAAGAAGTCTTCTGAAAAGCGTTTGGCCAAATCGGCATCGCCCTGCCCCACCTGCTCCAGAGGATAGAGAAAACGCTGGCGGTTGAGCTCTTCCTTCGTTATCTGCCCCTGGCCGTACTCTTCCCACAACTCGAGGTTGCGTTTCTGATAGAGGCCGTAGAAATGGTCGAAGGACGTGAAGAAACGGGCATATCCATACTTGAGGTACATTTCCTCGAACGTGTCGCGCGCATTGGCCGAAAAGGCCCACAAGGTATCGTCGAGGTCAAAAAATATATTCTTGTACTGAGAGGACATAAATTCACTTTAAAAATAGAACAAGGGCCTGATAACAACTCCCCTGCCAACCATAAAAAACGCAGGCTCAAGCGGGCAGGAAGCAACGTGCGCTTCAAATCCTGCCCGCCTCGGCCTGCGCCATCAATGTTGTCTGAAAGATTTATTTCACCTGAATGACAAGGTACTTGGATACGCTCCAGAACTCCTGCGGATTGGTAATCTTCAACGTTAACAGGCCCTCATCGTCCTTTTCGAAGGCATACGAGCCGTTGGGATGGGTGGTCAACATGTCGGCCGACTTGGAATAGAGCTTGATTTCCTTGGTCGTACGGATATCGACTTCTGTGAAGTAGTCTTTGTTGATTTCAGCATCCTGCAGCACCTCACCCTTCTTGAACAGGCCGGTGTTGGAAAGTATCTTCTGGTCCTTCAATTCCTTCTTGGTTCCGAATACGAACCAGGCGGTATTCAACTGCTTGTCCTGCTCGGAAACAGTCTTGGACTTGGCTGCATTCTCAGCCGTCAACTGCTCCTTCTGTGCAGAGAGGTCTGTCACGGCAGCGTCCAGTTCCTGAATGCGGATATTCTTGGCAGCCAGTTCGGCCTGCAACTCCTCGATGCGCTGGGTCTTGGTCACCAATTCCTGCGTGAGCTGGTCGACGGCACGCTTCAGCTGGGCCGAGTTGTTCTTGCTGGTCTTCAACATCTGCTGCAGCTTGTCAATCTGCTGGCGGTTCTCTTCCATCTGCTTGCGGATGAACTCGATATCGGATGCTATCTGTTGGCGTGCGCTCGGCGAGCCTTCGGCCACAGCACCCCGCTGCAAGTCCACACGGTTCTCGGCCGCATTGATCTGACGGAAGCCTTCGGAAATCTCATTGAATGTACCCATCATCTCGTCCAGCTCGGCATTCCGCTGGTTCAATTCCAGTTTCAAAGAATCGTTTTCAGCCTTCAACTGGTCTTTGCTACCACCTGAAAAGCTGTCGCACGAAGCCACTACGGCTGCACATACAACTAAAAAAGCTAATTTTTTCATACGCTCTCGTTTTTACGTTTAAGTTTTAGTACATATTTTCAGTCTATTCCTGCTACAACAATAACAATCTCGCCACGCGGCTCGTTGGCCGTAAAGTGTTCCACCAGCTCGGCCAAGGTGCCACGTACCGTCTCTTCGTGCACCTTGGATATCTCACGCGAGACGGACGCCTGACGGTCGGGGCCAAAACACTCGGCAAACTGGGTCAGGGTCTTCAGCAACCGATAGGGCGATTCATAGAACACGATGGTTCGCGTCTCGTCGGCCAGTGCTTTCAGGCGGGTGGAACGGCCTTTTTTCTGCGGGAGGAAACCCTCAAAGCAAAAGCGGTCGCACGGAAGGCCTGAAGCCACCAAGGCGGGCACAAAAGCGGTCGCCCCCGGCAAACACTCCACTTCGATGCCGTTGCGGGCACATTCGCGTGCCATCAGAAAGCCAGGGTCGGAGATGCCAGGCGTGCCTGCGTCGGAAATCAAGGCCACGGTTTCGCCCCCCTTTATACGATTAACAACACTTTCGACCGTTTTATGTTCATTGAATTTGTGATGAGATTGCATGGCATTCTTGATTTCGAAGTGTTTCAGCAGAATGCCCGAGGTGCGGGTGTCTTCGGCCAAAATCAAATCGGCCTCCTTCAGGATGCGGATGGCCCTGAATGTCATGTCCTCCAGATTGCCTACCGGCGTCGGTACGATGTATAACTTTCCCATAGCTTGCTCTCCCTCACCCTGTCAGTTGAAATACTTACGAAGCAATTCTACAAAATCGGCGGCAGCTTCGTTGTCCTCGGCCACATGCACCTCCTGCCCGAACATCGACAGGGCATCGGCAAACGAGCCGGCCTCGCCCAGACGGGCCAGTACGCGGTTCATTCTCGCTCCGTCGCCACCAAACAGCTCACGGGCAAAACGGAAGGAATCGTTCAGGCTGAGGGCATGACGCAAATCGGCCGCCGGCCGGATGCGCTCGCCCAAGATGGAAGAGGCCGCAACGCCATCCTCAGCCGGCTGCTCGGCCGGCTTGGGAGCTTCCACCTGAGGCTCCACTGGGCGGACAGAAGGCTGCATGGGGGGCGCGGGAGCCACAGGCTCTTCAGGCTTCAACGGTTCGGGTGTCTGAGTCCTCGAACCCGCCTGGAGCAGTTCGCTCAATTCGGCCAGCTTGCCCTGAAGTTCGTCCAAACGCTGTTCCATGCGTCCGACGCATCCCTTCAACGTTTCCATCTCCGTCCTTATGTCGTCCAACAATTTCTGCATATCCTTGTCTTACACCTGTTAATGCCGCAAATGTAGAAATAAATAATGAAAAAACGTTGGGAAGCCGACAAAATGATTACTTTTGTGCGAAATATAATCCTTCTATCAAGCATGAACGTATTTTCGGAAGACCACATACAGGAAACCAGGCGGAGGGGGCGGATTGAAGTCATCTGCGGCTCCATGTTTTCGGGCAAGACAGAAGAACTCATCCGACGGCTGAAGCGAGCCAAGTTTGCCCGCCAACGGGTCGAAATATTCAAGCCTGCCATCGACACGCGCTATTCGGAGGCCGAAGTGGTGTCGCACGACAGCAACTCCATTTCGTCCACTCCCATCGACTCTTCGGCCAGCATCCTGCTCTTCACGTCGGAAATCGACGTGGTGGGCATCGACGAAGCCCAGTTCTTCGACAACGGACTGATTGACGTATGCAACCAGCTGGCCAACAACGGCGTACGCGTCATCATCGCAGGGCTCGACATGGACTTCCGCGGCACGCCCTTCGGCCCGATGCCAGGCTTGTGCGCCATCGCCGACGAGGTGTCCAAGGTACATGCCATCTGTGTGAAATGCGGAGAGCTGGCCACCTTCTCGCACCGCACGGTGAAGAACGACAAGCAGGTCCTGCTGGGCGAGACGGCCCAATACGAACCCCTGTGCCGCACGTGCTACCTGAAGGCCATCGAGGAAGACAAGCATGCAACAGACTAACCCCCATATCCTACGGACACTATGGAACGCAAGAAAATCACCTTCGACAGCTTTATCCGCGGTGTCATCATCGGCGGCATCGTCATCGGAGCGCTCATCCTCATCAAAAGGCTGAGCGGAGTGCTCCTGCCCTTCTTCATCGCCTGGCTCATCGCCTACCTGATCTACCCGCTGGTAACCTTCTTCCAGTACCGCCTGAAGCTCAAGAACAGGGTCGTATCCATCTTCTGCGCCCTGCTGACCCTGGCCGGCATCGGCACGGCGGCCTTCTACCTGCTGGTGCCGCCCATGATCCAAGAATTCGGACGGGTCAAGGACCTGCTGATCGAGTACTTTACCAACAGCAGCTATGGGAGCAACGTCCCCCACACCCTGTCCGAGTTTCTGAGGGACAACATCGACCCGCAATTCCTCCAAAATCTCTTTCAGGAAAAGAGCTTGCTCGACGCCCTGCAGGAAGCCATGCCGCCCTTGTGGTCGCTGGTCACAGAGTCCATCAACCTGCTCTACGGCATCTTTACCGTCTTCATCATCCTGCTCTACATTGTCTTCATCCTGCTCGACTATGAGAGCATTGCCGACGGCTGGCCCCGCCTGCTCCCCGTGAAATACCGTTCGTTCGTGACAGGCATCATGAACGATGTGAAGGACGGCATGAACCGCTACTTTCGCGGACAGGCCTTTGTGGCCCTCTGCGTGGGTATTCTGTTCAGCATCGGATTTCTCATCATCGACTTTCCGCTGGCCATCGGCCTGGGTCTGTTCATCGGCGCCCTCAACCTGGTGCCCTACCTGCAGATTATCGGCTTCATCCCGACGGTGGTGCTGGCCATTCTGAAGGCAGCCGACACGGGAGGCAACTTCTGGCTCATTCTGGCCGCAGCCCTGGCTGTGTTTGCCATCGTGCAGGCCATTCAGGACGGCTTCATCGTGCCGCGCGTCATGGGCAAGATTACGGGCCTCAACCCCGCCATCATCCTCCTGTCGCTTTCGGTATGGGGGTCGCTGATGGGCATGCTGGGCATGATCATCGCCCTGCCGCTGACCACCCTGATGCTGTCCTATTACCAGCGGTTCATCATCAACAAAGAACCGATCAGGCGGGACGAAACGCCCTCGGACACCCCGACGTCTGCCGAAGTTTCTACCCCCTCGGAAGAAAAATAGCGGCCAAAAGTTTGTTCGTTCAACAAAAAGCCGTATCTTTGTACCCGCTTAACGGCACAATAAGGTTTGATTCGCTAGCTCAGCAGGTAGAGCACAACACTTTTAATGTTGGGGTCT
>CATXSD010000063.1 GCA_958402075.1 Mediterranea massiliensis | reverse complement strand
ACTACTGCGATGACGCCCACCAGTGTCAGGAAGGCCAGCAGCATGTTACTGTTTTGCGATTTTGTATCCATTTCTATTTCTATAATTGAAAATTGAAAATTGAAAATTAAAAGTTGAAAATTGAAAGTTGAGAGTTGGAAAGTTTTTTGTCATCCCGCACTTGATGCGGGATCCATCACCGGCGTTGGTGTGTACTGGTTCCCGGCTCAAGGCCGGGATGACGCAGACCTGCTAATGATTTTTCCACTGTCAATTCTCTATAATTGTAAGTTCTCCCGTCGCCTTCTTCAGGTAGAGGTCGGTCAGCTTCACGTCTATCTGGGCGTCTATCTTTTCCGACTGGGCCGACAGCCAGGCCGTGTGGGCTTCCAGCACGTTGCTGGCCGGTATCACCCCTTCCTCAAAGCCCAGGGTGGCGTAGCGCAGGTTCTCGTCCGCCTTCTCCAGGTTCTTCTCGGCCATCACCAGTTTCTTGGCCGCCTCGTTCACCTTGAAGGCCGACTGGTTCACCTGCAGCTGTATCTTTTCCTTGGCTTCCGCCAGCTGGAAGCGGGCGATGTTGGCTTCCGCCTTGGCCGCCTTCACCTTGTTGATGCCTTCGCCCCAGTGCCACAGGGGGACCGATACCATCACGCCCACGTTCCACATGCCCTTGAACTTCTTTTCAAAGCTGTTCAGTACCGATGGGCTGGTGGCGATGTAGCTTCCCATCAGGGCGATGGAGGGCAGCATTTCCGAGCGGGTCACGTTCACCTTCTGGTCGTAGATCTTGGAGGCCAGCTCCAGGCTGCGCACTTCGGGGCGCGTGGCATATACGCTTTCCATGTTGAACTCCTTGCCGGCCGCTCCGGCTTCTGCCAGGCTCTCTTCCCGCTCATCCTCCAGCACGATGTCCGTCGTCAGGTCCAGTCCGCACAGCTGGCACAGCAGCATGCGCGACAGGCTCAGGCCGTCGTCCACCTTGGTCAGTGTCATTTCGGCCTCGTTCACCTTCACCTTTACCGACAGGCCGTCGGCCTTGGTGGCCACGCCTTCGTTGATCATCTTGTCCACATCACCTTCCAGTTTCTTCAGCAGCTCCAGGTAGCCTTCGGCCAGCTTCTTCTTGTGTACCAGCGACACCACCTGCCAGTAGGCCTGGTCGGTGTTCAGTATCACTTCCTGCATGCCCGTGCTATGTTGCTGGCGGGCCAGTTCTTCGGCATATTTGGTGATTTTGTTGTAGGCTCTGATTTTTCCGCCCATGTACAGCGGTTGCGTCAGGGTGACGGCTCCGGCAAAGATGTTGCGCGTGTCGGTGCGCAGGGCGTCCACCAGCGAGTTGCCCACCTGGTTCAGCGGTCCGGCCAGGTCCACGCTCCCGAAGGCCTGTACCAGTTGCACGAACTGCGGGTTCTGCAGCAGGCCCGGGTTCTGGGCTATCAGGTTCTGTACGCCGCTCTGCAAGGCATCGCTCAGGTTGGTGCCCAGGTTGGACAGCGTCTCTTTCTGCGAGTCGCTCAGCAGCGACAGTTCTTTCTGGTTGCGGATGTAGGTGCCCGTTGCGTCCAGCTTGGGCAGGTAGTTGGCAAAGGCCGCCTTCTTCTGGTAGTGTGCGGCGTTGATTTTCTCCTGGCTTATCAGCAGCTCCTTGTTGTTGGCCATGGCCAATGCACGACAACTATCCAGGCTCAGTACCTGTTGGGCACCCGCCGCATAGGCCGTCAGGGCTAATAAGGTGGAACATAAGAACTTTTTCATTGCATTCATTGTAATTTACGTTTCTGTTGATTGCCTTCAAGCGTCGGCAATGATTGCATAAACAACAATGCAAAGGTAGAAAAGTTCTCGATACTTCAATCAAATTTTTATGGAAAATTTGATTAGCGGTGAACGGTTAGCGGTTAGTGGTTAGCGGTGAGTGGTTAGTATCCGCCCGCATGGTCACTAACCGCTAACCACTCACCGCTAACCGCTGTTTTCATTTCAGCTGGAACGTCCCCGACCCGATCAGGGCCCCGTCGGCAAAGATGTCCACGCGGTATTGGCCGGCGTAGAGGTATTCCTCCACGTTCCAGTACATGGTAACGGCCTGTTCTTCGCCCGTGTATTCGATGTATTTCCGGATGGAGTAGGTCAGCTTGCGGTTTTCGTAGTCGAAGGTATTGCTGTCGCTCTTGCTCAGGATGCTGTTGTCCGGCTTGGCGATGCGCACGTAGATGGTCTTTTCGCCCGTCTGTGCGGTGATGTTCTTCACGATGCTGAAGTCAATCTTGAATTTCACCACGTTCTTCACCTTGTCCGTCTGCTTCCCACGCTTGTTCTGGGTGGTGATGCGGATGTTCGTCACGTCCAGCTGGGCGGCCAGGGCCACTTTCTCGTTGAGGCTCTTCTTCTCTTCGGACAGGCTGCTGATCTGGCGCGAGGCCGCGTTGTATTTCCGCGTGACGTCCTTGATCACTTCCTGCTGGCGGGCTGTCAGCTGGTTCAGCGAGTCTATCTGGTTGATGTAGCTGATCATCACCTTGCGCAGGCTGGCCAGCTCCTTCTTCAGTCGTCTGATTTCCGAGGCGTTGCTGCTCTTCACCGTCCGCAGTTCTTCCAGCAGGCGTTGCGTCTTCAGCTGTTCCTGTTCCAGCAGTACCGAGAGCGAGTCGTTCGATACGGTCAGCTTCAGTTCGTCATACTGCTGGGCGAAGCGGGTATATTCGTTTTCCAGGTCTTCCTTTTCCAGTTCGAACTCCTGTACCAGTTCCTTGTTGGTAGTCTTTTCCATCACCAGCAGCACGGTTACGCCCACCAGCAGTACCACCAGCACGGTTCCTATGATTATCAGTGATTTGTTCTTGTTCATAAAAAGTTTGTTCAATTCTGGTCGCAAAATTAGTGATAATCTGTCAGATTTCATCTACTTCTCTTTATCTTAATAACATATTTTTTAAGGAACTGCTTGAAATATCTCTGCTTTTCCCCGGATTTTGCCCTCTTGAAATCATTTGCGTTTGTTTGGATATTTTATTTGTTTTCGTTGGCTTTATTATTTTTAATCTTCCATGATGTTCAGCCAGAGGATTGTTTTTAACGTAAAATGTTTTGTCAGTCCGAAAAACTCTCTTAACTTTGCAAATCTATAAGCGCTATATTATTGTAGTTGCTCGTGAAAATAATTGTTCGGAAGGCATCCTTCTGGGATAGTGGATACTTTTGAATAGAAATGAATGCATAGACTGACGCTTCACTATTCGCATTTCATGGTTTGATCGGAGGAACCAGGCTTCCCCCGGTGTCCTTGGAGAA
Source organism: Mediterranea massiliensis (assembly GCA_958402075.1). Lineage (GTDB taxonomy): Bacteria > Bacteroidota > Bacteroidia > Bacteroidales > Bacteroidaceae > Bacteroides > Bacteroides massiliensis_D. The sequence continues at coordinate 10,943 of CATXSD010000063.1, read as the reverse complement.
TGCTTTTTTTATAAAATTTGATTGTTGAAAAAAAAGAGTAGATTTGGATTTGGGTAAAGTGATTGCACCTGTGCATTGGTATGCCTTGCGGGTTACCTATTGCCGTGAACTGGTCTTGAAATCCTGGTTGGATGAGCAAGGGATAGTCAATTTTGTCCCTATGCGATACGAACTGGTAGAGAAAGAAGGTCGTAAATCACGTAAATTGGTCGCGGCCGTTCACAACCTGGTTTTTGTCCATACCAGCCGCCGGGGGCTTGAGTCTCTATGCAGTCATCCGGAACTGCCTGTACCGGTGCGTCACTTTTATAACCGCGAGACCCGCCGTCCGCTTGTCATCCCTGACAGTCAGATGCAGAATTTTATTGCTGTGGCAGGCAATTACGAAGAGAGTGTCCTGTATTTGGATCCGGTTGACCTTCAGTTGTCGAAAGGTACTCGTGTCCGCATTACCGGAGGGGTTTTCGAGGGGGTGGAAGGCGTTTTTATCCGTGTACGTCACGATCGTCGTGTGGTGGTGTGCATCGAAGGAATTACGGCAGTAGCTACTACCTTTGTCCCTCCTTCTCTCGTAGAGCCTGTATGAACAAGGTTCCCCTGCAAAGGATAGTGTGACATTTGTTTGAGATTGATTATTTGGATATTGTACTAAACTATACTCTATATGGATTTTGAAAAAATCGAAAAGGACGATCATTTCATTCCCGATGGAATGAACGGATTTGAGCGAAATGTCAAACGTATGGCAGATTGTTTGGCCGCTCTGGTTGCATTGATCGTATTTTCACCTTTGTTCCTTATTTGTTATATTGCTGTGAAGCGTGAAGACGGTGGTCCTGCCATCTTCAAGCAGGAACGTATCGGGCGTTTCGGCCGTCCTTTTTACATTTACAAGTTCCGCAGCATGAGGGTAGATGCTGAAAAGGATGGACCGGCACTTTATGCGGGTGAGAATGATGACCGCATGACGAAAGTGGGCAAGTTCCTGCGTGACCATCATTTGGACGAATTGCCGCAGTTGTGGAACGTATTCTGTGGGCAGATGGCCTTTATCGGTCCTCGTCCCGAACGTGAGTATTACATCAAGCAGATTATGGAACATGACCCCCGTTATCGCTATCTGTTCCAGATTCGTCCGGGGGTCACGTCCTATGCCACGCTTTATAATGGCTATACCGATACCATCGAGAAGATGCTCCGTCGTTTGCGCTACGACCTCTTCTATCTGGAGCACCGTTCCTGGTGGTTCGACTTTAAAATTTTGGCTAAAACATTTATCTATATTGTTTTTGGCAAGAAATTTTAGTTTTAAGTATTAGTTTTGAGGCCCGTTCTTTCTGTCATCCTGTCGTTCTTTCTGTTATACTGAACGAAGTGAAGGATCTCATATAATGGTCGATGTTGGATGATTGATGAATCTCTGTCAAACCTAAAACCGATATTCCTTCGCCGCGTCAAAACACGGGCACGCCTTCATCGGGTCCAGGTCGTGGTGCCCCACGACCAGTGCCTTCGGAAACCGGCGTTTCAGTTCGCGCACCAGCGCCAGCAGACTGCCTTTCTGTGCCAGGGTACGTGTATCCTTCGGACGGCCCAGGCGGTCCAGTCCGCCTTCGTAGCACACTCCGATGCTGTGCCGGTTGTGGTTGCGGCAGTGCGCGCCCACCTGTTCCATCGGTCGTCCGCGGTGTATTTCGCCGTCGCGGGTGATGTAGAAGTGGTAGCCGATGTCGCGGAAGCGGCGGTGGCGCACGTGGTCCGTGCGGCAGGCTTCAAAGCCAAAGCTCTGCCCCTCAGGGGTGGCAGAGCAATGGACAATAATCAGGGTGATGGTTCTCATCGGCCGATACATGACGATATACCGAATACTCCGGCCAGGGCAGTAGCCACGGCCACAATTGCTTTGAGCACAATGCTCCATACGTTTTTCTTGGTTTGAGCCATTTTTAAGTTAATTGAAAATTGAGAATTGAAAGTTGAAAAATTAATAGAGTGGTGCGTGGTTAACGGTTAGCGGTGAGTATTTCATCCGAATGGATGCTCACCCCTCACCCCTAACCGTTTACCGCTATCTTACAGCGGACTTCCTTCCTGGTTGTCTTCGCCGGTGCCGCCGCTATTACCGCCCGGCGTGCCGGACGTGCTGCTGCCCTCGACGGTGTACTCGTTCTGTTCGCGCAGCGTACCTTCCAGGTTGATTTTGGCGTTGCTCAGTTCGCCGGTGGCGCGGGCGCGGAGCTTCAGGCCCGCCACGTTCTCGCTCACCTTGAATTCGGCCGCACTGGCGGCGCCGTGGTCGCTGACGATGCCCACCGAGAAGATGGCCAGGTCGTCCAGCTTCACGTTCTTGCCGTCCAGAATCAGCTCCTTGATGCAGGCCACCATTTCGGCCAGCACCCCTTTGATCACGCCGGGCGAGAAAGGCGTGTTGTGTTTCGACATGTGCTTGGACAGCGCTTCGAGGTCCAGCGTTTCGTTGATGACGGGGCGGGCATACCACAGTCCCTTGCAGGGATGGTTCTCGCCGGTGATTTGAACTTTTCTGTAGAGAATCATAGTGAATTGATAATTGAAAGTTAATAAATAAAATTACTGCTCACCACAGAGTACACAGAGTTTCACAGCGTATTTTCTGAACCACAGATTACGCAGATTTACACAGATTGTGTTAAGCAATAAACTGATGATATTTGAGCAAATCTGTGTAATCAGTGTAATCTGTGGTGAAAAGCTCAGTTTCCTTCGTGGTGAACGTTACAAAGATACAACCTCCTCCCCCTGGGAAGTCCGTAACGGCAGGTAAGGGTAGGTAGGGGTGGATTAAAGTTGATTATCGTTGATTATAGTTGCTCCGGCGTATGGTGCTTTGCTTGATTTTCAGTATCTTTACGTCAGTAAAGACAAAATCAGAATTCATCCTATGGAAGCATTTACCATCCGTGCCTACGGCCGCACCGAGCTGGCCCAGTGTTACTTTCCCACGCTCAATCCGCAGGTGGCCCACCGCAAGCTGCAGAGCTGGATCGACTATTATCCCCACCTGCGCGAACGCCTCCAGGCTGCCGGCTGCAATCCGCATGCCCGCGTCTACATGCCCGTGCATGTCCGCATGATTGTCGAGGCGATCGGGGAACCTTAGTTTTGTAAATAAACAGATAAATAATTGATACTTTACTTCATGAAGATTTTTTTTCGTATTTTAGGATTGACATTCCTCCTTTTTAGTTTGTCGGTATCTTTGTATGCCCAGCAGATTAGTGACGATCAGGTGATAGCCTTGGTAAAAGAACAAAAGACCGCAGGCAAAAGTGATGAGGAAATAGGTAGGATGCTTGTTTCCAAGGGTGTTACTCGTGAACAGTTGCAGCGTATAAAGGAAAACTACGACAAAAGTCAGCAGGCCAATCCCAATGATCCTACTCCTCGTGTGAACAGCCGTTTAAGGGAACGGCGTCTGGTAGAGAATTTCATGACAACGGCAGCAGAGGATAGCACGGATACCTGGATGCAGATTTTTGCAGATTCAACCTTCGTGCAGGAACAGGTTCCTCCCGAGCGTCGTATTTATGGACATAATTTGTTTACCAATCGTCAACTTACTTTCGAGCCTAACGAAAATATGGCGACTCCTGTCAATTATCGTTTGGGTCCAGGTGATGAGGTGATTGTCGATATTTGGGGTGCCAACGAGACTACTATTCGTCAGGAAATTACTCCAGAGGGTAATATCATGATCAGTCAGATAGGACCTGTTTATCTGAGTGGTCTTACGATATCCCAGGCTGCCGATAAGATTCGTGAAGTCCTTTCCCGTAAATATGCCGGCATTTCCGGTGAAAATCCCGAATCGCAGGTTCGGGTTACGCTGGGACAGATTCGTACCATTCAAGTCAATGTCATGGGTGAAGTTACCGTGCCCGGCACTTATCGTCTGTCTTCCTTTTCAACCGTTTTCCATGCTCTTTACCGGGCAGGTGGTGTATCCGACATTGGTTCGTTGCGAGGCATCCGTGTGATGCGTGCCGGCCGGCAGGTAGCTACCGTCGATATTTATGCTTACCTGATGAAGGGGGCCCTCAATGACGACGTCCGTCTGGAAGAAGGGGATGTCATTTTAGTGCCGCCTTATGATCAGTTGGTACAGATTCAGGGGAAAGTCAAGCGTCCCATGTTCTATGAAATGAAGCAGGATGAGCCTTTGGCCGCCTTGATTGGTTATGCCGGTGGCTTTGCCGGTGATGCTTATCGCAAGGAAGTCACAGTCGTGCGTCGCAGTGGTCGCGAAAACAGCATTTATAGTGTGGTAGACACTTCTTATCCTACCTGGATGCTGGCCGATGGCGATTCGGTGTCTGTCGGTGCTGTTCTGGACCGTTTTTCCAATCGTGTCGAGATCGAGGGAGCCGTTTACCGCCCTGGGATGTATGAGTTGGGTGGAACCCTCCAAACCGTCAAGGATTTGGTTACCCGGGCCGAGGGGCTGACGGGCGATGCCTTTTGTTCGCGTGTCATTCTTACGCGCGAGCGCGAGGATCTTACGCATGAAGTGATAGCCGTCGATCTGGCCGGCGTGATGAGCGGCCGTTTGCCGGATATCCCTTTGCAGCGCGAAGACGTGCTCAGCATCCCCAGTATTCAGGAACTTCAGGCTCAGGGTGCTTTAACCATTTCAGGTGAGGTGACTCGTCCGGGCATTTACCCCTATGCCGAAAACACGACCCTGGAAGATCTGTTGGTACAGGCCGGAGGTCTGCTCGAGAGTGCTTCTACGGTACGTGTAGACATCTCCCGTCGCCTTCGGGACCCCAAGAGTTTGCAAGTGGGTAAGGAGACGGCTCAAGTTTTCACCTGTGCTGTCAAGGACGGGTTTGTCATCGACGGTACGCCCGGTTTTGTTCTCAAGCCTTACGATGTCGTTGAAGTGCGCCGCAGTCCCGGCTATCAGATACAGCGTCGTGTGGCCATTGCCGGTGAGGCCGTATTTGCCGGAGGCTATACGCTGACGCGTAAGAATGAGCGGCTTTCCGATTTGGTCAAACGTGCGGGAGGGCTTACCTCTGAAGCCTACGTACGGGGCGGTCGTCTCATCCGGCAGATGAATGAAGAAGAGCGCGCCCAGCGTCAGGCAGCCCTCGACATGGCTTTGATGAATGCCGGCAGTGACTCCGTGTCTGTATCAAAACTTCGTCTGAGTGATTCGTATACAGTGGGTATCGAATTGGACAAGGCGTTGGCCAACCCGGGGTCGGACTATGACGTAGTGTTGCGCGAGAACGATTCTCTTTACATTCCCCAATATGTCAGTACGGTCAAGATTACAGGAGAAGTCCAGTTCCCCAATACAGTCACGTACATAGCCGGCAAGTCCAAGTCCTATTACATCGACCAGGCCGGCGGTTATGGCAAGATGGCCAAGAAACGCAGTGCCTACGTGGTTCGTATGAACGGCACCGTCACCCGTATCAAGCGGTTCAAGAGCGGACAGATAGAACCGGGTTGTCAGATTATTGTGCCCACCAAGAAGGAACGCAAGGGCATGAGCATTGCCGAGATTGTATCTCTTACCACTTCGGCTGCTTCCTTGGGTACGATGGCCGCCACTATTTCCAGTTTGTTGAAGTAGAAAGTCCCATTATTCATTTGATATTTGTTTGACAACATATGGAAACCAATCAAGGACAGAATCCTGTCACTCCGAAATCGGGGGAACAGGAAATTGATTTGCTGGCATTGATCGCCCGGGTATGGGCCGGTCGTAAACTGATCTTTAAGTCTTGCGGCATTGCCGTACTGGTAGCTCTTGTCGTAGCCTTCAGCATTCCCAAAGAATATACGGCTACCGTCACGCTGGCTCCGGAGTTCTCCAGAGGAAGTTCTTCACTTGGTAGCTTGAGCAGTTTGGCCAGTATTGCCGGCATCAATCTGCAGACCAATAATACACGCGATGCGATCAATCCTAATTTTTACCCGGACATCGTCTCTTCGGTGAGATTTTCCACGAGTCTGTTTTCCGTTCCTCTTCGCAGGATGGACGATTCGCTGCAAATAAGTTTGTATGAATACCTGAAGGATTATCAACGTGCCCCCTGGTGGCGTGCTGTTATCGGTTTCCCTTCCAGATGTTTGGGGTGGGGGCTTTCGCTTTTCCGTGAGGAAAAGGCTGATACGCTGTCTGCTGCTGCGGTCAATCCTTTTCATCTGACCCGTGAAGAGGCTGGCATTGTCGGGGCTTTGGGGCAGCGTATTGACGTATCCGTAGACAAGAAAACCTATATGATAACCTTGTCTGTCACCATGCAGGATCCTCTCATCGCTGCTACGCTGACAGATACGGTGATGGACCGTCTTCAGCAATATATTACGGACTATCGCACCAGCAAGGCACGGGGCGATTTGGAATTCGCCCAGCAATTGTACGATGAGGCTCGTCAGAAGTATTATGAGGCTCAGCAGACTTACGCCGATTTTGTGGACATGAACCAGAATTTGTCTTTTCTCAGCGTGCAAACCCGTCAGGAACGTCTCCAGAATGAGATGAATCTGGCTTACAATCTGTATAACCAGACAGCCCAGCAACTTCAGTTGGCCAAAGCCAAGGTGCAGGAGAGTACTCCTGTTTATGCCGTGGTGCAGGAGGCTACAGTTCCTCTTCGTGCTTCCAAGCCCTCCAAGTCCATGATTCTCATTGGCTTCGTCTTCCTGGCCGGTGTCGGTTCCGTAGGCTGGATACTCTTTGCCCGTGACTTGCTGGCCGGATTCCGGAAAAAGAAAGAAGAGGAGTAAAGTCCGATATCAGCTACTTTCGTGCGCTAACTACCTACTTTAGCGCGCTAACTATGTACATTAGCGCGCTAACTATGGACTTTAGGAACATGATAATGGATCATGGAAAATTGAAAATGAAGAACCTGTCATCCTGAACATCGTGAAGGATTCCGTTTTTAGAATTCTCCATTCTTCATCCTTCGTTCTTCATTCTTCATTCTTCATTCTTCATTAAGCAAACCTCCCCATCGCCTGCTGGTTCCGGTATATTTCATCGCCCGTCAGCTCGACGACGCGGTAGCCCCGCTTGCCGCTGACGCGGATCTGCTGGAAGCCCTCCTGCGTCATCACCATCCCGATTTTCACGGGACTCAGCTTGTGGCGCAGGCCCGCGTTGATGCGCGCCAGTATCTGCGCGTTCGTCACGAAGATGCAGGTCTCGCCCTCCATCGGGCGGCGGTAGTGCGTCAGGATGAGCTCCTGTTCCAGGCAGGGCACTTCGAAGTGGCGGTTGTGCTGGTTCAGCGCCCGTATCTCGTCGTCGTCCAGCCAGTAGGGAAAGTCGCGGCGGATCAGGGCGTATGCCTGGGCATAGACGTGCCGGTAGTCCACCGGATGGTCGTAGGGGCTGTCGATGCTCTCCACCTCGAAGGGCATCCAGCGGCGGTTGCCACTCAGGTCGTTCAGGAACTGGCGGTTGTTGCTCGTGCCGCAGAAGCTGGCAATGTGGGGCCGCACCTCCTTGTAGCGGGCATAGGCCGCCCGTTCGTTCACGTGGCGCATGGTGGTGAGTGCCTTCAGCTGGTTCAGCTCCTTGCTCTCCATCTCGTCCAGCTCCTCGAGACACACTAGGGCAAACTCCGAGAGCGTCAGCAGGTCGTCGCGCGTGATGTTGCGGCTGTTGGACTTCAGGTAGAAGTAGCGGCGCAGCTCGGGCGGCAGCAGGTTGTTCAGCCAGGTGGTCTTGTAGATGCCCTGGCGGCCGATGAACACCAGTATCTCGTGGTTCACCGTTTCCTCGTCGAGCAGCGAGGCCAGCATCGCCACGAGCCATTTCTTGAAGAAGCGGACAAAGAGGTCGCCGTCCTCCCTGACGTGTACGGCGGCAGCCAGCCGGCCGATGTAGTCGGTGGTGCCGTCCCAGGCGGGCAGGGCGTCCACATACTCGCGGAAGGGGTTGTACAGCTCCACGAAGTCCGATTCGATGACGGTCTGCACGTCCTGTTTGCGGGCGGGGGCTTCCTCCTTGCACAGGCGTCGCCATAGCGAGTTCACCTCGCGGTCCGTCAGGTCACAGAAATCCTCCGTTCCCTGGGGAGCGAACTCATATTTACCCGTCACCGTGTTCTTGCGGAAGCGTCCCTGCCGGGTCAGGAAGGCTTCGATGACGTCCACGGTGGCTTTTCCCGGGCTGTCGGCCGTCCGCTTGCGGCGGTTGTCGGTTTCGGGAGCGCGCGTGCCATGTTCGTCGGTGCGCTGGTAGCACGAGCGCAGCACGGCGGCCACGTCGCCGTCGTAGTCGGCAAAGTGCTTCACCGCCCAGTCGGTAGCCGCCTCCCGGTCGGCCCCGTAGGCATTGAGCAGGTAGCCCATGCGCATGATGTATTCGTTGTGGTGGTGGGCCGTGTAGGCCACGCCCTCGTCGGCCAGCACTTGTTCCGCCGCCTCCACCAGGCGGCGCAGCTTCATCCGCTGCGCCTTCAGCCGGGCTGGATGTTCCTCCGGCCGTGGCTTCGCGATGATGAACGGCGTGGCTGCCGGTTGGAAGTACGCCTCCGGGTCGTGCGCCAGTCCGCTCAGCCGGGTGCAGTTCTTGCACTTCTCGTCATAGGGCAGTCCCGTCAGGCGGGCGTAATGCTCGTTCATCTGCCGGAAGGCCAGCACGTGCAGCTCCTGTTCCGAGCGTGGCGCGTAGTCCCCGGCCGCTTCATAGGCAGCGATGATGCGCAGCCCCTCCCCGCTGATGGTGGTATAGGCCAGCAGCGTGTGCGGGTCTTCGCGCACCCGTCGCAGGCAGTCAGCCAGGCTGTCGGTGCCGATGTGGTCAAAGTCCGCCAGGCACAGGTGCGTCCAGCCGTCGATGTTCTCCTTGCGCTTTCCGCCGTCGAAGTGTACTGATACGGCGAAGCAGGGGCAGGTCGCTTTGATGTGGGCGGCCGCTTTGGCCTGTCTTTGGCTCAGGTAGTACCGGTGTTTGTCCGTATAGGCCTTCAGTTGTTCGTCCGTACGGATTTGTTCGGCCAGGTTGGGCAGGGTTGTGTTTGTCGGACGTAGGTCCGTGTAGCCTTGAAACAGGCTGAGAATTTGATTTTTCATCCTATCAGATTTTACAGTTAATAAATTTGTATCATAACATATTGAGGCCCTTTCCCGATGTGTCATCCCGCACCGGATGCGGGATTCATATCGTTCCTCTCTGTAAAGGAGCGAATTTTGTGTGAATCGGCCAAGTCTGTCGGTCCGCACGTGTGAACCGATTCCGTTAAAAATTAACTTACTTAACATCCGTTAGCAGAGCTGTTGCGTACAAAATCCAATTGAACTCAAAATTTAAAAGAGATTTTGTATGAGTAAAAAAGCAGAAATTCTCGTCCATCTGGGCGAATACATTCAGCTGTTGCAACGTCTGGTCCCTGTGGACGGGCGTACGCTGACTAACGAAGAGGTTGCCACGCAGACAGGGCTTTCGCTGTCGACCTATAAACGGGTAAAAAAAGGGTCGAAACCCGCCTCATGGCCTACTATGTCGTGTTGCGGCTCTACGTACCGGTGTGTGCCGGCAGTCGTGAGCTGCCCCTCAATCAGTTCCTCCGCGAGCTTTACCGCAGCCTGGAGGCTGATTGCCGGTCCCGTTGTGACTGATGCTGTCCATGCAAGGCAGGAACGGTGCGAACCGTTCCTGTTCTCCGCCCGGCCTTGACACCCTGGCATGCGGAAAACCGAACTTTTTATAGAGAACGTATATATCCACCTGAGTGTTAACGCATTTAACACCGTCTCTCCCCCGCGCGCGTGAGAAAGTGTGTATAGAGGGGTGGCAGGGTGGCAAGCTCATGGCTTTGTTTGTTAGTAGAATCTGTGTTCATCCGTGTTATCCGTGGTAAACATGTATTTTGCTCCGTGAAACTTCATAGGCTTTGTGGCTTTCATATTTAATGTTGATCAAGCATGGAATATTTATTGTTCGTACGATATTCGATAATTAATTCATTCTATTGTGCGATGCAGTACTGAATCTACTCAGCTATTAAGCATCATTGTTTGTTAACTATTAACATACTTTGATTTCGGACACTTTTAAAGAAGGCCTTCTCAAAAGGCTTTCGTTTTTAGGCATATTAATTTTTAAATGCTTGTTTAATATGATTGGTTTTATTCTTTGTAAGTTAAGGGATATATTATACTCTTATAAATTGAATATCCCTATGAGCAATAAATGTTCTTTTGGTAAAAGAATGACTGTAAGGGGGAAAAAATATATAAAAGTGGGGAGAAATGTACGTTTTTCTGATGATTTGGAATTGTATGTAGTTCCTGCTATTGATGGTATTAAGCCTCAATTGATAATCGGAAATGAAGTACATTTTGGTAAAATGGATAGAATAGGGTGTGCAAATAAAATAATTATAGGTAATAATGTTCTCTTTGCTCCACATGTACACATATCAGATAGGGATCACAATTTTCAAGACATCAATGTTCCAATTAATAGGCAAACAATATCTTCAAAAGGCTCTGTTATAATAGGAGATGAAACATGGTTAGGTTTTAATTGTCAAGTTATGTCGGGAGTAACAATAGGCCGACATTGTGTAATAGCAGCTGGTGCGGTAGTTGTGAAAGATGTTCCAGATTATACTGTTGTAGGTGGAAATCCTGCTAAGATTTTGAAAAAATATAATGTTGTTACGAAAAAGTGGGAAAAATATTATGGAAATGAGTGATTGAGTTGTTTTAACCTCAGTCTGTCATTAAAAATTAAACTTTTATTTTGTCAAAAAATGCTTTGTTTATAGCATAAAATAAGTAATATATCAAAGTAAGATTTATAGAAACAACTATTTGTCTACTATTTGTTTGTAGAAATATTCGATAATTGATTCGGGCCTGGTTTTGAATTTGTTGTAACCATTCTATTTCCCGCCTTGACACACATCGCAACCTAACATATCTTTGCG
>CATXSD010000062.1 GCA_958402075.1 Mediterranea massiliensis | reverse complement strand
CCACGAAGACTGGAGCCACCTGTTCAAAAACTGAGAAAGACCGTGCAGCAGATTTCCGATATACCCGCAGACCGGATTCGCCCCAGTGTGGCGACCATCGGTTTCTTCGACGGCGTGCACCGCGGCCACCGTTACCTGCTCAGTCAGGTACAGGCTGCGGCGGCGCAGCGTGGGCTGGCCTCGACGGTCATCACCTTTCCCGTCCATCCGCGCAGCGTGATGCAGCCCGATTTCCGGGCCGAGCTGCTGACTACCTGCTCCGAGAAGCTGACGTTGCTCGACGGGGTGGGGCTGGACTGCTGCCTGTTGCTCGACTTCACCCCTGCGCTGGCCGCCCTGTCCGCCCGTCAGTTCATGGAGCTGCTGGCCGGGCGCTATAACATCCGTGTGCTCTTCATCGGCTACGACCACCGTTTCGGGCACGACCGCTGCGAGGGCTTCGACGACTACGTGCGCTATGGCCGCGAGCTGGGCATCGAGGTGCTGCCGGGCGAAGCCTGCCTGCCTTCGTCGCTGGGCATTTCGGGCAAGGGCGGTGAAGACTTGCGCATCGGCTCGTCCAGCATCCGCCGCCTGCTCCACGAGGGCGATGTGGCCCGTGCGGCCGATTACCTGGGCTACCGTTACTTCTTGAACGGCACGGTAGGCAGCGGTTTTCAGGTGGGACACAAGCTGGGCTACCCGACGGCCAATCTCGAAGTGGACGACCCCTGCAAGCTCATTCCTGCCCGCGGCGTCTATGCCGTCGAGGTATTTGTGGACGGGCATTCTTACGGCGGCATGCTGAACATCGGCTGCCGTCCCACGCTGGACAACGGCACCAACCGCACCATCGAAGTGCATATCTTCGACTTCGATGCCGACATCTATCACCATCCCCTGCGCCTCACCTTCGTGCAGCGCATCCGTCCCGAGCGGAAGTTCGACTCGCTCGACGAGCTGGCCGCACAGCTTCACCGCGATGCCGCCGAGGCGCGTGCCTTGCTTTCCCTTTCCCGCTGACGTTTTCAGAGTGTGTTTTGTGGTGCTGTCACACGGTGCTTCGTGAGGGTCTGACACAGTGCTTCGTCAGGTCGTCATGCAGTGCTTCCTGAGGGTGTCACGCAGTGCTTCGTTTCACCCTCATGCCGTGCTTCGTCAGAGTGGCACACATCAGATTTATCGTTTTTCGATAAATTTTTATCGTTTTCCTTGGTGGTGTCAGAAAAACATTCTTTCTTTGCATATCGAAAAACGATAAATATTCATTGAAAAACAGAAATTGTATCCTTAAAAAGATTTGAATTATGAAAGCAGTTAGCATGTGCATTACGGTTTTGGTTATGTTGTTCACCATTCTGGTGGCGTTTGTCAGCGGTCTGATAGCCGGTATTTGATAACGGGTGAAGGAGGGAAACGTCATGAAGACCGTTGTCAAGTTGATTCTGATCTATTATTTGTTGCAGATATTGGGCTCGCTGGTAGCTGCGCCCTGCGTGATGCTGTGGCAGTTTGCTGCGACGGGTACACTCGATGTAGCTGCGGCGCAGGCCCAGGTGGCGGCTCCGGCCATGCTGCTGGGCTTTGTGTTCATCGCCGTTTTCGTGTGGAAGGCCGGTTATCTGACGGACCTCCGCCGGATGTTCTCGCCTGTCTCTGCGGGCTGGACGGTTGGCGCCGTGCTGGCAGGCGTTTCGCTCATTGTGTGGGCCGACTTCCTGGTGGCCCGCCTGACGTTTCTGCCCGACTGGCTGGAACAGACGTTCCAGACGTTGCAGGCCGGGTGGCTGGGTGTGCTCTGCATGGCGGTGCTGGGGCCTGTGCTCGAGGAGGTGTTCTTCCGCGGCGTGCTGACCCGGGAACTGCTGAAACGCTACAAGCCCACAACGGCCATCCTGGTTTCGGGTCTGGTGTTCGGCATCGTCCACCTCAATCCCGCCCAGGTGGTGGGAGCCTGCATTTCGGGCTTCTTCTTCGCCTGGCTCTACGCCCGCACGCGCAGCATCCTGCCGGGCATGCTCATCCACATCCTGAACAACGGCCTGTCGGTCTACCTGATGCGCACCTGTCCCGAGGTGGAGACGGTGGGCGAACTGCTGGGCAGTACGGGCTATGCGGTGCTGCTGGCCGTGTCGGCGGTGGTGCTGATTTTGTCGATGTGCTGGCTGCTTCGTCAGCAGAATCGTTTTAAACCGTTGGAATTATGAAAAGAAGATTGAACATACTCTGTGCCATCGTCCTGCTGGTGATGGGCTGGTCGGTGGGCGTGTCGGTCTACTACATGGGGCTCGGCATGACGAAGGGTGTCCAGATGGGGATGGACGCCGCGCGCGAGAAGCTGGAAGGCGGAAGCAGTGCCCGGTTGGAGCGGGTGAGCAACCTGCAGACGGTCTCCGTGCTTCCCAAGTTTCTGGATGAATGGGAGGGAGATCTGTTCACCGACTCGGTGCGCAACGAGAAGACGGGCCGCTACGTCCCGATGGCTTATACCAACCTGATGGTCAGCGTACCGGTTGAGACGCCTGCCTGGCAGAAGGTGGCATCCAGTCTGATGGGCTTCCTGGTACTGGTGGCGAATGTCTGGGCGCTGGTGCTGTTCATCCGCCTGGTGGTGTCGGTCAATCGGTCGGACATCTTCAACTGGCGCAACGTCCGTCGCCTGCGCCGCCTGGGCGTGTTGCTGATTGTGGGCTTTGTCTGCGTGCTGTTGCCCGAATATCTGTCGCTTTGCGGTCTGCGCGAGGCCTTCGCGCTGAAGTCTTATGACCTGATACTCTCCGATTCGGTCAAGGTCACGAACCTGTTGCTGGGACTGATAGCCCTCATCGTGGCGGAAGTCTTTGCCATCGGGTTGAAGATGAAGGAAGAGCAGGACTTGACCATTTAAAGTAGGAGGCACGCATGAGCAGTATTTTTCATACAGACCGCAAATGGGTGGCAGGTATCTGCTACATCGGTTTTCTTCTGTTGACGTTGATGGTAGCGTCGTTCGTGTTTTTTCTGGTGATGAACCTGTGGGTAGATAAAGACGCCAGGTTTATCCGTATTTTCGGAGGGGTGGCCTGGATTTATGGTTGGTCGTATCTGTATCACCGCTGGGTGAGGCGTTGCACCACGTGGTTGGCATAATAAAAAAGGAGGACTACAGTTATGAAGAGATTAAAGATGTTGTATCAACGTTACAAGGGCATGGGCACCCTGTTTTGGGTAGTATGTGTCGTATTGTTTGCAATCGTTTTATTACTATCGGATATAATTGACCTGATCCAGGCAGAGGGTGATGAACGGCTGCAGGGTTGGGCATATGTCTGCAACCTGCTGGCTTTGGTGGTACTTTGTGTGAACATTCTGCGGCTGGATTGCCGCAATCTGTTGAGCCATAAGACTGCCAATTCGTTGGATTTCAGTGGCTATTTCATCATTCTGATGATGCTGATACGCAACTTTATTGTTCGCAAGAGTGATGCTTTGAGCGACAGTTGGAACTATTCGTTGGACTGGATGACCATCCTGCTGTTCGGTTTCCTGTTGCAGTTTGTCGGCAAGATTGTCCGCCGTGCGGTGAAGCTGAAGGAAGAACAGGACCTGACCATTTAATTTCCCTTGCCTATGCCGATTGTAGTGAATTTGGATATTATGATGGCCCGCCGGAAAATCACGCTGGGCGAGCTGGCGGAGAAGATTGACATCACTCCCGCCAACCTTTCCATCCTGAAGACAGGCAAAGCGAAGGCCATCCGCTTCTCCACCCTCGAAGCCATCTGCAAGGTGCTCGACTGCCAGCCGGGGGATTTGTTGGAGTACAGGGAGGAGGAATAGTCAAAGAATGATGTCAATGCCGTTGACTGAACAAGATTCTGTCACAATCTTCTTTTGTAATGGGGAATTGATGCCTGTCGATTTGAAATCCGTCAACTTATCCCGGTGGATGGGGATGATGGCAAGGCGGGGATTCGTTAGATTGCAGACTTTGCACAAGACTTCGGATGTAGCATGTCCGCTGGTATGCAGGTGTACTATCTTGCTGTTGGAAAATAGATTCTGAAGCTTCAGATAGGCAGCATTTTGTGTGTTGCCATTAGTTATATAGCCGCTCCACATGGAGTAAATGAAAAGTGTTTCGGCCGGAGGCAGGATGGGAAGCAATCGTTCCAAACAGACATGGAACTTCAGAGTCGCTCTGACGAACATGGTAAAACCGTTCGTCAACATCCATCTCAGTAGTTTGTGGTGGCTGTTTGAATACGTGAATACCTTATCAAAATCAAAACAAGGCGATCGGAATCCTGCTGTTTGGGAAAACAGGTCAAGGATGTCTTTTTGGAAAGTATCTGCTATCAGTGGCCGTTGGGGATTCATCCGGTTGTTGGCATTCTTGAAGCTGGCCAGTCGCTCCAGGTCTGTGGACGAACAATGGACAAACACATATTTGTAGACTTTCATCTGGTCGGCTGCTTCCCGGCATAAATCCATTTCTGTCCGAACTTTCTCGTCGGGACGTGCCAGCATGGTACCTTCAATGATGAGCACATCCACTTGTCCTATAAAGTGTTTCAGAGTGGGCTCCAATCCCTTGCTCAGATAACCATGTCCCCTGAAATCACCTGTATGCAGGATTTTTTTGCCTTCCGCTTCAATAAGAAACATATAGGAATCGTATGCCGAATGGCTGACGAAATAAGGGGTAACGGCTATATCTCCGAAGTGCAATGTTTGTTGGGGCTGAAAGGTTCTCATGTTTGAAGCGATTATGATAGCCTGTTGGAAGACTGTCTTGCCCTTCTCTTCGGGAAGGTAGGAAAGTTGCTGATATTTTCTGCATACCACTTGTTTGGCTACAGAGCCTATATATTGAGGAATGTTATCCGGTACGTGATGGAATAAGCCTATATGGTCTCCATGATAATGTGTATAGAGTATTGCCGAACAGCCTTTGGTAAGTTCAGCTATCGCCTGGGCGTTGTCTAACATATCTTCATCGCCATTGCCGGGCAGATTATGTCCCAGGTCGATAAGGATGCTTGTCGTAGCGGTGGATATACGGGTGATTTGTCCGCCTATCTGTGCCGGGCGCTGAATGGCTATTTGCATAGATCCTGATATTTTTGAATGGAGAAATCGAAGAAGGAGCCTTCTGTTTCCAGTGATTTACGGATGTTTGCAATCCTTGTCTGCCTGTCTTTGGTCATTCGGGAATAGGTATCTATAATTAACAGTTCGGGCCTTGTGGAGATACTTTCTATGGTATTCTTTCCTTCCCATATACCTATTCTTCTTTTAATCTGCAGTATCTTATGGTAATATCTCTTAAGTGCCTCCAGATGATTGTCCTGATGGATGAAGTCGTGATACTTTTTCATTTGTTCCATTATCTCGGGTGTATCATTGATATGCCGTAATCTGCTGTCTGTAATCAGTTTTAATTCTACGAAAACCAACATCTGATTTCTCAATTCTATCAGGTCGATGCGCATGGTTTTCCGGCCTTGTGTCTGATAAGCCAGTTCGGAGTCGATA
Source organism: Mediterranea massiliensis (assembly GCA_958402075.1). Taxonomy (GTDB): domain Bacteria; phylum Bacteroidota; class Bacteroidia; order Bacteroidales; family Bacteroidaceae; genus Bacteroides; species Bacteroides massiliensis_D. The sequence continues at coordinate 9,013 of CATXSD010000062.1, read as the reverse complement.
AATTTGTAGGGAGAGTGTAGTATCAGCTTGCCCTGAACCATCTTTTCACTGGAGATGTGGACGCCTTTAAGACTGTCAGTTTCGGCTTGCATCGGTCGCTTGTGGTATACTTCTGCAATTCTTCTTTTCATCGCATCCAGATTTTCTGGACTTTGAAACAATGCTTGGCAGTTACAATAACAGGAGGTGTTGGATAGTGCTTTCGCCCCGAAGTTGTCGTTTGCATATTTGCGGTTTGTTTTTGCCATTAGGCCATCTTGGGTCCAATAGATAAGAGCGACGCATCCGCCGTAATAATAGACATTGATGTAATTATCTTTGCGGACTTCCACATAAAGTTCCGGGTCATTCAGGATGTTGCTCCACCAAAAAGGCTGAGTCTCCAGTGCTTCCCATAAGGGATGACTTTCCTGTAGGGACATGAAATTGCCGTTTATCTTTTGCTTGGGCATGTGTTTAAGGTTAAAATGATATGGGAGTGTCGTTGGATAGAGGGTGCACCAAGACGTCAGTGCTTTCCATCTTAGTACACCCTCTGCATAATCCTCAGCTTTCCTTCGCCTTGAACGCCAGTGCGTACATGCGCATCTGCTTCACCATGGCCAGCAGGCCGTTGCTGCGGGTGGGCGAGAGGTGTTCCTGCAGGCCGATGCGGGGAATGAAGTAGAGGTCGGCTTCCAGTATTTCGTCGGGAGTGTGGCCCGAGAGCACCTTGATGAGCAGGGCGATGATGCCTTTCACAATCAGGGCGTCGCTTTCGGCCTGGAAGATGACTTTGCCGTCCACTTCGTCGGCTTGCAGCCACACGCGGCTCTGGCAGCCTTCTATCAGGTTCTGGTCGGTCTTGTACTTTTCGTCCAAGGGTGGCTGTTCGTTGCCCAGGTCGATGAGCAGCTGGTAGCGGTCCATCCAGTCGTCGAAGTCGCTGAACTCAGCGATGACTTCGTCTTGCATTTCGTTGATGGTCATATCTTTAGCTTTTAAAGTTTATTTCTCGTTGTAAATCACTTCCAGCACCGTCTGCCCCACAGCCGTTAGGGTGCTTTTGTCTATCACGTCCATGTTGTCGTCCGTGGTGTGCCAGAAGTCGCCGAAGCCCGTGTCGCACTTCGGGTCGTAGTTGATGATGTCCACGCAGGGAATCTTGCGAAGGTTGTACACGTAGAGGTGGTCGTCCGTCACCTCCGTCCCGTCTTCCTTGGGGAAGAAGCTGCCGAAGCCCAGCCGGTGGGCGGCATCCCAGATCTTCTTCACCTGCTTGCCGGCTGTGCGCTTGGAGAAGCCTTCCTGGTAGAAGGTGGCGTTCTTGCCGCCTACCATATCCAGCAGGATGCCGAAGCGGGCGTTGTAGTTGTTCACGTGGGGTACGCGTCCCCAGTATTGTGAACCCAGGCACCAGGTATCCGGCTTGTAGCGGCCCTTGTAGAAGGTGGGGATACCATAGTCTTCGGCATCGAAGAAGATGATGTCGATGCCGATAGCCGGTGCCTGCTGCTGCAGCTGGCGGGCCACTTCGAGCAGCACGCCCACGCCGCTGGCCCCGTCGTTCACACCCAGGATGGGCGTCTGGTGCTTCGCCGGGTCCTTGTCCTCGTCGGCATAGGGACGGCTGTCCCAGTGGGCGCAGAGCAGCACGCGGCGGCGGCTGTCGGGGTTGTAGGCGCCGATGATGTTGCGGGCCTTCAGGATGGTGTTGTCGTAGGCCACGAGGTCGGCATACTGGTTGTAGACCTTGGCGCCGAACTGCTCCAGCTTGGCGGCCAGGTAGTCGCCGCAGGCCCGGTGGGCGTCGGTGTTGGGTACGCGGGGGCCGAAGTCGGCCTGCGCTTGTACGTAGGTGTAGGCGCTGTCGGCGTTGAAGTGGGGGACGCTGACGGTAGAGGTCTCGGCCGTATCTTCGTCCTGGCTGCCGGTGTTGCTCTTGTTGCCGCAGGCCACAGCGGCCACGACCATGAGCAGGAGCAGGGAGGCGAGGGTGCATTGTTTTCTTTTCATCTTGGGATATTCTTTTTTCTGATTGGGGAAATCTTGTTGGCTGACTGGAGAAAAACGGGGGGCTACAGCTTGAAGGTGAGTTTCACTCCCTTCCTGTCGACGTCCAGCCGGACGGGCGCGCCGTTGATGAGCGGCAGGTTCATCGGGACGTGGCCCACAGGGAAGTTGAAGCAGACGGGGTAGCCGTATTCCTTCACCAGCTCGGCCAGGGCGCCGTAGAGCTCCTTGCCCAGCTGTTTTTTCTCCTCGTATTCGGTGAACTGGCCGACGATGAGGCCCGACAGACGTTCGAGCACGCCGCCCAGCTTCAGGTTGTACATCATGCGCTCGATGGCGTGCGGTCGTTCGCCCACATCTTCTATAAAGAGCACGGTGCCGTCGGCGGGGATGTCGTAGGGCGTGCCGCGCAGTCCGTTGAAGACGGCGAAGTTGCCTCCGCGCAGGGTGCCTTCGGCCGTGCCGCGGCGGTTCAGCTTATGCGGTTCGCAGGTGTAGCCGAAGCAGCCTTCGGGCGTCGCGGCGGCTCCGGTCAGGATGTCGTGCAGGGCCTGGGTGCAGAAGTCGTCTTCGGGTTCCACGGTGAGGTGGCGTGCCATGGGCGCATGCAGCGAGGCGAAGCCCTCCCGCTGCCACAGGTTGTGCAGGGCGGTGATGTCGCTGAAGCCGATGAGCCACTTGGGCGACTCCCGGAAGCGGCTGAAGTCCAGCTTGCCCACGAGGTGCACCGCTCCGTATCCGCCGCGGCTGCACAGGATGGCCCGTGTGTCCGGGTCGTCCATCGCTGCCTGCAGGTCCTCCAGCCGCTGGCCGACGGTGCCTGCATACGTGCCGTGTGAGCTGCCTGCGTGGCGTGCCAGTACGGGGTGCAGTCCCCACGAGGTCAGCCGCTTGACGGCTCCCTTCAGGAATGCCTTGTCTATCTTGCTGGAGGGCGACAGGATGACGACCTTGTCGCCTTCGTGCAGGTAAGGGGGAATAATCAGCTTGTCCATATACGTTCATCAAATCTATGTTGCTGCAAAAATAGCGAAAGGCGAGCGGAGAGGCAAACGAAAAACATAGTTTTTCAGTTTGACTATCCCGAGCCGTATCCTATTTTATCTATTTTCTTGTTTACCACAGATTACGCAGATTTCCACAGATTGTTTTTATGCATAGCATGCTTGGGGAAGTAAAATCTGTGTTCATCTGTGTAATCTGTGGTTACTCCTGGTGCAAATTCTGAGGTGAAAAAGATAGGCTGTTGTCAAAATGATATAAAGTAACTGCAAAAACAGGTGAACAGATGCTGGATTTCTCGACATTTTTTCAGATATTTGCTGAAAATCTAACGTCATGAAACCTATACGAAACTTTAACCAACTGACGGAACACCTGAAGACACTGAACCGCAGGAAGCGCGTTGCCGTGGTCTGCGCCAACGATCCCAATACCGAGTATGCCATCGCCCGGGCGCTGGAAGAGGGCATTGCCGAGTTTCTGATGATCGGCGACTCGGCCATCCTCGAGAAATATCCCTCGCTGAAGCGGTATCCCGACTACGTCCGCACCATCCACATCGAGGACTCCGACGAGGCGGCCCGCGAGGCGGTGCGCATCGTGCGTGCGGGAGGGGCCGACATCCTGATGAAGGGCATCATCAACACCGACAACCTGCTCCGTGCCATCCTCGACAAGGAACAGGGCCTGCTGCCCAAGGGCAAGGTGCTGACCCACCTGGCCGTGATGCAGATACCGACGTACGACAAGCTGCTGTTCTTCTCGGACGCCGCCGTCATCCCGCGGCCTACGTTGCAGCAGCGCATCGAGATGATCTGGTACGCCATCCGCGCGTGCCACCATTTCGGCATCGAGCAGCCCCGCATCGCCCTGATACACTGCACGGAGAAGGTCAGCGCCAAGTTCCCCCACTCGCTGGACTACGTGAACATCGTCGAGCTGGCCGAGGCGGGCGAGTTCGGCAACGTCATCATCGACGGTCCGCTGGACGTGAAGACAGCCTGCGAGAAGACCAGCGGTGACATCAAGGGCATCGTGTCGCCCATCAACGGCGAGGCCGATGTGCTCATTTTCCCCAACATCGAGTCGGGCAACGCCTTTTACAAGGCCGTCTCCCTCTTCTCGCATGCCGACATGGCCGGACTGCTCCAGGGGCCCGTCTGCCCCGTGGTGCTGCCCTCGCGCAGCGACAGCGGCCTGTCCAAGTATTACAGCCTTGCCATGGCATGCCTCACGAGCAGCGGACAGGACATGAATGAACCATAGGAAGTGACTCACGTTACCGCATTTGTCATTCAACATTCACCATTCACCATTCTTATGAAGATATTAGTCATCAACCCCGGCTCTACCTCGACCAAGATGGCCGTTTTCGAGGACGAAAAGCCTGTATTTGTCAAGACGCTGCGCCACTCCGTCGACGAGCTGGTGCACTTTCCGCGTGTCATCGACCAGTTTGAGTTCCGCAAGAACCTGGTGCTCGCCGAGCTGGAGCACGAGGGCATTCCCTTTGCCTTCGACGCCATCATCGGGCGGGGCGGTCTGCTGAAACCCATCCCCGGCGGCGTCTACGAGGTGAACGATGCCATGATCAACGACTGCATGCACGCCATGCGTACCCATGCCTGCAACCTGGGCTGCCTGATAGCCTCCGAACTGGCCCATGCCCTGCCCGGCTGCCGGGCGTTCATCGCCGACCCCGGCGTGGTGGACGAGCTGGACGAGGTGGCCCGCGTCACGGGTTCGCCCCTCATGCCCCGCATCACCATCTGGCATGCCCTGAACCAGCGTGCCATTGCCCGCCGCTATGCCGCCGAGCGGACGGCGGAGCAGCCCGACAGGCCCGTGCGCTACGAAGATCTGAACCTGATTGTCTGCCACCTGGGTGGCGGCATCTCCGTGGCAGCCCACCGCAAGGGCCGCTGTGTGGACGTGAACAACGCCCTCGACGGCGAAGGCCCCTTCTCGCCCGAGCGGGCCGGCACCCTGCCTGCGGGCGACCTCATCGACCTCTGTTTCTCCGGCAAGCTCTCGCAGAGCGAGTTGAAGAAACGCATCTCGGGCCGTGCGGGCCTGGCGGCCCATCTGGGCACGACCGACGTGCAGGCCGTGGTGAAGCGCATTGAGGAGGGCGACGAGCATGCCCGGCTAGTGCTGGACGCCATGATCTATCAGATTGCGAAGAGTGTGGGTGCGGCGGCGGTCGTGCTCTACGGCCAGGTGGACGCCATCCTGCTGACGGGCGGCATCGCCCATTCGGACTACATCACTTCGCGCCTCCAGGAGCGTGTGTCCTTCCTGGCGCCCGTCCGCGTCTATCCCGGCGAAGACGAGCTGGAAGCCCTGGCCCTGAATGCACTGGGCGCGTTGCGGGGCGAGCTGGAGGTGCAGGTGTATCAATAGAAGGAATTTTCCCAGCTTAAAGCGTCTGTTTTCCCAGCTTAAGTAAACCGTTTAAGCTGGGCAAACGGGTTGTTTGGGCTGGGCAAACGAATGGTTTGCGCAGGGTAAACAGATTGTTTCTTTTCATTTCACTACCAGCATCAGCCCCACGCCACGGACGGTCTTGATTTCGATGTCGGCGTCGGCCTCGAAGAGCTTGCGCAGCTTGGAGACGAAGACGTCGAGGCTGCGCGAGGCGAAGTAGTCGTCTTCCGTGTTCCAGCAGCGGCTCAGGATGGCTTCGCGGCGCACGGTTTCGTTCTTGTTCTGGGCCAGGATGTGCAGGAGTTTGGCCTCGGTGACGGTCAGCGTCTGGCTGCGGCCGGTGCGGTCGTCGCGCAGGGTGTTGTGCTCGGTGTCGAGCGTGTAGGGGCCGAACTGGCAGAAACCGGTTTCGGGGCGCATGTGTGTGCCCTGCGTCATCTTCAGGAGGGCGTGGATGTGGGCATCCAGTTCGTCGGCGATGAAGGGCTTCTTCACGTAGTTGTTCACGCCCACCTGGTAACCGTACCTCACGTCTTTGGGCGAGGTGAGGGCCGAGGCGAACAGGATGGGTGTCTCGGCGTCGGTCTCGCGGATGCGGCGCACCATCTCGAAGCCGTCCATCACGGGCATGTCGATGTCGCTGATGATGATGTCGGGCTTGAAGGCGGCCCACACTTGCAGGCCCTCTTCGCCGTTGGTGGCTGTCTGTACGTCGTAGCCGCCGATGATGTCTACCAGTCCGCACTGCACCACGTAGCGCAGGTTGGGGTCGTCTTCTACCAGGAGTAGCTTGATCATGGTTTCTGTCTGTTTTTGGGGGCAAAGATAGTGAAAGGCGAGAGCAGAGGCAAACGAAAAACAAAGTTTTTCAGGTTGACTCTGCCGAGCCGCTGACCTTTTGTCATCCCGCACTCGATGCGGGATCCAGCACACGCCAGCAAAAGAAAAACATGGATCCCGGCTCAAGGCCGGGATGACGCTGTATCCACTTCTATTTTTGTTTTGGGACAATGAAGCCGTGGCTTTCCTGGGACGGCAGCGGACGTATATGTCTATTGTGTTTATTTAAATTACTTTCTGTTTCCAATGGTACGAGTGTGGAACTCCCCGACAGCCCAATTTGTTTTTCAACAAGTGAAAATGCTATGATGTTTCCGTATATATATGATTTTAAGATTTGTATTGTGATGTTGTAGCGCTTTCTTCTAAAGGTTAGGGTTCAAATAGGTTCATGGGTTCACTTAAACCCTGTTTTTCGCGCAAAAAGTCTTCGAAAAATGATTTTGTGTAAAGAAAAATCTTTTTTCTTTCTTGGGAGAAGCTGTTTGGCAGTAAGGAATGTTGTGGTGGGTCTGTACTCCGGTTGTCTTGAATCGGAGGGTGGATGAGAATGGGTAACGAAAGATATGGGAGAAAGAAGGCTCCGTATGGGAGGTAGAGCGGGAACGATATGAATATTTATTTACATTCATCAGCTGCTTCCATTGATTTTTTACAGGTTCATGCATACCAATGGCTATTGGGGAGGATATTCGTGATGATATTCATTAATCGTTTGAATATTAGCACTTTAATACTTTTTGAGATGGGTATTTGCGCGCTCGGGAAGGTTTAAAAGAACCCTGAACCAAGAGTAGAACCCAAATACGCCTGTTTTCCTCCCTTGCGGGTGGTAAAAAATGATAACTTCGAGAAACCGGGCGTCTGTTTCCCCTCTTTGTTGCGGCATAGTTTTGCCCGGGAAGCGGGCTTGTTTTTGGCAGGAAGCGGCCTTGTTCGGGGAAGGAACTATGCCGCTCTTGCAGTTTGGGGAACGTCATTTTAGGGGGAGTGTGTGGTTGTCTATCTCACAAATTCCCAAAAATGACCGGGGGTTATCACTTCGTAGGTGACATGCTGATAGGTTGCTGCAAACGATTTTGGCAGAGAACTTTTGGCATGGGCATTCCATTTGAATTCAAACGTGCGCAGCTTGCCGTCTTCTTCTTCGATCAGGTCGATTTCCTGTTGTTCGTGGGTACGCCAAAAATAAAGATTTGCAAAGTTGGAGGCGTATGAATTGTGCTTCACCCTTTCGCTGACCATCAGATTCTCCCACAGAGCCCCTGCGTCTGTTCTTAGCTCCAGCGGTGCGAAGTTGGAGATGACGGCATTTCTGATGCCATTGTCGTAGAAGTATATCTTCTTTCCTTTTTTGATTTCATTCCGCATGTTGCGGCTGAAGGAGTCGAGGCGGAATATGACGAAGCATTTCTCGAGCAGGTTGATGTAATTCTCGACGGTTCCTTTGTCCACGCCCAGCAGGTTGCCCAGTTCGTTGTACGAGACTTCGCTGCCCAGCTGCAGGGCCAGTGCCCTTACCAGCTTTTGGATGACGTCCGGCTTTTTGATGCCTTTGTAGGCGAACAGGTCTTTGTAGAGGTAATTGTTGGCCAAAGTCACCAGTGTCCGCTTGGCGTCCGACGGTTCGTTCACCACCTCGGGATACAGGCCATAAATCATGCGTTGTTCCAACAGTCGCTGTTCTTCTCTCTCCGAAGAACTCTGGGCCAGTTCGGCCAGAGAAAGAGGATAGAGGTTGTGTTCCAGCAATCTTCCGGTTGCGGGCTCGTTGATTTCATTGGCCATGTCCAACGACGAAGAGCCGGTTACGATGACTTGCGTATCCATTTTCAGATCACCGATTATTTTTAGGGTCAGTCCGATGTTTTTCACACGCTGGGCTTCGTCTATGAATACAATGTCGTATGCCGACAACAGCATTTTCAGTTCCGTTGAGGTTTTACCTTCAAGATCCATCACGTCGTCGATGTTGTCACAGTTCAGAAAGAGAACCTTTTGGCGTTCGTTGTGCAGTCGGGAAAGCAGCGTCGTTTTACCCACTTGTCTGGCTCCGAGTATGACAATGACCTTCTTCCGGCGGAAGTCCGCTATGATTTTGTCTTCAAGAATTCTTTGTATCATGGGCTGGCAATTTTTGCAAATATAGGTCTTTTTCGGATATAATCGCCAATTTTGGCCGAATTTGGTGATTGTAATCGCTAATTTCGGTTGAATTTGATGATTTCCCGGACTTGGGGATGCCGCGGACATTGCCTATACAAGAAGAGGGTGCTCCGCCGTAGCGGGCACCCTCTTGCGTTGGGGTATAGAAAAGGAATTCTATGGTTAGTTGTTGGATTTCTTTTCTCTTCTGGGTCTTTCGGGACGTTCCGTGTAGCCTTCGGGTTTCGGGATGAGCACCTTGTGCGACAGCTTGAACTTGCCCGTCTTCGGGTCGATGTCCAGCAGCTTCACGTCGATGTCGTCGCCTTCCTTGATGCCGGCTTCCTCGACCGTCTCGAGGCGCTTCCAGTCGATTTCGGAAATGTGGAGCAGACCGTCCTTGCCCGGCAGGAATTCAACGAACGCACCGTAGGGCATGATGGAGCGTACCTTGCCTTTGTAGACTTCGCCTACTTCGGGTACGGCTACGATGGCCTTGATCATGCGGATGGCATCGTCGATGCACTTCTTGTTGGTACCGGCAATCTCGATCTTGCCCACGTTGTCCTCTTCCTCGATGGTGATGGTAGCACCCGTCTCTTCCTGC
>CATXSD010000061.1 GCA_958402075.1 Mediterranea massiliensis | reverse complement strand
GGCGGCACGCTGACCGACGACGGCACGGACACCAGCGGCGGCAGCGGCAGTGACGGACAGGAAGAAAGCCCGCTGTAACACAGCGGTGAGCGGTGAACGGTTAGCGGTTAGTATGCTCACCACTAACCACTAATCACTAACCACTAATCACTAACCACTAATCAACGCCGCTCACCACTAACCACTAACCACTAACCGTTAACCACTAACCCCTAAAAACATGGACAAGAAAACTATTTGGAAAACCATCATCCAGACGCTGGTCACCATCCTGACCGCTATCGGAACCACGCTGGGCGTCACCAGCTGTATGTAAAAATTAGCGGTTAGCGGTGAACGGTTAGCGGTGAGTATTCTTCCGGCCGGATGCTCACCGCTAACCACTAACCGTTAACCGCTAATCAACGCCGCCAACTCACCCGCTTTTCCTTCGTCAGAACTCGCTCGTGAAGTGGAACTTGATGTGTTTGAAGTCCATCTGCGCCATCTGGAGCACGTAGCCCGAGTCGGCCAGGAAGACGTCGCGGCCCTCGCGGTCCTTGGCCATGTACTGGTACTTGCGCTTCTTGAAGGCTTCGAGCTCGGCGGGGTCGTCGCTCTCGATCCAGCAGGCCTTGTAGAGGCTCACGGGCTCCCAGCGGCACTTGGCGTTGTACTCGTTCTCCAGGCGGTACTGGATGACTTCGAACTGGAGCTGGCCCACGGTGCCGATGAGCTTGCGGCCGTTGAACTGGTTGATGAAGAGCTGGGCCACACCTTCGTCCATCAGCTGGTCGATGCCCTTGGCCAGCTGCTTCTGCTTCATGGGGTCGGCGTTCTCGATGTACTTGAACATCTCCGGCGAGAAGCTGGGCAGGCCGCGGAAGTGGAGCTTTTCGCCCTCGGTCAGGGTGTCGCCTATCTTGAAGGTGCCGTTGTCCGGCAGGCCGATGATGTCGCCCGCCCAGGCCTCGTCGACGGTGGTCTTGCGCTGGGCCATGAACTGGGTGGGGCTGGAGAAGCGCATCATCTTGTCGTGGCGCACGTGGTAGTAGGGCGTGTTGCGCGAGAACTTGCCCGAGCACACCTTGCAGAAGGCGATGCACGAGCGGTGGTTGGGGTCGATGTTGGCCGTGATCTTGAAGACGAAGCCGGTGAACTTGGGCTCGTCGGGCTGCACGACGCGCTCCTCGGCCTTGACGGGACGGGGGCTGGGGGCTATCTCGACGAAGCAGTTGAGCAGCTCCTCGACGCCGAAGTTGTTCAGGGCCGAGCCGAAGAACACGGGGGCCACCTCGCCCTTGAGGTAGTCGTCGACATTAAACTCGGGATAGACGCCCTCGATGAGCTCCAGCTCGCTGCGCAGGCGGTCGGCCAGGTCGGTGCCGATGCGCTGGTCCAGCTCCTCGGTATGGATGTCTACGGCCACCTTCTCGGTCACCACCTGCTTGGAGGGCTGGAAGAGGTTGAGGTTCTGCTCGTAGATGTTGTACACGCCCTTGAAGCGGACGCCGCTCTCGATGGGCCACGTCAGGGGACGCACGTGGATGTGGAGCTCTTCCTCGAGCTCGTCCAGCAGGTCGAAGGGGTCCTTGGCCTCGCGGTCCATCTTGTTGACGAAGATGATGACGGGGGTGTTGCGCATGCGGCACACTTCCATGAGCTTGCGCGTCTGCGTCTCCACACCCTTGGCGCCGTCCACCACGATGATGACGCTGTCTACGGCGGTCAGCGTGCGGTAGGTGTCTTCGGCGAAGTCCTGGTGGCCGGGGGTGTCGAGGATGTTGACCTTGTAGTCGCGGTAGTCGAACTCCATGACGGAGGTGGTGACGGAGATGCCGCGCTGCTTCTCGATGTCCATCCAGTCGGACGTGGCGGTCTTCTTGATTTTGTTGCTCTTCACGGCGCCGGCCACCTGTATCTGTCCGCCGAAGAGCAGGAGCTTCTCGGTGAGCGAGGTCTTACCGGCATCGGGGTGCGCGATGATTGCAAACGTTCGTCTTCTTTCTATTTCCTGATTTGTTGCCATATATTTTCTTTTATAAAATTCTCCTCCATTGACAAGCCCATGGGATGGCATGCCATCCACAAACCTGCCAACTGAAAAAACTCAAGAACCGAAATCCAGTTCTCCCTTCCTGTCCTTGTCGTAATAGTTGGCCAGCATCGAGATGAAGGCGCTCACGGCCTCCATCGCCTTGGCGGTGCCGGGGGTGATATCCTTCTTCTGAAGCCTCAGCAACAACACGCCGTAGAGGGCCTCGAAGCAGGTTTCCAGCTCGGGTTCCTCCTTGTGGCCGTTCTTCTGGCGCAGCTCCACGATGAAGGGCAGGGCCTTGAAGTAGGCCGCGTTGTAGAAGGGATATTTCGTGGAGGCCAGCAGGGCGCCGTGCAGCTCCGTGAGGTTCTGGATGACGTTGCGGTTGATCTGCAGGTGTCCCTTCTCGACCACCCCCTCGGCACGCATCATGTCGCACAGGTTGCCGTACCACTCCTCGAGCGCCGGCCGCTGGTCTTCGGGATAGCGGTCGATGACCTGCGTGCGCAGGCGGTCGATGTCGCACCCGTTGGCACGTATCAGGTCCTCCACCTGCCACATGTACAGCAGATATTCGGCAATGTTCTTCTCTTTCAGTTGTTTGGAAATATACATGTTGTCAGACAGTTACACTAATAGAGCGATTCGCCCATCAGCGTGAACACCAGCCCCAGGACGGCCACGACGGCCACGATGGTGCCGATGACACGGTTCAATATCCAGATGCCGCGCAGGTTGAAGCGCGTGCGCACTTTGTTGACGAAATAGGTGATGCCGAACCACCACGACAGGGCGCCCAGGGCGATGGCCAGATAGCCCGTCACCGCCTCGAAGAGCAGCACACCCGGGCTGATGAACGCAAACCGCGCGAAGAGGCCCACGAACAGGAGGATGATGAGCGGATTGGACAGGGTGACGAAGAACGCCGTGATGAAGTTGTGGAAATACGTGCCCTTGCTGGTGGAAACCGGCCGCAACGACTGGACGGGGTTGCTACGGAAGGTATAGATGCCGAAGGCCAGCAGCAGGATGCTTCCGAAGAGCTGGAGGTAGAAGATGTTCTTGTTGACATAGTCGAACACGAAGCTCATGCCGTAGCCCGTGATCAGGGCATAGCAGATGTCACTCAACGAGGCGCCCATGCCCGTGACAAACCCATACCAACGGCCTTTGTTCAGGGTGCGCTGGATGCAAAGCACCCCCACAGGGCCCAGCGGCGCCGACACGATGACGCCGATAATGAAGCCCTTCCACAAGATATCGAATATGGTCTCCAACTGAATCATGCCGCAAAGATAGTGCAAACCGAGGGAAGTACAAAGCAAAAGCCATGATTTTGCTTTTACTTCCGAGGTGCAGCCTGTCTTATTTAAAGATAGTGCAAACCGAGGGAAGTACAAAAGCGAAAACAAAGATTTTGATTTTGGACATTCCCCCATTTATGCTATCTTTGCAACAAGAAAGGAGACAGACAAATGAATACACTCGAAACGGAAACCCTACGCCGCGAACTCTTGCGCGACATACTGGAAATAGAAGACGCGGACGTACTCAGACAATTGAGGCAGAGCTTCAACCGCCTGTGTGCCAACCGTCCTGCCCCTTCCCATGTCTCCGAACCCGCGGAGCCCTATACCCTGAAGGAGCTGAACGCCAGGATTGACGAGGCGGAAGCGGAAATCGAGGCGGGAGAAACATTGTCCGGCCAAGAATTATTCAAAAAAATGGAGCGAAAATACCCCTGGCTATGCAAGTGAAATGGAGCAGAAGAGCCGGCCGAGCACTGGACACGGCCCTGGCACAAGGCGCGAAGCTGTTTGGCATCCGCGCCACTACCCTATTTTACAACCGGGTCAAGTCCTACGAACCCCTGCTGGCATCCAACCCCTACATGGGGAAAGCAGAACCCCTGCTGGCCAACCGTCCCCGCCACCAGTACCGCTCACTTGTCGTCCACGAACATTTCAAGCTCATCTATTATATCGACCTGCCCCACGACACCCTCTACATCACCGACCTGTGGGACACCCGCCGCGAGCCGTCCCGCCTGGCGGAGCCCCTGAAGGGATGAGGGGAATTGCACCCTCTTTTGAAAGACAGGCGCCGCCCCGGATGTATAAAATCAAAAACTTCGTTTTCATTTTGTACTTCCCCCCGATTATACTATCTTTGCAACACGAAAGGCCGGGGGAAAGGCATTCAGCCCCAGGGCCGCGACGACAACGATTATTATCATCATTTATAGCGCTATAAAAAATATGATTTCTTTCTACAGAACTCCTCAGAAAAGCGTGATTGCCGTAGAATGCGAACACGCCCTCTCGCAGGCAGACAGCGACAAGCTCTGCTGGCTTTTTGGAGAAGCCACCCCTGAAAGTGAAGAAAACCTGAAAGGCTGTTTCGTGGGTCCCCGCCGCGAAATGATTACTCCCTGGAGTACGAACGCCGTAGAAATCACCCAGAACATGGGCCTGACGGGCATCACGCGCATCGAGGAATACTTCCCCGTGGCCAACGAGAACGCCGAGCACGACCCCATGCTCCAACGCATGTACAAGGGCCTCGACCAGCAGGTGTTCACCACCAACCGCAAGCCCGAACCCATCCTGCACATCGAAGACCTCGAAGCCTACAACGAGCAGGAAGGCCTGGCCCTCTCCAAGGAGGAAATGGACTACCTGAAGAAGGTGGAGAAAGACCTCGGACGCCCGCTGACCGACTCCGAAGTGTTCGGCTTTGCCCAAATCAACTCCGAGCACTGCCGCCACAAGATTTTCGGCGGCACGTTCATCATCGACGGCGTGGAGCAGGAATCCTCGCTCTTCCAGATGATCAAGAAAACCACACAGGAAAACCCCAACAAAATCATATCGGCCTACAAGGACAACGTGGCCTTTGCCGAAGGTCCCGTCATCGAGCAGTTCGCTCCCGCCGACCACTCCAAACCCGACTACTTCCAGGTAAAGGACATCAAGAGCGTCATCTCCCTGAAGGCCGAGACGCACAACTTCCCCACCACCGTGGAGCCCTTCAACGGTGCATCGACGGGTACGGGCGGTGAAATCCGCGACCGTATGGGCGGCGGAAAGGGCTCCTGGCCCATCGCCGGCACGGCCGTCTACATGACCTCCTACCCCCGCACGGAGGAAGGACGCGAGTGGGAAGAAATCCTGCCCGTGCGCAAGTGGCTGTACCAGACGCCCGAGCAAATCCTCATCAAGGCCTCGAACGGTGCCAGCGACTTCGGCAACAAGTTCGGCCAGCCGCTCATCTGCGGTTCGGTGCTGACCTTCGAGCACAAGGAAAAAGACGAAGTCTACGGCTACGACAAAGTCATCATGCTGGCCGGAGGCGTGGGTTACGGCACCCAGCGCGATTGCCTCAAGGGCAAGCCCGAAGCCGGCAACAAGATTGTCGTAATGGGCGGTGACAACTACCGCATCGGTCTGGGCGGCGGCTCCGTATCTTCCGTTGACACAGGACGCTATAGCAGCGGCATCGAGCTGAACGCCGTCCAGCGCGCCAACGCCGAGATGCAGAAGCGTGCCTACAACGTGGTGCGCGCCCTCTGCGAGGAAGAGGTGAACCCCGTGGTATCCATCCACGACCACGGCTCGGCCGGACACGTGAACTGCCTCAGCGAGCTGGTGGAAGAGTGTGGCGGACACATCGACATGAGCAAGCTGCCCATCGGCGACAAGACCCTCTCGGCCAAGGAAATCATCGCCAACGAGAGCCAGGAGCGCATGGGACTCCTCATCAAGGAGGAAGCCATCGAGCACGTGCACAAGATTGCCGAACGCGAACGCGCCCCGATGTACGTCGTGGGCGAGACGACCGGCGACCACCGCTTCTGCTTCGAGCAAGCCGACGGCGTACGCCCCTTCGACCTGGCCGTCGACCAGATGTTCGGCTCCTCACCCAAGACCTATATGGTGGACAAGACCGTGGAGCGCCACTACGAAATGCCGACCTACGAGCTGTCCAAACTTCATGAATACCTGGCCAACGTGCTCCAACTGGAAGCCGTGGCCTGCAAGGACTGGCTGACCAACAAGGTGGACCGCTCCGTGACGGGCAAGATTGCCCGCCAGCAATGCGTGGGCGAGCTCCAGTTGCCGTTGAGCGATTGCGGCGTCGTAGCCCTCGACTACCGCGGCAAGGCAGGTATCGCCACTTCGCTGGGCCATGCTCCGCAGGCCGCCCTGGCCAACCCGGCCGCCGGCTCCGTGCTCTCCGTGAGCGAGGCGCTGACCAACCTCGTATGGGCACCGATGGCCGAAGGGCTCGACAGTGTATCGCTCTCAGCCAACTGGATGTGGCCCTGCCGCTCGCAGGAGGGCGAGGATGCACGCCTCTACACGGCCGTCAAGGCGTTGAGCGACTTCTGCTGCGCCCTGCAAATCAACGTGCCTACGGGCAAGGACTCCCTCTCCATGACGCAGAAATACCCCGACGGTAGCAAGGTCATCGCTCCGGGTACGGTCATCGTTTCGGCCGGCGGCGAGGTGAGCGACGTGAAGAAGGTGGTTTCGCCCGTGCTGGTGAACGACCACAAGACGACGCTCTACCACATCGACTTCAGCTTCGACAAGTTGCGTTTGGGTGGTTCGGCCTTCGCCCAGTCGCTGGGCAAGGTGGGCGACGACGTGCCTACCGTGCAGAACCCCGAATACTTCCGCGACGCCTTCCTGGCCGTTCAGGAGCTGGTGAACAAGGGCCTCATCCTGGCCGGACACGACATCTCGGCCGGCGGTCTCATCACCACCCTGCTCGAGATGTGCTTCTCCAACGTGGAGGGCGGTATGGAAATCAGCCTCGACAAGATCAAGGAAGACGACCTCATCAAGATACTCTTTGCCGAAAACCCGGGTATCGTCATCCAGGTGGCCGACAAGCACAAAGATGAAGTGAAGAAGATACTCGAAGACGCCGGCGTGGGCTTCGTGAAGATCGGCAAGCCCACCGACGAACGCCACATCCTCGTGGAGAAGGACGGTGCCACCTACCAGTTCGGCATCGACTACATGCGCGACGTGTGGTACTCCACTTCCTATCTGCTCGACCGCAAGCAGTCGATGAACGGTTGCGCCAAGAAGCGCTTCGAGAACTACAAGATGCAACCTATGGACCTGGCCTTCATGCCGGGCTTCACTGGCAAGCTCTCGCAATACGGCATCAGCCCCGACCGCCGTACGCCGAGCGGCATCCGCGCCGCCATCATCCGCGAGAAGGGTACGAACGGCGAACGCGAAATGGCCTACTCGCTCTACCTGGCCGGCTTCGACGTGAAGGACGTGACGATGACCGACCTCGTGAGCGGACGAGAAACGCTGGAAGACGTCAACATGATTGTCTTCTGCGGCGGCTTCTCCAACTCCGACGTACTCGGCTCGGCCAAGGGCTGGGCAGGTGCCTTCCTCTTCAACCCCAAGGCCAAAGAGGCGCTCGATAAGTTCTATGCACGTGAAGATACTCTTTCATTAGGCGTGTGCAACGGTTGCCAGCTGATGATGGAGCTCAACCTCATCAACCCCACCGACGAGAAGCGCGGACGCATGCTCCACAACGACTCGCACAAGTTCGAGAGCCGCTTCCTGGGCGTCACGATCCCGACCAACCGGAGCGTGATGTTCGGTTCGCTGAGCGGTAGCAAGCTGGGCATCTGGGTGGCCCACGGCGAAGGCAAGTTCTCCCTGCCCTATGACGAAGACCACTACAACATCGTGGCCAAGTACACCTACGACGAGTATCCCGGCAACCCCAACGGTTCCGACTACTCCGTGGCAGGTATCGCCAGCCCCGACGGACGCCACCTGGCCATCATGCCCCACCTGGAGCGCGCCATCTTCCCGTGGCAGAACGCCTACTATCCCGCCGACCGCCTGCATCACGACGAGGTGACGCCGTGGATAGAAGCCTTCGTCAACGCCCGCAAGTGGGTGGAAGAGAAGACCCGATAACTGAGAATAATCAGGAAAGAGGGTGTATCAAAATGAAAAAGTTCATCAGCATGCAATGACAAGACATGGATACTTTCTCATTTTTTTGATACATCCTCTTTATCTCTGTTTTTCCCTGCAAGGGACACTTGTCCCATTTAGAAACCATTCCGTTCGCCGCCTGTCCATCATGAAGAAGTATATCCTGCTGATTGTTGTCCTGTATCTGCTGCCCGCCGTCGTCCGCGCACAGACCTATAAATATATAGGTGTGGAAGACGGATTGAGCAACCGGCAGGTGTATGCCATCGAGAAGGACCGGAAAGGCTACATGTGGTTCCTGACGCCCGAAGGCCTCGACCGCTACAACGGGAAAGACTTCAAGCACTACAAGCTGATGGACGGAGAGGAAGAACTCAACTCGGCCATCAACCTGAACTGGCTCTACCTGGACACGGAAGGTGTGTTGTGGGAAATCGGCAAGAAGGGACGCGTCTTCCGCTACGATGCCCGGCACGACCGCTTCCGCCTGGCCTACAAGCTTCCCCAGCAGGCCGACAAGGAACACAATACCCCCGTCAGCTACGGCTATGTGGACAACCGGGGGCAGATATGGCTCTGCACCCGCCACCTGATATACCTCTACAACAGCCGCAACGGCCAGGTGACCTACATCCGCAACCGGGTGGACGAGAACATCACCAGCATCCTGCAGACCGACGACACCCACTACTTCATCGGCACCGACCACGGAGTACATTACGCCACGCTGAAGGACGGCATCCTGCAACTGGAGCCTTGCGACAAGCTCGACGCGCTGAACCTCCAGGTCAACGAGCTCTACCTGGACAAGGCCACGCGGAAAGTGTTCATCGGCACGTTCCTGAAAGGCATCTTCGTGTACGACCTGAACCGGCACCGCCTCGACCAGCTACAGACGGAGCTGACCGACATCACCATCAACTGTATCCGCGACTTCGGCCGGAACACCCTCCTCATCGCCACCGACGGCGCGGGCGTCTACCGCCTGAACACCGACACCTACGAATGCGAGCCCTACATCACCGCCGACTACAACCGCTACAACGCCATGAACGGCAACAGCATCACCGACCTCTACATCGACGACGAACGACGCATCTGGATGGCCAACTTCCCCATCGGCATCACCGTGCGCGACAACCGCTATACCGACTTCCAATGGATCAAGCACTCCATCGGCAACCGCCAGTCGCTCGTCAACAACCGCGTGAACGCCATCATCGAGGACCGCGACGGCGACCTGTGGTTTGCCACCGACAACGGCATCAGCCTCTACAACGACCGGCAGGAGCAATGGACCTCCTTCCTGAGCATGTTCGACCCCGCCAACCCCAACAAAAGCCACTCCTACATCTCGCTCTGCGAGGTGGAGCCGGGCATCATCTGGGCGGGCGGATACTCCTCGGGCATCTACCAGATAGACAAACGTAGCCGCACGGTGCAATTCTTCACCCCCGGCTCGATGGGCAATGCCAGCATCCGCGCCGACAAGTACATCCGTGCCATCCTGAAGACCGGCGACGGAAAGATATGGGCAGGCGGCTACTACAACCTCAAGGAGATAGACTACCGGCAACGGCAGGTGCGCCTCGTCGAAGGCTTCTCGGACATCACCGCCCTGGCCGAAAACGACTCCGCCCACCTGTGGGTGGGCACCGTCAACGGCCTCTACCGCCTCGAAAAGAAGAGCGGGAAGGCCGAATACATCGAGCTGCCCGTGGAGTCGCACTACGTCTACTCCCTCTACCAGTCGGCCGACCGTCGGCTCTACATCGGCACCAACAACACGGGCCTCCTGGTCTACGACCTCGACGAGAAGCAGTTCTTCCACTTCAACAAGGACAACAGCTCGCTCCTCTCCAACAACGTCTACTGCATCCTGTCCGACGGCGAGGGAGGCATCTTCCTGAGCACCGAAAACGCACTGACCACCTTCAATCCCCATAGCAAGACCTTCCACAACTGGACGAAGGAACAGGGCCTCAAGGCCGAGCACTTCAACCCCTCGGCAGGCACCCTGCGGCGCAACGGCCAGCTCATCTTCGGCAGTACCGACGGAGCCATCGAGTTCGACAAGAACATGGTCCTGCCCGACCACTACACCACCAAGATGGTGTTCAGTGACTTCAAGGTGCTCTACGAAACCGTCTATCCCGGCGACAAGCACTCCCCGCTGACCACCGACATCGACGACACCCACCTGCTCCGCCTGAAGTACGACCAGAACATCTTCTCCCTGCAGGTGTCGTCCATCAACTACGACTATCCCTCGCTGGTGCTCTACTCCTGGAAGCTGGAAGGCTTCTACGACAAGTGGAGCCAGCCGGGCCGCAACAACATCATCAGCTTCACCAACCTGAGCCCCGGCGAATATGTCCTGCGGGTAAGGGCCATCTCCAACGAGAACCACAACACGGTGCTCGAAGAGCGGAGCCTCCCCATCGTCATCGCCCAGCCCGTATGGTTCAGCTGGTGGGCGTGGCTTGTCTACGTCCTCTTCACACTGGGCGCCCTGACCACGGCCCTGCGCATCTACCTCCTGCGCAAGCAGAAGCGCGAGTCGAACGAGAAGATACGCTTCTTCATCAACACCGCCCACGACATCCGCACCCCGCTGACCCTCATCAAGGCGCCGCTCGAAGACCTGGCCAACCATGAACCCCTGAGCGAAAGCGGACGAAACAACATCAACACCGCCCTGCGCAACGTCCACGTACTCCTGCGCCTCACCACCAACCTCATCAACTTCGAGCGTGCGGACACGTACGGAGGCAAGCTCCGCGTGGCCGAATACGAACTGGGTGCCTACCTGGAAGAAACCGTCAACATCTTCCGCGAATATGCCAAGGTGAGACGCATCAGCCTGACCTACGAGAAGAATTTCGAATACCTCAACGTGTGGATGGACAAGGACAAGATGGACTCCATCCTGAAGAACATCCTCTCCAACGCACTGAAGTATACGCCCGACGGCGGACGGGTGACCGTCGTAGCGACGGAGACGGCCGAACAATGGAGCGTGGAAGTGAGGGATACGGGCATCGGCGTGCCGGCCGACGAGCAGAAGAAGCTCTTCAAGATGCACTTCCGGGGCAGTAACGCCGTCAACTCCAAGATTGCGGGAAGCGGCATCGGCCTGTTGCTCGTGCGCAAGCTCGTGCGTCTGCACAAGGGACGCCTCAACTTCAGCAGCGCCGAGGGCAAGGGCTCTGTCGTAAAGATAGCCTTCCCCAGGAACAAGAAGCATTACCAGAAAGCCTTTGCGGCCATCACGGGAGGCATGCCGGCCGACTCCATGCCCGACACCGCCCTGCGGCAACAACCGGCCGACGAAGCCCAAGCGCCCCATCGGGCCGCCCCAGCCGTCACCCCGACGTCCCTGCCGAAGATACTGGTAGTGGAAGACAACGACGAGCTGAGGAACTACCTGAAGAATACCCTCGCGGCCGAATACACCATACAGGCCTGCAACAACGGCAAGCAGGCGCTCGAAGTGGTGAGGGACTATGCGCCCGACCTCATCATCTCGGACATCATGATGCCCGAGATGCGGGGCGACGAGCTCTGCCGCATCCTGAAGCAGGACATCAACACCTCGCACATCCCCATCGTACTGCTCACCGCGCTCAACAACGAGCAAAGCATCATCGAAGGCCTGCAGACGGGTGCCGACGAATACATCGTGAAGCCCTTCAACGTGGGCATCCTGCGGGCCACCATCGCCAACCTCCTGCAAAACCGCCGCCTGCTGCTCAACAAATACACCAAGCTGGCCCTGAACGACGAGAAACCCGAGACGGAATCGGGATGCAACAATTGCACGGACGACCTCGACTGGAAGTTCATCGCCTCCGTGACGCGCTATGTGGAAGACAACCTCGAGAAGAGCGACTTCAACGTCGACTCCCTCTGCGCCCTGATGAACATGAGCCGCACCAGCTTCTACAACAAGCTGAAGGCCCTGACCGACCAGGCACCCGCCGACTACATCCGCATCATCCGCCTGAAGCGGGCCGCCAAGCTGCTCCGGGAGAAGCAGCACAACATCACCGAGATAGCGGAACTGACCGGCTTCAACGACGTGAAGTATTTCCGCGAAGTATTCAAGAAGTATTACAAGGTGAGCCCCAGCCAATATGCGAAGGGAGAGGGCGAACCGGCTGACCAAGCAAAAAAATAGAGACAAACAGACATGAACATTTATCTGGAAGCATTCTCCATCTTCTTCAAGATAGGAGCCTTTACCATCGGGGGAGGCTATGCCATGGTGCCCCTCATCGAGAACGAAATAGTAACGAAGCGCAACTGGATTGCCAAGGACGACTTCATCGACCTGCTGGCCATCGCCCAGTCGTCGCCCGGCATCCTGGCCGTCAACATCTCCATCTTCATCGGCTACCGCCTGCGGGGCATCCGCGGGAGCCTTGTCACGGCGCTGGGCACCATCCTGCCCTCGTTTCTCATCATCCTGGCCATCGCCCTCTTCTTCCACAACTTCAAGGAGAACACCGTGGTGGAGCGCATCTTCAAGAGCATCCGTCCGGCCGTGGTGGCCCTCATCGCCGCGCCCACGTTCAGCATGGGCAAGTCGGCCCGCATCAACCGCTACAACCTGTGGATACCCGTCGTATCGGCCCTGCTCATCTGGCTCCTGGGCTTCTCGCCCATCTGGATCATCATCGCCGCGGGCGTAGGCGGATTCTTCTACGGAAAGTGGAAATCAAGACACGCGGAGAAAGTGTAGAAAGAAGAAAATGTACAACCATAACCCCCTGAAATTTCAAGAATTATGATATACCTGCAATTATTTTACACGTTCTTCAAGATAGGATTGTTCGGCTTCGGAGGCGGCTATGCCATGCTCTCCATGATACAGGGCGAGGTCGTGACGCGCTACGACTGGCTGACGCCGCAGGAGTTTACGGACATCGTGGCCATCAGCCAGATGACGCCCGGCCCCATCGGCATCAACTCGGCCACCTACGTGGGCTTCACGGCCACGGGCAGCGTGTGGGGCTCTATCGTCGCCACCCTTGCGGTCGTGCTCCCCTCGTTCATCCTGATGCTCACCATCAGCAAGTTCTTCCTCAAATATCAGAAGCATCCGGCCGTAGAGGCCGTCTTTGCCGGCCTGCGTCCTGCGGTGGTGGGCTTGCTCGCCTCGGCCGCCCTGGTGCTGATGAATGCCGAGAACTTCGGCTCGCCCACCGAGGACACCCGCTCGTTCGTCATCAGCTGCATCATCTTCCTGGTGGCCTTCGTGGGCACCAAGAAGTACAAGCTGAACCCCATCGGCATGATTGTGGCCTGCGGGGTGGCGGGACTGATACTTTATTAAAGCTTGATTTTCTTCTTCACCGACTTCGACTCGTTGTGCAGACGGTCGAGGGCGGTCACCACGTAGCGGTACTTCGTCTTGCCGTCTTCGTAGGGCAACTTGTACCACGGCTGGTTGGTGATGGCCACGATGTGCGACGGGTCGTCGATGTTCACCTTCTCCTTGTCGGCAAAGCGGTAGACCACGTAGCGCACGGCACGGTCCATCTCGTCCTTATACTTCGGAGCTGTCCAGAAGAGGATGTAGCCGTCGGCCGTCCACACGGGCTTCAGCTTGCGCACCTTGCCGGGCGCCTTGTCGTCCATGAAGTCGAACACGGGCGGCAGGGCGGGATACTTGTGATACTCGGCCACCAGCGCGTCGCGGTACTTGCCCGCATTCTCCACCACCGCACCGGCATACCACTGGCAACTTCCGCCAATCGTCTGGTAGGCACGTTGCAGGGCCATCTTGGCGGGCAGCTGGTTGATGTTGGGGTTCTTGGGGTCGGCATGCTGGACGGTGTTCATCACCGACTGGCCGATGAAGAGCGGACGCCCGCCGCTATGCTTGGCCCACCAGTCGACCAGCACGGCATAGTCGGCCACCGGATGGCCTATCTGCCAATACAGCTGGGGAATGTTGTAGTCTATCCACCCCTCGCGCGCCCAGAGCAGCACGTCGGCATAGAGGTCGTCGTAGTTCTGCAGGCCGCGGGTCTTGCTTCCCAGCGGGTCGCTCGACTCGTTGCGGTAGATGCCGAAGGGCGACACGCCGAACTTGACCCAAGGCTTCAGGGCGCGCACCGTCTCGTGAATCTTGCGGATGAGCAGGTTGACGTTGCTCCGCCGCCAGTCGCCGATGTTGTCGAATCCGCCGCCATAGCGGGCAAAGCTGGCCGTGTCGGGGAACTCCACCCCCTTGACGGGATAGGGATAGAAATAGTCGTCCATGTGGATGGCATCGACGTCGTAGCGCGACACGATGTCACTCACCACCTGACAGATGTAGTCGCGGCTCTGCGGCAGGGCGGGGTCGAAGAAGAGCTGGTTGCCGTACGTCAGAAACCACTCGGGATGGCGGTTGTAGACGTGCTGGGGAGCCAGCGGATGGTCGAGCGACGTCTTCACGCGATAGGGATTGATCCAGGCATGAAACTCCATGCCGCGCTTGTGGCACTCGTCTATCATGAACTGCATGGGGTCCCAATAGGGTTGCGGCGCCTGCCCCTGCACGCCCGTCAGGAAGCGGCTCCAAGGCTCCAGCTTCGAGGCATAGAGGGCGTCGGCCTCGGGGCGCACCTGGAAGATGATGGCATTGATGCCCGCCCCCTGCAGGGAGTTGAGCTGGCTAATG
>CATXSD010000060.1 GCA_958402075.1 Mediterranea massiliensis | reverse complement strand
CGAAACGTGCGAGGGCCCAAAATTCTATAAAAAGGGAGATTATTACTACATCTTCCATCCGGCCGGAGGAGTACCCACAGGTTGGCAGGTCGTACTCCGCTCGAAGCATATCTATGGCCCCTATGAGTGGAAAACGGTACTGGCACAGGGCAATACTCCCATCAACGGTCCTCATCAGGGCGCTTGGGTGGATACACCGACGGGCGAAGACTGGTTCCTCCACTTCCAGGATGTAGGAGCCTACGGACGCCTGGTCCACCTGCAACCCATGAAGTGGGTGGACGATTGGCCCGTCATCGGAGAGGACAAGGACGGCGACGGATGCGGCCAGCCCGTACTGACTTACAGAAAGCCTCATGTAGGCAAAGCCTATCCCGTCTGCACCCCGCAAGAGAACGACGAATTCGACGGCTTCACCCTCTCGCCCCAATGGCAATGGCACGCCAACATCAACGAGAAGTGGGCCTACTATGCCGGCGACCAGAGCATTGTCCGCCTTTATTCCTATCCCGTTGTGGAAGACTACAGAAACCTCTGGGACGTGGCCAACCTGCTCCTGCAAAAGACACCTGCCCCCAACTTCACGGCCACGATGAAGCTCACCTTCAGGCCCACCGACCGATATCAGGGCGAACGCACAGGGCTCGTCGTGATGGGCCTCGACTATGCCGGCCTCATGCTTGAAAATACGGACAAAGGGGTGGTGCTCTCGCAGGCAGAGTGTCCCGATGCCGAAAACGGGACACCCGAGCAGGTAAATGCCTCCACGTCGTTGAACCATCCGACCGTCTACTTGCGCGTCCGCTTCAGTTGCGACGGTCGTAGGATAGCCCAAAGCGAGGGCGGGCACGACCTTGTGGTGATGTGCCAGTTCAGCTATAGCCTCAACGGAAAGGACTTCAAGCAGCTGGGCAGGCCCTTCCAGGCCAGGGAAGGCAAATGGATCGGAGCCAAAATAGGTACCTTCTGCACCCGCCCCGCCATCAAGGCCAACGACGGCGGATGGGTAGACATAGACTGGTTCCGCATCACTCCCTAAAGAGAACAACTCCGGCCTCCTCCGGAAAGACATTCGGCCTTTTCCCGCCAAACAATGCTTTACGGGCAGGAAAAGGCTGTTTTCTTCCCCGTAAAGCAATGCTTTTCCTCCCGCGCCATGCCGTCCTATCGAAATAAATGCTACTTTTGCGCCAAAATCCAAGAAGAAATCAAGGAGGACCCATAAAAATGAAAAAACTGGTTATATTCGACCTCGACGGCACCCTGCTGAACACCATTGCCGACCTGGCACAAAGCACCAACTACGCCCTCAGCACACTGGGCTACCCCACACACGACGAATCGGCCTACAAGTTCATGGTGGGCAACGGCATCAACAAGCTCTTCGAACGCGCCCTGCCCGAAGGCCAGAAGACCGAAGCCAACGTCCTGAAGATACGCGCCCAATTCGTCCCCCACTACGACCTGCACAACGCCGACAAGAGCCGTCCCTATCCGGGCATCCCCGAACTCCTTGCCCAGCTCCAGGAGCGACACATCCAGCTGGCCGTGGCCTCGAACAAATACCAGTCGGCCACCCGCAAGCTCATCGCCCACTACTTCCCCGCCATCCGCTTCGCCGCCGTCTACGGCCAGCGCGACGGTGTCAGTCCCAAGCCCGACCCGACCGTCGTCTTCGACATCCTCAAAGACACAGGCATCGATGCCGCCGACACCCTCTATGTGGGCGACTCGGCCGTCGACATGCAGACGGCACTCAACGCCCGCGTCACCGCCTGCGGCGTCACCTGGGGGTTCCGTCCGCGCACCGAACTGGAAGCCCTCTGTCCGAGATACATTGTTGGAAAAACGGAAGAAATAGCCGACATCGTCCTGGGTTAAGCCCCGGACGGTGTTTCCCGTCCGCCTGCCGCATCAAAAAATACACCCGGCTCCCTCTGTCCGGGAACGTCCGCCCGAACGCCGTCAACCTCACCATGAAGACACTCAGACGGATATTTATGCTATATAGCATGTTTCCGGGCCGATTATTCTGAAAGTCTGCACACATAACAAAATTTCCCACCCTAAGAACAAATATTCCACATTCTCTCGTTTACAATCGTATACATTTGCACCGATGAATTAACAGTGTGGTCGAACACACTTAATCGAAAATTAACTTTTTATTTAATAACATGCAAAGAATGTCTAACAAAATGAAAACCACGCGCGCCGCGCTACTATCCTTCTTGGTAGCCTTGATATCGCTCAGCGTATCCGCGCAAAACGTAACCGTAAAGGGTACCGTGAAAGACAGAACGGGAGAAACCGTCATCGGCGCTTCCGTAGTTGAAAAAGGGAATACCGGCAACGGTACCATTACCGACATCGACGGAAACTACACCTTGAGTGTTCCCGCCCATGCCACCATCGTCTTCTCGTACGTAGGTATGGCAACCCAAGAAGTGGCCGTCAAAGGAAAAACCAGAATTGACATCACCATGGAAGACGATGCGCAGGCATTGGAAGAAGTCGTAGTCATCGGCTATGGCTCCGTGAAGAAAAAAGACCTGACGGGATCGGTCGCTACGGTCAACTCGGACGTACTGGCCGCCGTGCCGGTAGCCAACGCTACAGAGGCCCTGACGGGTAAGATGGCCGGTGTGCAGATTACCACTACCGAAGGTTCGCCCGATGCGGAAATGACCATCCGCGTACGTGGTGGCGGCTCCATCACGCAGAGCAACGAACCTCTGTACATCGTGGACGGCTTCCCCGTTGAATCCATCTCCGACATCCCCGCCTCTGAAATCGAAGACATCACCGTCCTGAAAGACGCCTCCTCCACCGCCATCTATGGTTCGCGTGGTGCCAACGGCGTTATCCTCGTCACCACCAAGTCGGGCAAGGAAGGCAAGGTGAACGTCAGCTACAACGCCTACTACAGCTGGAAGAAAGTGGCCAAGACGCTGGACGTGCTCAGCGCACGTGACTATGCCGAATGGCAGTACGAACTGGCCAACATTCTGGGCGATGTAACCACCTATGAAGAACACTTCGGCAGCTACAACGACATCGACCTGTACGACAATGTGGCTACGAACGACTGGCAAGACCTCACTTTCGGCCGCACAGGACACACGTTCAACCACAATGTCAGCATCAACGGCGGTAGCGACCGAGTAAAATATGCCTTCAACTACGCCCACATGGACGACAAGGCCATCATGCAGATGTCCAACTTCAAGCGTGACAACCTGAGCCTGAAGCTGAACGGCAAAATCAACAAGCGCATCTCGGTAGACCTGCAGGCCCGCTGGTCGAAGACCAAAATCAACGGTGCCGGTGCCAACGAAACAAGCAGTACGCTGAACACCGACAAGCGTCTGCGCTATGCCGTACAATACACTCCGTTCCCGGTAGAAGGTGTATCCGACGCGGGCGACGATGACGGAACCAACTCTTCCTTCTACAATCCGCTGACCGCCCTGCGCGACAACGACGAACGCCGCTTCCGCACCCAGCTGAACATGGCAGGCGCCGTTACCTGGGAAATCATCGACAACCTGAAGTTCAAGACCGAACTGGGTTACGACACCTATAAGTATGACAGAGACCGCTTCTACGGAACTACCACCTACTACGTACGCAACAACGTACCGGCAGACGCCCAAGGCAAGCCCGCCATCGAACTGACCAAACAGTATCGTACCAAGATCCGCAATACCAATACCTTGAACTACGATTTCGAAAAGTTGTTTGCAAAAGGCAGCCTGCACCACCTCAATGCTCTGGTAGGTCACGAATATGTATTGGAGAAGAACGAATTGCTGACCAACGTAGTTGTAGGTTTCCCCGACTGGGTTACTTCCAGCGAAGCTTGGAAACTGACCAACATGGCCGGTACCTCCCCGCAAGAGATTGAAAACTTCTACGATCCGGACGACATCCTTCTTTCTTATTTCGGCCGTGTCAACTATGACTATGACAGCAAATACCTGGTAAGCGCTACCTTCCGCGCCGACGGTTCTTCCAAGTTCGCCGACGGCAACCGCTGGGGCTTCTTCCCCTCGGCAGCCTTAGCATGGCGTATTTCTTCCGAACCGTTCATGGAAGGGACACGCAGCTGGCTGGACGACTTGAAATTGCGTTTCAGCTACGGTACCGCCGGTAACAACAACATTCCAGCCGACGTGATCAACCAGAGCTACCAGTTCAAGACAACAGCCTGGATCAATGGCTACGACAACATCCTGGCCGCTACGGCTACAATGGCCAATCCCGACCTGAAGTGGGAAACCACCTATACACGCAACCTCGGTTTGGACTACAGCTTCCTAGGCGGCCGCATCAACGGTACCATCGAAGGCTACTGGAACAATACCAAGAACCTCTTGATCGAATATCCAGTATCAGGAACCGGATACACCTACCAGTACCGCAACATGGGTGAAACCCAAAACCGCGGTTTCGAGTTCACCGTCAACTATACGGCCGTCAACAAGAAGAACTTCGGCCTGAGTCTGGGTGCCAACATCTCCATCAACAAGAACAAGGTAGTATCGTTGGGCGACCTCCAGTCCATTGACAACATCGCTACCCTGTGGGCTTCTACAGAAATCGACCAGGAC
This sequence comes from Mediterranea massiliensis, assembly GCA_958402075.1. Taxonomy (GTDB): domain Bacteria; phylum Bacteroidota; class Bacteroidia; order Bacteroidales; family Bacteroidaceae; genus Bacteroides; species Bacteroides massiliensis_D. Next base: position 10,064 of record CATXSD010000060.1, on the reverse strand, counting down.
TTTGTCATCAAGACTGGCGAACCCATCGGACAGATTTGGGGATACGTCAGCGACGGACGCTATGAAGTATCCGACTTCGACATCGCGGCTTCCCAAGCAGCCGGCACCTGGGTACTGAAAGAAGGTGTGGCAGACGCCAGCGGTATCATCGGTGCCGTTCGTCCCGGCTCCATGAAGCTGAAAGAGACCAAAGCCGAAAAGACCGGCTCCATCACGACGGCCGACCGTCAGATTATCGGTGACACCAACCCCGACGCCATCGGCGGTTTCAACATCAATGCACGCCTGTACGGTTTCGACCTGAGCGCCAACTTCAACTTCAGCATCGGCAACGACGTGTACAATGCCAATGCCATCGAATATACCCAGACGTCCAAATACCAGTACCGTAACCTGATTTCCACCATGGCCTCCGGCTCACGTTGGACCAACATCGACGCCAACGGCAACTTCCTGGATTGGAACAATGCAGAAGCACTGGCTGCCCTGAACGCCAACACCACCATGTGGTCGCCTTATACCAGCAAGTACGTCCTGACCGACTACTACGTAGAAGACGGTTCGTTCCTGCGCCTCAACACCTTGACCTTGGGTTACACCCTACCCCAAAGCCTGTTGAAGAAGATACACATCAGCAACCTGCGCTTCTATGCCACCGCCTATAACCTGTTCTGCCTCACGAACTATTCAGGCTTCGATCCGGAAGTATCGACCATGCGCCGCACGAACCTGACTCCGGGTGTAGACTATTCGGCTTATCCCAAGAGCCGCCAGTGGGTCATCGGTGTAAACATCAATTTCTAATAACCATTCAAATCACATCTGATAATGAAAAAATTAGCATATATTCTCAGCTTGTTTGCCGGCGGCATGCTCACCGTTACATCCTGCGACTTGGAGGCGCCGGCCAAGTCAACCTTGAGTACCGACTTGATCTTCTCAACAGAAGGTTTGGCAGACGCAGCAGTCATGGCCATCCACGAATCATTTGGCCAGACCAACTCCTACCGCGGTCGTTTCATCCCCTATTTCGGCATCAACACCGATTGTGAAATATACAACAATTACGCGGACGACTCCAAGGACCCGTACACAGACAAGGAAATATCTCTGGCCGCTTATTCCGCCAGTGCGGACAACACCTACATGAACACCACCAACAATGCGTGGAACTATATGTATGAAGGCATTGAACGCGCCAACAAGGCTCTTGAAGGCATGAAAGAAAATGCCGACCTGACCAATGCCAATCTGGCCCAACTCTACGGCGAGCTGCTGACACTTCGCAGCTTCATCTACTTCGATCTGGTAAAAGCCTGGGGAGACGTACCCTACCGCTTTGAATCCAATACGTCAGAGACTATCTACCTGCCCCGTACAGACCGTGTGACCGTATTGAAGAAGGTGTTGGACGACCTGCTGGAAGCAGAAAATTATTTGGGATGGCCGAACGAGAACAGCTATACCACTTCTGTAGAGCGTTGCAGCAAGGCCTTTGCCAAAGGTCTGCGTGCCCGTGTAGCCCTCTTCCTGGCAGGCTACTCCCAATGGCCCAACGAGGGTTTGCGCTACAACATCCAAGACGAAACAGAACGCCGCGAGATGTACAAGATCGCACTGGACGAATGCGTAAGCGTCATCAACCAGGGCTGCAACCAGTTAGGTTCGTTCGAGCAAAACTTCCGCAACCTGTGTGAGGAAAAAGTTTCTGCCGGACAGGAATCCATTTACGAAATTCCTTTCGCCAGCGGCCGTGGCCGTGTGCTCTACACCTGGGGTGGCAAGCACGCCGAGGTAGACCAATGGACCAAGCTGGCCAAAGGTGGTGTCAACGGTCCGACTCCCACGCTGTGGTATGACTACGACAAGGACGATGTACGCCGCGACATCACTTGCCTGCCTTATACGTGGGACGGCGACAAGACAACCTCCAACAAAACCATCAGCGGAACTTCCGGTGGCGGTTGGAGTTTTGGCAAGCTCCGTTTCGAATGGATGAAGCGCATCGTGACATCAACAAACGACGACGGCATCAACTTCCAGGTAATGCGCTATGCAGACATCTACCTGATGGCAGCCGAAGCCGAAAACATGCTGAACGGTCCCGGCAACGCCGGCCAGTACATGCAGCCGGTCCTGAACCGCGCATATCCTTCCGACAAGGTTTCGGCCATCCTCAGCAATGCCACAGCCAGCCAGGAAGCTTTTCAACAGGAAATTATGGACCAGCGTAAATTCGAGTTTGCCGGAGAAGCCATCCGCAAAGTAGACCTGATGCGCTGGGGACAGTTGAGCAACGCTTTAGCCGAAACAAAAGCCAAGATAGAACGTCTGGCCAAGCGTACAGGAGAATATTCCAGCTATCCCGCCAAGATTTACTACAATGAAGGACTGGATGCCGCTCCTACAGACGCAGACGGATATACAGTCTATGGCTTGGAAGCCGGCGATACAGATGACTACGGGAAAGAGAATTTCACTGAAAGCTCCTACTGGTTCGTCTTCCGTGAAGAGGGAAGCGGCAGTGACGACGAAGCCAACAAAAACATCCAAGAGAACAATACGCGCATCCAGCGCTACATTGACTATCTCTATGTCAACGATCCTAACGAAAAGATGTTCTGGCCTATCTGGAAGGTATTTATCGATGGCAGCAACGGCCAGCTGGTAAACTACTACGGTTATTAATCATTCACTCTATATTTAATAGCGAAACATTATGAACAAGATATTAAAACGAATCAGTTATACATTGGGCATGTGCGCTTTGGCGTTCACTGCCGTCTCCTGCGATGACGAAGCCGAAGAACTGACGAGCGTAGAATACGACCGTCTGTTTGCACCGACAGAATTGGAGATACGCATCCAGGACCGTACCAATATCCGTGCCAGCTGGGGATGTCTGTCGGACGCCGATGCCCAGTCCTACACCATTGAGCTGTTTGCCGACGACCCCAACATGGCTTGCGAAGGCACGGCAACAGAGACCTATACAGACATCAAGGAAAATCCTTATGTCATCACCGGACTGGCCGGCGAGACCACTTACTCTTTCCGCATAAAGGCTGTAGGCGAGAGCAAAGAATCCAACTGGACCACAACTGTATTCACTACCGAAGCTGAACAAATCTTCCAGTCCGTCAGCGACGCAGACATTACAGCGACATCTGTCACCTTGCGTTGGGTTGCCGGTGAGGAAGCCAGCACCATCACCGTAACGCCGACCCAGGAAGGCAGCACAGCGGCTTCTGTCACCTATACGGTAACGGCCGAAGACATCGCCAACGGATATGCCACCATCGAAGGATTGACCCCTGAAACAGATTATGAAGCTGTATTGAAATTGGACAACCGCACACGTGGTACAGTTGAATTCACCACCTCCATCGATACCGGCGGCATGACGCTGGTAGCAGAAGGCGACGACCTGGTTGCAGCTATCGAAGCAGACCAAGGAGCAGGCCTCTTCCTGACAGGCAGCACTTACGAACTGGGAGACTACACGCTGTCGAAAGCGATTGCCATCGCTGCGACTCCGGCCAACAAACCGACTATCCACGGTCGCTTCGTAGTCGACTCGGACATAGCCACGCTCACACTGACCAATCTGATATTTGATGGCCAGAATGAACTTGACAACGTACTGCAAATGTCTGGTGCTACCGCCAACATAGGTACGGTGACTTTTGAAAATTGTGAAATCCGCAACATGAAAAAGCACCTCATTTACAATGGAGTCGGTGCAAGCATAGGCGACATCGTCATCAACAACTGTATTTGGGACAATATTGAAGGCAATGGCGGTGACGGCTTCGATTTCCGCAGCGGTGACAAATTGGGTTCATTGACGGTAACCAACACCACATTCAGCAATGGAGCACGTACTTTCCTCCGTTGTCAAGCAGAATTAAGCGGAAACATTTCGTTCACCAACTGTACATTCTACAACATTTGTACTTTCAACAACAGCAACAATCACGGTCTGTTCCGCATTACAGAGGGAGACAATTCTACATTTACCGTACATAATTGCATCTTCTATGGAATAGGCTTCGCTGGCGCTACCGGAAATATGGGTGTATGGGCCAGAACTGGAAGCAATATGGCAGGCACAGAATCGTATGCCAACAACTATTGGTTCAACAGTCCTAACTTGTGGGGCGCACTCCATGCAGATGACCACGAAAGTGTAGCCACCGAAGCCGATCCTGGCTTTGCCGATGCTGCCAACGGTGATTTCACCATCAGCAACGAAGACATGATCTACTATCAGGTAGGAGACCCGCGCTGGTATTAATCAGAACTGATCACCCATTCAAATAAGAGAGGCAGTTCCAGGTTCGTCCTGGGACTGCCTCTCTTTTCATATCAAGAGTGCCGGCCAACTGCTGCCCGACACTGCTTGCCAAAGGAAACATGCTGTATAGTTATAAATAAAAAGGATGGTCCAGCCCAATCTAGAAAAGCCATTCATCGGCCCCATCAACTCCTGAACAGAGAAATGAATCCGTTTAAGCTGGACAAACCGTCAGTTTAAGCTGGGCAAACGACAAGTTTAAGCTGGGGAAAACGATGGTTTAGGCTGGGAAAAGCAACCGTTTGAGCTGGGAAAAACATCAGTTCTTCCCAGCCTTCCTGTCGCGGTATTCCGTAGGCGTCATGCCCATCTTTTGCTTGAAGCACTTGCTGAAATAGCGCGGGTCGTTGATGCCCACCATATAGGCAATCTGCGTCATGGAGTATTCACCGGTCTCTATGAGCTGGACGGCACGGTTGATGCGCATTTCCTTGATGAATTCGACCGGAGCCAACCCTGTGAGTGACTTCAGTTTCTTGAAGAATACCGAACGACTCACTGCCATGTCCTTCACCAGATCGTCCACAATCAAATCGCCGTTGTCCAGGTTCTTCTCCATCAACGCCATCAGCTTGTCCATAAACTTCCGGTCGTTGGGCGACATCTCGGGGGCCTTGCTCTCTTCCGCCGTCGGCTCGTCAGGCGAGGTTGCCATGTTCTTCAGCTTTTCACGGTACATTTCCTGAAGCCTCTTCCTGCGTTCCAGGATATTCCTTACACGCGCCTTCAGATAGGTGGCGCTGAAGGGCTTGGTAATGTAATCGTCCGCTCCATACTCCAACCCCTCCAACATGCTCTCAATGGCGGTCTTGGCCGTGAGGAGTACCATCGGAATGTGACTGGTCGTCATGTTGTCGTGAAGCTCGCGCATCATCTGCAGACCATCCTTCTCGGGCATCATCACATCGCTGATGATGATGTCGGGCACCAGGCTGAGAGCCTTTTCCAGCCCCTCCGCTCCGTTGGCCGCCTCGACCACCCTGAATTCCGATGCAAAGATACTGCGCAGGAAGGTACGGAGTTCGGTATTGTCTTCAACCAGCAGCATCGTACTCCGGACATCCGCATTGTCTGTTCCTTCCTCTCCCTTGCTTCCGTCCGAAGCCCCGTTGTCTGCCACAGCAGTCTGTTGTTCCTGCTTTGCACCACCCTGCTCCACGTCGTTCTGCAAAAATTCCACCGTCTCGTCGTAATGTTCCTTTCCTTTCTGGAAATCGACCTTGAAACAGCTGCCTTCACCCAACTTGCTGTCTACCGTGATGGAAGCCTTGTGCATCTCCACCAGCTCCTTTACCAAAGACAGGCCGATGCCTGAACTCGACTGGTTGAACAAGCTGCTGTCCACCAGATTTTCGAAACGGACGAACAACGATTTCTTCTTGTTCTCGGCAATGCCGATGCCCTGGTCTTGCACACCGACCGACACGGTCTGCCCGTTGTCGTGGACGAAAACCGTAATCATCTTCCCTTCGGGAGTATACTTGAAGGCGTTGGACAGCAGATTGTAGACAATCTTCTCGAACTTGTCGGCATCCACCCACAGATAGACGGCCTCCTTCTCCGTCTCGAAGACGAAGTCGATGTGGTGTTCCTCGGCCACGGCCTCAAAGTTGTCCATAATCTTGCGGACAAAGGAAACAATCTCCAGCCGCTGTACCTGCATCTTCATTTTCTTGTTCTGGATCTTACGGAAGTCCAATATCTGGTTGACCAGCCGCAACATCCGATTGGAGTTCCGCTCCACGACCTGCAACTGCTCCCTGGCCTCGGCAGGCAGCTTCGTATTCTGAAGCACATATTCCAAGGGACCGGTTATCAACGTCAGGGGCGTACGCAGCTCGTGGGAGATGTCGGTGAAGAAGCGCAACTTCATGTGAGTCAGCTGCTGCTCCATGGCCACCCGATGCTTCAGCCGATAGATGGTGAACAGGATATAGACCGCCGTCACGATAATCAGCAGGAAGAACAACACATACAGGAAATAGGCCAAAGGTGTTTCCCAGAAGGAAGGCAGCACTTCGATATCCAGCGTACGCACATTGTCGGACCAGACGCCGTCGGCGTTGGTCGAACGCACCTTGAACACATAGTGTCCCTTGGGCAGGTTGGTGTAGGTAGCCGTGCGCTGCTTGCCCACGTAGTTCCAGTTTTTTTCGAACCCGTCCAGCATATAGGCATACTGAATGTCGGAAGGATTGGTATAGTCGAGGGCCGCATACTGGATGGAAAAGATATTCTCCCGATGGGAAAGCGTCAGTTCACGGGTGTCGTCCAGCGTGTACTTCAACACGGAATGCGGACCCGGCTTCACGCTCTCGTTGGCCAGCAGCAGTTGCGTCAGGACAATGGGAGGCACGTAGACGCTCTTCTGGATGGAATCGGGATTGAAATAGAAAATACCATGATTGGTACCGAACAGGATGTTGCCGTCCGACGCATAGGCCGAAGCCGCCTCACTGAAACGGATGCTGGAATTGCTGTACTTGTTCTGGAAGTTCTCGAAACGCCCCGCCCCGGGTGTAAACTTGCTCAATCCGTTTTCCGTACTGATCCACAACTGTCCCTTCTTGTCTTCCTGAATGGACAGCAGGATGTCCGACGGCAGACCGTCGCGTACGGTATAGGCCTTGAAGCGTGCCTGGCCTTCGGCATTCAGGTCGACCAGTTGGTTCAGTCCCCCGCCGAAGGTTGCCACATACAGCTCCCCTTCCCGAGTCGGTTTGACCCAATGGATATCATTATTGCTCAGCGCATTGGCTTTTTCGGGAGCACGGAGGTAATGGTAGAACCGGGCGTCTTCGGGCCGGTCGAAGCCGTCGTCCACCATCAGCAGTCCCACGGTGGTACCTATCCAGATATGTCCGTCCGCATCGCCGGTAATGCAGCGCACCTTGCTACAATATTTGATGGGGAAGCCCTTCAGATTGTTCCGATGGCTGATGAAGACCTCCTTGCCGTCCGCATTGCGGGTCAGATAGCTGATGCCGTTGGCAAACGTAGCTACCCAGATGCGTCCGCGACGGTCTTCGTAAAGGCAATAGACATTGTCGTCGGACAAGCTGTAGACATCATCGGCGCTGTAGCGGTAGCGGGTCAGCCGGTAACGAAGCGTGCCGGGCAGGGGTTCGGCCTTCACCACTCCCGCTCCCTTGGTCGCGATCCACAGGTTGTCGTGGCTGTCCTGCATCACGAAATAAGTGTTGCCGAAGAGGGGCTTCCCATTATGGGACACGGTTCCGGCCTCCGTCAGGTAACCGATTTCTTCGCGATGACGGTTGTACACACGCAGCATGCCGTCCTTCAGCCCCACCCACATGTTACCGTCCTTGTCCTCGCAGAGGGCCCGCACCTCGTTGCTCAACGACTCATACGAATGGTTGACCGGCACCTTCAGCCGGAAGCGGTCGGTGCGGAACGTCACCTTCTCCAGTCCTTTGGAGTGGGTGCACATCCACAGATTGCCCTGACGGTCGGAAAAAGCGGAATGTATCTTGTTGGAGAAACGCCAGTTCTCGCCCGTCATGCTGTTGAAGAACGGACGCAGGCAGTTGTTCTTCCGGTCGAAATAGGAGAAGCCGCCGCCATAGGGATGCACCCACAAGGTGCCGAAGATGTCCTCGTGGATGTGGAAAGCCGGACGGGAACGGTCGGTATTGGTGGGCTCGGCATAGACCTTCTCACACTTCAGCTTCCGGGTATAGGGATTGAAATGGGCCACCTCGCCCACAACGTCCTGTTCGAACCAGATTTCGTCGGACAAGTCCCGATAGATACTCTTGACCTTTTCGGCAGGTAACCGGGAGGCGGCATAGTGCTCCGTCCGGCCGGTCGGCAGGTCGTAGACAAAGAAGCCGTCAGACACGGTGGCCACCACGACCTGCGAAAGTTTTTTCAGATGCTTGATGCCGCTGATGCGCGAGGCGGCATCGAGCTGAACCGGCCGGAAGGTCCGGTCCTTCTTCCGATAGACCCAGACCGTCCCGTTGCCGGAGCCGAAGAGCAGGCAGTCGCCGCAATCTTCCATCACATAGAAGCTCTGGCGTTTCTTGAACGAGTCTGTCCCCTCTCCCGCATTCTCGAAATAGGTGACCGGCTCGGTTCCATCGGGAGCAAAGCAACCCAGTCCGTTGTCCGACAAGACCCACTCCGCCCCGTCTGCCTGGCAGACATCAAAGACACGGGACACCCTCAAGCGCTCCGATGCCGGCGAGTACCACACCGACGTCAGCCGATAATCCGTCGAATCGGTCGTAATCCGCACGGCCCCTTCCCGACGGGTGAGGAGCCACACCGTGCCGTCTGGAAGTACCTTGATGGACGATATGGCCGTCTGGCTGCCCGGCTCTCCATCGGCAGGCACCGACTCAAACACTTCCGTACGCGGATCGAAACGGAAGGCACGGTCGTCATACGTCTGCAGCCAGATGAATCCGTAGCGGTCCAGCTTCATGTTGTCCACCCGGTTGCTGGTCAGGGCTATCTGATTGTCCTGACGGGCCTTGAATGTCTTGAAGGTATAGCCGTCAAACTTGTTGATTCCGTTCCAGGTAGAGAACCACATGTTCCCCCGGCTGTCCTGCAACATGTCCATGACAGTGTTCTCGGACAAGCCGTCGTCCGACGAATAATGCGTGAAGGAACCCTCCGGCTGGGCTTTCAGAACAGCGGCCATCAGCACGGCCAGCATCCACAATAACCATCTCTGCTTCATAGTATGACACAATAATTAGGACGCAAATATAACCATTTCGCGGAAAAACCCTATATTTGTCTGTCAGAAAAACATCAGAAAAAACCGTCAAATCATGAAATACCTCAGCACGTCCCTCCTGCTTCTCTCCGCCTGGCTGACCGCTTCCGCACAGACGGACAGCACCGCCTACGCAGTGACCGGCAACATGCCCGTCTTCTACCGCCAGATGAAACAACAACTCACCTTCCCCCTCGCCTGGGGAACGGCGGAAGAAACGGACTTCAATGCGTGGAAAGTCCGCGCCCGCAACCGGCTGATGGAATGTATGGAGAACATTCCGCCCGCCCCGAAGGTTTACGACCTGGAAGTGACCGACCGCGAACGCCGCGAGGGCTACGAAGCACGCAAGATTGTGTTCAACCTCTCCGGATGGTGCCGCGTGCCGGCCTATCTGCTGGTACCCGACGGACAGGGCCCCTTCCCCGCCATCGTCCTGCTTCACGACCACGGCGCCCACTTCTCCATCGGCAAGGAAAAGATGGTACGCCCCTTCCACGTCACTCCCGAAGTCATGAAAGACGCCGACCAGTGGGCCAACCGATACTATGACGGCCAGTACACGGGCGACTACCTGGCCCGCCACGGCTATGTGGTACTGGCCGTCGACGCCCTGCTCTGGGGAGAACGCGGGCGGAAAGAGGGTGCCAGCTACGACGTCCAACAGGCACTGGCGTCCAACTTCCTGCAAATGGGGACTTCGTGGGGCGCCTTCATCCACATGGACGATGTGCGGAGTGCCGAGTTCCTGGCCTCCCTGCCCTTCGTGGACAAGGAGCACGTGGGCTGCCTGGGCTTCTCGATGGGCGCCTACCGCTCGTGGATGCTCGGGGCACTGACCGATGCCGTCCGCGCATCGGCCTCGGTATGCTGGATGAACACCACCGAACACCTCATGCCGCCGACCAACAACCAGACCAAAGCCCGCTCGACCTATGCCATGCTGGAACCCGGCCC
>CATXSD010000059.1 GCA_958402075.1 Mediterranea massiliensis | reverse complement strand
TGTTCGTAGGTCTCATCGCGGTAGAAGTTACGGATGTAGGCCTCCACGTCGGCGGCTAATACCTTACCGTCATGGTCAGGCAGGGTGAGCACCTTGTGGCCCGAAGCCTCGATGGCACCCGCTTCGTGCACGTTGATGTGGGCCGACTCGGCGGCCAGCACGCCTTCGTGACGGGCCAGCAGGGCGTCGATAACGGTAGCGTTGGTCTGCGTGCCGCCCACCAGGAACTGCACGGCTGCCTGCGGCTGTCCGCAAGCCTCGCGTATCAGGTCCTTGGCACGGACCGTATAGTCGTCGCAACCATATCCGGGCGTCTGCTCCAGATTGGTTTCCAGCAGGCGGCGCATCACTTCGGGATGTGCGCCCTCCATATAGTCGGTATCAAAATGTATCATGTTCGGATGTTTTTTAGTAACTCGGGTGCAAAGTTACGGTTTATTTCAGCACGCGGTTCGACGGCAGGCATCTTTTTATTGGAAGGAAGCGGTGCTTTACTCCATTTAAAGCAACGCTATAAAGCCTTTAAAGAAGCACTATAAAGCTTTTATAGAGTTACTGTAAAACGTTTGAAGCAACGTCATGAAGTGAATTTATACCGGCTATGCCTCTGAACGACTGTCGCCCACCCCATCCCGCTGCATGTGCTATAGCGGGACGAAGGTGGGCGACATCCTAATACGGCTGAAATCCGTCATCAAGATTTAAACGTACATATTGACGATGGCTTCATACAGCTCCTGCTTGCCGCTGATCTGCTTCGGCTCGCCGTTCCGCTTGGCGTAGGCCACGATGTCTTCCAGCGTCAGCTTGCCGTCTTCGAATTCCTTGCCAAGTCCGCTGTCGAAGGAAGCGTAGCGCTGGGCCAACATCTGACGGTAGGGCGACTCCTCGAGCAGCTTGGCTGCACTCTCCAAAGCGTGGGCCATGGCATCCATGCCTGAGATGTGGGCGATGAAGATATCCTCCAGGTCAGTGGAGTTGCGGCGCGTTTTGGCATCGAAGTTCGTACCGCCGTCCTTGAAGCCGCCACCGCGGATAATCTGCATCATGGCCTGGATGAGTTCGAAATTGTCGATGGGAAACTGGTCGGTGTCCCATCCGTTCTGATAGTCGCCGCGGTTGGCGTCGATGGAACCCAGCATGCCGTTGTCCACAGCCACAGCCAGTTCGTGCTCGAAAGTGTGTCCGGCCAGGGTGGCGTGGTTCACCTCGATGTTCACCTTGAAATCCTTATCCAGCCCGTGTGCACGAAGGAAACCGATGACCGTTTCCGTATCCACGTCATACTGGTGCTTGGTGGGCTCCATAGGCTTCGGCTCCACGAGGAAAGTACCCTTGAAGCCACGGGCACGGCCATAGTCGCGGGCCATGCGCAGCATCGTGGCCAGGTGTTCCTTCTCACGCTTCTGGTCGGTGTTGAGCAGGCTCATGTAGCCCTCGCGGCCGCCCCAGAAGACGTAGTTCGACCCGCCCAGCTCGATGGTGGCGTCGATGGCATTCTTGATCTGCACGGCGGCACGGGCTACGACGTCAAAGTCGGGGTTCGTGGCTGCACCGTTCATGTAGCGCTTGTGGCCGAAGACATTGGCCGTACCCCACAGCAGCTTGATGCCCGTCTCCTGCTGCTTCTGCTTCAGGTAGGCTACGATTTCCTTCAGATGGGCTTCGTATTCCTCGATGGTGTCGGCCTCGGCGCAGAGGTCCACGTCGTGGAAGCAGTAGTATTCGATACCGATCTTCTGCATGAACTCGAAACCGGCATCCACCTTGTGCCTGGCAGCCTCCACGGGGTCGGCCGAATCGTTCCACGGGAAAGTCTTCGTGCCGCCGCCAAACTGGTCGCCACCCTCGGCGCACAGCGTGTGCCACCAGGCCATGGCGAACTTCAGCCATTCGCTCATCTTCTTGCCCATGATCATCTTGTCGGCGTCGTAGTAGCGGAACGCCAGGGGATTCTTACTTTCTTTACCTTCAAACTTAATCTTTCCTATGCCAGGAAAATACTCTTTTGTTGCCATATTCTTTCTGATGTTTTGCGAGGTCCAAGCCTCGGTTTCTATGATTGATCGTTATTCCTTAAATCAGTTTCTCCAACCAGCGCTTCCAGCGGGCATAAGCAGCGAGATACTCCTCGCTCCGCTTCATGTCCGGCTCGATGACGGCCAGGCGCTCCAGCGTGGCGAAAGCCTCGACGTTGTCGCGATAGATACCTGCGCCGATACCTGCCCCCTTGGCAGCACCCACGGAGCCGTCCGTGTCGTAAAGCTCGATGGCAGCGCCCGTCACACCGGCCAGCGTGTCGCGGAAGACGGGACTGAGGAACATGTTGGCGCGTCCGGCGTGTATCTTCTGCACGGGGATGCCCATCTGCTCCATGATGTCGATGCCATACTTGAAGGCGAAAACAATACCTTCCTGTGCGGCGCGGGCCACGTGGCGGCGGTCGTGCAGGTTGAAGTTCAAGCCGCAGACAGAGCAGCCCGTCTCGCGGTTCTCCAGCATACGCTCGGCACCGTTGCCGAATGGCAGGATGCTGACGCCGCCGCTGCCCACGGGCACTTGGGCGGCCAGGTCGTTCAGTTCGGCATAGGAGATACCTTCGGGAGCCACGTTGCGCTTCACCCACGAGTTGAGGATGCCAGTACCGTTGATGCAGAGGAGCACGCCCAAGCGGGTCCGGTCGGCCGTGTGGTTGACGTGCGCAAAGGTGTTGACACGGCTGCGCGGGTCGTAATTCACCTCGCCGTTCACACCATAAACCACGCCGCTCGTACCTGCCGTCGAAGCTATCTCGCCAGGGTTGAAGACGTTGAGCGAAAGGGCGTTGTTGGGCTGGTCGCCCGCACGGTAGGTGACGGGCGTACCCTCGGCCAGACCCAGTTCGCGGGCCACGTCGGCCCTCACCCGCCCCTGCTCGGCAAAGGTGGGCCGGATATCGGCTATCAGCGAATGGTCGAAGCCGTAGTAATCCAGCAGGAAGTCGGCCACGCAACCGCGTTGGAAGTCCCAGAACATGCCTTCGGACAGACCGGAAACGGTGGTACACACCTCGCCCGTCAGGCGCATGGCGATGTAGTCGCCGGGAAGCATCACCTTATCTATCTGTTCATACACCTGCGGCTCGTTCTCCTTGACCCATGCCAGCTTGGCGGCGGTGAAGTTGCCCGGCGAGTTGAGCAGATGCGTCAGGCATCGTTCCTGCCCCAAGGCTTCGAAGGCCCGCTGTCCGTAGGGCACGGCGCGCGAGTCGCACCAGATGATGGCCGGACGCAGCACCCGCTGCTCACGGTCCACACACACCAGCCCGTGCATCTGATAGGAGATGCCGATGGCCTTGATGTCCCTGCCGTCGGCACCTGACTCGTGCAGCACAGCCTGCGTGGCCAGCTTCAGGTTCGTCCACCAGCTTTCGGGGGCCTGTTCGGCCCATCCTGGCCTGACAGCCAGGATAGGCGCCTCCGTCTTCGGATAGAAAGCCGAGGCCACACACTTGCCGCTCACGGCATCCACCAGGCTCGCCTTGACGGACGAACTTCCTATGTCGTAACCTAATAACATCATGATTCTTTTTAGGATTCGTTCCTGTCAAAGATAGGCATGTTTCACCAAAGGAGAAAGAAATGCACCTGCTTTTTTGCATAAAATATACCTTCTTGAAGCTAAAAGAATCAGAAGAATCCCCTTATTGCTAAGGATGACAAGTAAACAAACGTCTTCACTGACGTGGTGTGCATCGCTATGCTGTTTCTGTGTAATCCTGTGGTAAAGTATAAAACTATCGAAACAATTTATTTCCGGCTTTCACGAACAGACTGCACAAATTCCTCCAGGCGGTACGCCAAATTGCCGCTTGAATGCACTGGAGAAGTGCGAGCGGTTCTTGAAGCCAACTGCCACATACACATCGGAAGGCTTGGCAGTACCACTTGACAACAATTCGTACGCCTTGTCGAGCCGCTTCCTGATAAGCCATCTTTCCGGTGAAAGGTCGCTCACTTTGGCAAAGTCGCGCTTGAAAGTGGCGAGGCTGCGTCCCGTATAGGTGGCAAACTCGTCGAGCGTCATGTCCTGCGTATAATTCGCCTCCATGAAGGGCAGCAAATCTATCTTCCATGACTCGTTGAAGTCGAACAACGTGGGATAGAAACGTTCGTCCGTATCAAGCAAACAATAAAGAGCCTCCTGTATCTTCAAACGAATGATTTCGTCTTTCGGCTTGACATGGGCATCGGTGTATGGGAAAAGCGAAAGGAACAGACTTTGCAGTGCCGGCGTTTGAGGCAACAGAAGAGCAGCTTCGCGGATACGTTTCGTGTCCTTAGGCAACGCAGCCTTGTCCAACGCAGCGAAAAAGTCACGCAGGAAGTTACGCTCAAAACGGATGCTGATAGCCTTGTAGGGAGCATCTTCCACGGTATGTTTCAGCAGTTTCACCCGATGGTCTCGCTTGATGAAGACGTAATTCCCTTCACTTACTTTCAGGGTACGCCCGTTGTCGTCCACCACCATCTCGCCCGAATAGACATAGATGAGGACGTGGACGGGCATCCTGTATTCCGACAGCATCTCGTGGGGTACGAAGCAGCTGTACACGATGTCCCAATAATTATATACTTGCGATTCTTTTAGCATAACAGTACAAAATTAAGCCTTTACCATCAGTTGAACAAACTTTTCCCCTGCCGAACAATAGGATGCGTTGCATTTGCCCATTCATCTGATGGTGTGAACCCCGGAACTGCCATAAAGCTTGGTGCGCAACGTCCCCAATCCGGCAATCTGTTCGTCCGTACGGTTGCCATACACTTTCAGATTGTTCAGTTCAGTGGTGAGCGTGTCATATTCTTCATCGGTAAGCAAGACATCGGCTGCCCCCAAATTTTCCGTAATACGGGCATCACTCCGCATACCGGGAATGGGTACGACGTGTTCCTGTTTCATCACCCATGCCAGGGATATTTGCGCGGGTGTACATCGCTTTTCTCCGGCATAGCGCATCACAAGGTCAATGATAGGCTGGTTGGCCGTGACGTTTTCGGGCTTGTAACGCGAGATGACCCGACGGATGTCATCGCCTTCGTAATGTTGCTGCGCCGTATATTTACCACTTAGCAGCCCTCCCGCCATCGGAGAGTAAGCCACAAAACCTATCCCCAACTCCCGGCAAAGCGGAATCACATCGTTTTCCCATTGCCGTGCCATCATGGAGTATTCGCTTTGTACGGCTGTGAGCGGCGTTACGGCATTGGCTTTCCGTATCTGCTCGGCTGTAGCCTCCGATACGCCCCAAGACAGGATTTTACCCTCCCGGATAAGTTCGCCAAACCACTCTGCCATTTCTTCCACATCTGCTTCCCTGGGCACACGATGTGCATAGTAAAGCTCCACATGATCAGTCTGCAACCGCCTCAGACTATTCTCAATGGCAAAACGCACTCCGTTCCGGCTGAACTTCCCTCCCTCTATGTTTTCTTGTCCCATAAGGGCTGTCGGCGAATACTTTGTACTCAGTATGATTTCATTGCGGACAGGTTTCAAGGCTTTCCCTACAAGTTCCTCGTTACGGTAAGTGGCATATATTTCGGCTGTATCGTAAAAGTTGCAGCCCCTGTCGTGTGCCTTCCGCATCAGCCGGATTGATTCTTTTTCTTCGGGTATTTTACCGTAGGCCGTGCTGAACCCCATGCAACCCATACCGATAGCTGATACCTCTAAATTTCTCAGTTGTCTTATTCTCATGATGGCTTCCTTTCTTATTTATCTGCTTCTGCGTAAACGGTTTCACATGCACCACGTTCATTGTACATCTTCCAATAACTCTCGGCAATGCGCGAGGGCGCAAAGAAACCGTCACCTCCAATGGCTCCACAAACAGTCACGGTACCTACAAAAATACCACGCGGTTTCAACTCCTCGTGCAAGGCATATGCCATTGCCCGAAGCGCAGCCTTGTCGAGCGACAAGGGCAAGTAAGCCGCACTTGGATAAAGAGCAAGTCCGCCGCCGGTCAGAATGACGGTACCATGCTTCTGCCCGAACTCCTCATTTGCCACTTGACGGATACAATGATAGGCACTCGCCACATCCACTTGATAATGGCGCATCAGTTCCGGACTATCCATCCGTTCCGGGTCGTCGGGTGCAGTGATACCTACATTATATATAAGTACATCCGGCGTGCCGAATTCGCTCGCTACCCAGTGCATTGCTTCCGTCAAGACATCTGGTTCCAATGCATCCACGACATACGTGAAGGTTTCGATGCCTTCGGCCGTAAACTCCTGTTTGTACTCCTGCAAGGAGTGCTCGCTACGTGCCATCAGTACCACACGGAAACCTTCTTTTCCGAATTTCTCTGCTACATGGTTGCCCAGACCTCGTCCGGCTCCTACCACTACGATTGTTTTTTTGTCCATAAAATCTGATTGATCTTTATATGAGTTATAAGTTTATTCCCAACTTCTCCGCTTCATTTCCACAGGTAGCCATGCCGCAATAGTTCAGGCCGAACAGGCGGCAAAACACACCCATCGTATAATTGCCTGCTGCAAGCATGGCCGATGACGGTCCGGCACCTTGAAAAATGAAATACAGGTCTTTCCCTTTCAACTGATGTTTCAGGGAAGTTTCGTAGATATGGTCGAGCAAGACACGGAACTGCCCCGTCATGGAATGCCAATAGACAGGGCTGCCCATGACAAGCACATCTGCCTCCAGCATCCGTTGCATGACTTCGCTGAACTGGTCATCATGGAAAGACTGCCCCAAAGGATAAATCTTGTAATCAACGAGATTCAACGTTTCATATGGTCTGCCTGCGAGCATCCGCTTTGCCATTGCAGCGGTATTGCCGCTGCGATTAGGACTTCCGTTTACAAATAATATCCGTTTCATATCTTTTTGTTTTACGGTTGCAAAGGTATGGCAGAAATAAAAACATGAAGTTGTTGTCCGGCTCATATAATTGTTGTCCTATGGCTCATGATTTGGAACAAGCAACATCCGACCGACCTGCACGCAGATAGAAGGACTCACCCTAGACCTTTCCCCGGCGAACTTGTTAACGCTCTGCCGCAACGCTAACAGAAAGAGCGACAAGGCTGTTGTATACGGGAGAAATGGACGTCATTGCACAAAAAGACCGATTTTGTGTGGTGGTTATCAGAAAAAGGCCTACCTTTGCAGCGTTTTTCAGAAACAAAAGCTTATTTTTTACCAACCAAATAATTAAAAAGATGAAAGCATTTGTATTTCCGGGCCAAGGAGCCCAATTCGTAGGAATGGGCAAGGACCTGTATGAGAACTCGGCTTTAGCCAAAGAATTGTTTGAAAAAGCGAATGATATCCTCGGATATCGCATTACTGATATCATGTTCAACGGCACGGACGAAGACCTCCGTCAGACAAAGGTTACACAGCCTGCCGTATTCCTCCACTCTGTTATCTCTGCCCTCTGCATGGGCGATGCCTTCCAGCCTGAAATGACTGCCGGACACTCGCTCGGCGAATTCTCGGCCCTGGTTGCTGCCGGTGCCC
The DNA here is from genome assembly GCA_958402075.1 of Mediterranea massiliensis. GTDB lineage: Bacteria > Bacteroidota > Bacteroidia > Bacteroidales > Bacteroidaceae > Bacteroides > Bacteroides massiliensis_D. The sequence continues at coordinate 8,099 of CATXSD010000059.1, read as the reverse complement.
TGAGCTTCGAAGATGGTCTGAAACTGGTGTATGCACGTGCCATGGCCATGCAAAAGGCTTGCGAAGCCCATCCTTCTACGATGGCTGCCATCATTGCCCTGCCCGACGAGAAGGTAGAGGAAATCTGCGAGCAGGTAAGCAAGGAAGGCGAAGTTTGTGTCGCTGCCAACTTCAACTGCCCGGGACAAATTGTTATCTCCGGTACCATCGAAGGCATCAACAAGGCCTGCGAACTGATGAAGGCTGCCGGTGCCAAGCGTGCCCTGCCGCTGAAGGTGGGCGGTGCTTTCCACTCTCCGCTGATGAACCCCGCGAAGGTTGAACTGGAAGCTGCCATCAACGCTACCAACTTCCACACGCCGAAGTGCCCCGTTTACCAGAACGTGGATGCTCTGCCCCATACCGACCCCGCAGAAATCAAGAAGAACCTCGTGGCACAGCTCACGGCTTCCGTACGCTGGACACAGTCTGTAAAGAACATGATTGCCGACGGTGCTACCGACTTCACCGAATGCGGACCGGGCGCCGTACTGCAGGGCTTGATCAAGAAGATTGACAGCACCGTATCTGCCCACGGTATCGCATAATCCTATAATTATCCGATAACACACCAAAGGCTGCATCTTTTCCAAAACGACGCAGCCTTTTTTTATCCCTTTATCAACCTATGAACAAGAAACTGATTCTATGTTGTGCCGGCGCCGCCATCCTGACAGCCTGCACAGGCAAAAAACAACCGACATCACCTGCCACCGAAACAGATACCCTCTATATGCTGGTGGGAAGTTATGGTCCTACCGACCAGGAAGGCATCAAAGTATATAAATTCAATCAGGAGACTGGCAAAGGACAATACGTAAGCGGCCTGAAAGGCATCTCCAATCCCTCCTACCAGACCATCTCAAAAGACGGCAAACGTGTGTACAGCGTAGGCGAAGACGACGGAGGAACAGCTTGCGCCAATGCACTGACCTTCGACGCCACCACCGGCACCCTGACGCTGGTCAACAGCCAACCCACCCAAGGTGCCGCCCCCTGCCACATCGCACTGAGCCCTGAAGAAGACTACGTCGTAACGGCCAACTATAACGGCAGCAACATCACCCTCTTCCCGCTCGATGCGGAAGGCCGCCTGAAACCAGGAAAAAACATCGGTTTCGACGGTCATGGCGCCGACAAGGAACGCCAGGCCCAACCGCACCTGCACTTTGTCTATTTCACTCCCGACAACAAATACCTGCTGGCCAACGACCTGGGTACCGACCGCATCCACCGCTTCCCGCTGAACAACCGGCAGAAAGGCAGCGACACGCCGCTGGTGGACGAAAGTAGCGCTTCGGACATCCTCCTGGCTCCCGGTTCCGGCCCACGCCACACCGAGTTCTCCGCCGACGGACGGTTTGCTTACTTGATAACAGAGCTTTCCGGCGAAGTAATGGCTTTCACCTATAACGGTGACAGCCTGACATTGATACAGACCATCCAGGCCGACACGTTGGACGCCCGCGGAAGTGCCGATATCCACCTTTCGCCTGACGGCCGCCACCTCTATGCCTCCAACCGCCTGAAAGGCGACGGGCTTGCCATCTTCCAAATCAACGGAGAAGACGGCACCCTGACCAAAGTCGGTTATCAACCTACCGGCATCCATCCGCGAAACTTCATTCTGACACCCAACGGGAAATATGTGCTCGTAGCCTGCCGCGACACCAACGAAATCCAGGTATTCGCCCGCGATGCTTCGACCGGCCTGCTGACCGACACCGGGCAAAGCATCAAAACCACGAAACCCGTCTGCTTGAAATTCATCAAGATGTAAAATTAAATAACTCTCTTCAAAAAAACATTCCCCAACCGCTTCTGCAACAACTTCCAGGAGCGTCTTGGGGAATGTTTCAAACATGGCGGCCTTATGTTTCAAACATTCCCCCCTTATGTTTCAAACATAAGCCCCGTAGGGTTGAAACCCATTTATTCCGAGGGAAAACGAGCACTTCGGGAATAGCGTTCTTTTTTGTAAAATAAAACTACTCAAATCCATCTTCTGCCCCATCCCCTCTACCGGCAAAAATAATTATACCCCATTTACTGCTCCGACTACCAGAATTACAGAAGAAAAGCCCGCTGCTGTATTTTTTAGAAACAATTACCTATATATATGGATATTTTCAGCTACATTTGCGCTACATATCATCACAAATAGGTAAAACGACATGGAAAAAGCAAAAGTCTACTTCACAGACCTCCGCACTTCACCCACCTCCAACCTGCTCGACAAAATGGAACGGCTGGTGAAGAAGGCAGGCATCGCCCAACTGCCTTTGAAAGACAGCTTCGTGGCTATCAAAATACATTTCGGTGAGCCGGGCAACCTGGCTTACATCCGTCCCAACTATGCGGCACGTATGGCCAACCTGCTGCGCAGCTATGGTGCCAAACCGTTCCTGACCGACTGCAACACCCTCTACTCCGGCCGACGTTCCAATGCCGTAGACCACCTGGAAAGCGCCATGGAGAACGGTTTCAATCCGATCTCCGCCCAATGCCAGGTCATCATCGCCGACGGCTTGAAAGGAACTGACTACCGCGAAATCCCTATTGACGGACTATATTGCAAGGCTCCCAAAATCGGTGCAGCCATCGCCGACGCCGACATCGTCATCAGCATGACCCACTTCAAGGGACACGAACAGGCCGGATTCGGCGGCGCACTGAAAAATCTCGGCATGGGAGCTGCTGCCGTTCCCGGCAAACTGGAACTGCACGCCTCGGCCCAGCCGAAGATTGAAACGGACAACTGCATCGGATGCAACATCTGCGTGAAACATTGTGCCCACGATGCCATACACCTGAATGCCAACCGCAAGGCTGAGATTGACTACTCAAAGTGCGTGGGTTGCGGCCAATGTGTGGCCCTGTGCCAACACGACGGTGCCGTCGTAGGCAGCTGGGACACCTCCGAAAACATGAACTACAAGATAGCCGAATACACCAAAGCCGTATTGAAGGACAAGCCCCACTTCCACGTCAGCTTCGTGATGAACGTGTCGCCCGAATGCGACTGCTGGAACCACAACGATGCCGCCATCATCCCCGACCTGGGCATCCTGGCTTCTACCGATCCGGTTGCACTGGACCAGGCCTGTGCCGATCTGGTGAACAATACACCCGTACTCCACGGCAACAATGTCTTGGGCAACAAGCACGAGCATGAGGACCTCTGCGGCTGCGACAAGTTCCACCTGATTCATCCCAATACCAACTGGCAGGCCGGCTTGAAGCATGCCGAAGAAATCGGTATCGGTACCCGCAACTATGAACTGATTGTCTAATCCCCCAACACCAATAACATTACAATTATGAATACATCTGCAAAACTCTATTCGCTTTCGTTCGGAAACGTAAAGACTTATCTGTTTGCCTTGTTGTTCGTGGCAGGCAACATTCTTCTGCCGCAACTCTGCCACCTGGTTCCCCTGGGAGGCCCTACGCTGCTGCCCATCTATTTCTTCACCCTGGTAGCAGCCTATAAGTTCGGCCTCCGCGTCGGACTGCTGACAGCCATCCTTTCCCCGGTCATCAACCACCTGCTGTTCGGAATGCCTGCTGCAGCCGTACTGCCGGCCATTCTTATCAAATCCGGTCTGCTGGCACTTGCCGCAGCCGCAGTAGCCCGTTACGCAAAAGACAAAGTATGGTTCGGTGGCCTGCTGATTGCCGTATTGACTTATCAGGTAATCGGTACCGGTTTCGAATGGGCTTTATGCGGTGATTTTCATCTCGCAGCGCAAGATTTCCGCATCGGAGTACCGGGCATGTTGCTCCAATGGCTGGGCGGCTACTTCATACTGAAAGCCATCGCCAATAAATAAGAGTACATATATACAAAGAAACGCGGATTCGTAGCATGAAAAGCTGCGAATCCGCGTTTCTTCTTTTTCCAGCATACTTCTATTATCCAATATACTTCTATTATCCAATAAAAGAGATTGAGAAATCTTCAAATAAAATCACAATTTTGCACATAGTAAAAAATATTCAATTCAACAAACTACGAACAAAGAGGAAACATCTTTATACAAAGATCTCAAAAAGCATTCTTTAGAACTCTAAAAAGGAAAATCGGGACACAGACAGGCCAAGCGAATAACCTACCTTTGCCGCAAAAAAGAAACAGCCAAGAAATGAATATACTCAGCAAACTGACAATCCCAGCCTTGTGCTGCATGCTGCTTGGCGGGTGCGACCTCATTGACTACCACCCCTACGACGTACGCATAGACGGAGAAACAGGCATCAATGACAAAAACATCGCCCGCATCGAAACGCTGTGTCAGGGAAAAGACACCCTGCGTTTTGCCTTCATGGGCGACTCACAACGATGGTATGACGAAACACTGGACTTCGTGACGGACGTGAACCGACGCGACGACATCGACTTCGTCATCCATGGCGGCGATCTGAGCGATTTCGGCGTGACGGACGAATTCCTGTGGCAGCGCGACATCCTGAACGGGCTGAAAATGCCCTACGTAGCCCTCATCGGCAATCACGACTGTCTGGGCACTGGCGAAGAGACCTTCCGAGCCGTGTTCGGCAACCCGAACTTCGCCTTCATTGCCGGACGTGTGAAGTTCGTATGCCTCAACACCAATGCCATCGAATACGACTATTCGCGCCCTATCCCCGACTTCGACTTCATGGAAAACGAAATGACCGAACGGGCCGATGAATTTGACCGAACCGTTATCGCCATGCACATACGTCCCTATTGCGGAGAATTCAACAACAACGTCGCCCGTGTCTTCCAGCGTTACGTCAATCTCTACCCCGATATCCAGTTCTGCCTGGCCGCCCACGAACACCGCCTGGCCGAAGAAGACCTCTTCGACGACGGCATCATGTATTATCTGAGCGACTGCATGAAGCATCGCAACTATTATATATTCACCCTAACTCCCGACGGATATGAACGCGAAGTGGTCTATTTCTAATCGCCGACAAAAACTATGCCTGCTGCTGACAGGCTTGTGGCTGATTGTCCAATCGCCGCTGTCTGCCGCCACCTCGCAGGGATGCGACAGCCTTATAATAGTCCCCGATACGCTTCGTACGTCCTCACCACACAGCCGCTACGACAAGCGCATACACCGATACCGCAAACATTGGGAGAAGCTGATACCCACCTACAGCAAACTTCAGTTTGCCGGCAACATGGGCCTCCTGTCCATAGGTACCGGCTGGGATTATGGCAAACGCGACCAATGGGAAACAGACATCTTTCTCGGCTTCCTGCCCAAATACCAGTCGGACAAAGCCAAGCTGACCTTCACCCTGAAGCAGAACTACATACCCTGGAGCCTGCCCATCAAAAACAGCGTCTTTGCCATCGAACCGCTCACTTGCGGCATGTACTTCAACACCGTCTTCGGCAGCGACTTCTGGGTGCACGAGCCCGAACGGTATCCCAAAGGATACTATGGCTTCTCGTCGAAAATACGCACCCACGTATTTCTGGGGCAACGGCTCACCGTCAACATTCCCGAACGATACCGACTTTCGGCACGGGCCGTCACCTTCTTCTACGAGCTGAGCACTTGTGACCTCTACATTGTCAGCGCCTTCAGCAACCGTTACCTCAAGCCCAAGGACTATCTGAGCCTCTCCTTCGGCATGAAGCTACAGTTGTTGTGACAGAAAGCAATGCTTTCCTCCCGACAAAGCACTGTTTTCTACGCTGGAAAGCAGCGCTTTCCGACAAGCATTTTTACGGACGACATATATAACACTATATCAATAAGATAAGTCAAAAACAGATGCATTCCTCTTTATGGAGCAACCAACTTCCTGTCAAAAGTCTTATATTTGTGGGGCAAAACAGAAAGACAAAGACTTGCACGATATGAAGAAATCAGGCAACATACTCATCATAGACGACAACCGGGGGGTGCTGAGCGCCCTGCAACTGCTGCTGAAGCCCTACTTCGACCGCATCGAAGTCCTGCCTTCGCCCGTCAGCCTGCCCAGCATGCTGAATGCCGCCCCGTGGCAGGTGGTATTGCTCGACATGAACTTCACCGCCGGCATCAACAACGGCAACGAGGGTCTCTACTGGCTGCACGAAATCAAACGCCTGCGTCCCCAGTTGCCCGTCGTGCTCTTTACGGCCTACGCCGACATCGACCTGGCCGTGAAAGGCATCAAGGAAGGGGCTGCCGACTTCGTCGTGAAGCCTTGGGACAACGCCAAGCTGATAGAAACGCTGCTCGCCGCCTGTTCGCCCCAATGCAAGACGAAAACAGGCACGCCTGCCGCCGCGGAAAGCAGCCGTATGTACTGGGGCATGAGTCCGGCCATGCAACACCTTCGCCGACTGGTGGAAAAGGTGGCTGCGACCGATGCCAACATCCTGATAACCGGCGAAAACGGCACCGGCAAGGAAATGCTGGCCCGCGAGATACACGCCCTCTCGCCCCGACGGGAGCACGAGATGGTCAGTGTAGATATGGGAGCCCTGACGGAAAGCCTCTTCGAGAGCGAACTCTTCGGACACGTGAAGGGGGCCTTCACCGATGCCCACGCCGACCGCATGGGCAAGTTCGAAGCCGCCAACGGCAGCACCCTCTTCCTGGACGAGATAGGCAACCTGTCCTACCACCTGCAGGCCAAACTGCTGACCGCCATCCAGCGCCGCGCCGTGGTCCGCGTAGGCAGCAACGACCTCATCCCCGTAGACATCCGCCTGATATGCGCCACCAACCGCAACCTGGGCGAACTGGTACAACGGGGCGAATTCCGCGAAGACCTGCTCTACCGCATCAACACCATCCACCTGGAGATTCCTCCCCTGCGCCAGCGGCCGGAAGACATCCTGCCCCTGGCCGAACGGTTCATCGCCCGCTTCTGCCGCCAATACGGCAAGCCCCAGCTGACGCCCGACGACGAGGCCCGCGAGAAACTGATGCGCCATCCTTGGTACGGCAACATCCGCGAACTGGAGCATGCGGTCGAGAAAGCGGTCATCATCTGCGACGGCCCCACACTGACGGCCGGCAGCTTCCAGCTGTCCCGCCCCTCGGCTCCGGCAACCCATGCAACCGAAGCCACCACCCTCGAAGCCATGGAGCGGCAGATGATTGCACGGGCCCTCCAGACATGCGAAGGCAACCTCTCGGCCGTGGCCGCCAGCCTGGGCATCACGCGCCAGACGCTCTACAACAAGATGAAACGTTACGGACTTTAAATACAGACACGCCCCATGAACCTCTTCCAGAAACTTTCACCCTACTACAGTTTCCGTTTTGCGGTGTGCCTGCTCTCCGCGCTGGCTGCCGGCGGTGCATGGGCAGTCTTCCTCGCCGGTCCCACCACTCTGCCCAGCTGGTGCAACCCGCTCTTCTGGTCCATCCTGCTGACGGTGCTCACTGCGGCAGCCGTCTGGTGGACCGCCAGGCTCTACCGCCAACACGTACGCAAGGTATTGTTTCTGCTCGATGCCATCGAAAACGACGACGGCTCACTCCACTTTTCCGAAGAGGACGGCACCCCCGACAGCCGCCTGCTGAACCATGCCCTGAACCGCGTCTCCCAAATCATGGCCCACACCAAGCAGGAAATCATCCAGCAGGAAAAATATTACGAACTGATACTGAACTGCGTGGACACGGGCATCGTAGTGCTGAACGACAAGGGAGCCGTGTATCAGAAAAACGAAGAGGCCCTGCGCCTGCTGGGCCTCACCGTACTGACCCACCTGAGCCAGCTGAACCGCATCGACCCGCAACTGGCCGCCCAACTCTCGGCCTGCCGCACGGGCAGCAAGCTCCAGCTGACCTTCCACAACGAACGGGGCACGATGAACCTCTCGGTCCGTACGAGCGACATCACCATCCACGGCGAGCACCTGCGCATCCTGGCCCTGAACGACATCAACAACGAACTGGACGAGAAGGAAATAGACTCCTGGGCCCGACTCACCCGCGTGCTGACCCACGAAATCATGAACTCCGTGACCCCCATCACGTCGCTGAGCGACACCCTGCTGCACCTGGTGGACCAATGCCCCGCTGCCTCCGACCGGACGGACGAGATACGCCAAG
>CATXSD010000058.1 GCA_958402075.1 Mediterranea massiliensis | reverse complement strand
GGAACTGCGCAAACGGATTTCTCGGTATCAGTCCGTTATAGTGCGCACGCATGACCACGCCTTTCAGCCACATGCAGTTCAGCCAGATGGTGGCGTTTTTCAGTCCCCGTTCAGCCGTAAGATAAGCCGCAAACTCCTTGATGAAGTCGGGCGTAAGTTCCAGCATGGACATGTCCGTCCGTCTGTAGAATGACTTGATAAAGGCTGCGACATAGTTCCTTGCCCTTACCATTACCTTGTATGTGCCGATGCTGCGGTCTTTGCCGACACGTTTCAGGAAGTTGGCGCAATCCTTGTCAAAAGCCTTTATCAGTGTCTCATACTCGCTTCCTACCCCTTGGTAGGCATTGCGCACCATTTCAGCCGTTACGTATGCCTCTCGGTCGGATATGCGCTGATAGTGCTTGATGATTTGCGCCTTGATGTTGTCCAATGCCAGATTGATGTTCCGTGCTTCGGCTCTCTTGCCTTTGGCTCGGTTGCCTTTCGCATCCCAAAGGGTTTTCGGGATGGTCTGCTTGCAACTGAACTGCGCCACAGTACCGTTGATTGTCACTCGTCCCATGATGGGGACAATACCGTCTTTCTCCTTGCTGCCGTTCACGTAGAACAGCACTTTGAATGTACTTCTTGCCATACTCGTTTTTTTGTTTGCAAAGTTAAATATCAACGAGTTAGACCTTGATACGCAAATCGGTGACAAACGGTGCAATAGCATCTCCCATTTGTTAAATCTTACTCTTTCACGGGTAATGATTTGCAAACCATTCTTCTTCTTAAATCCGCTTTTCTTTGCGTTTTCCGATTTTTCGGCTTGTCATCATTTGACACCGTAACAACTCTGATATTAAGTCGTTTAGCGTCATTTCTCCCGTTTTTCGAGGTTATTCCAGAGATTTTCCGTAAGTTTGCTTGTCTAAACTTCAAACGATATGGAAATACAAGCCAACTATATCCGCCGCATCGAGATTGACGGCCTGTGGCACCGCTACGACGTGGCGTGGGACCTACGCCCCGACGTCAACATCCTCTCGGGTATTAACGGGGTGGGGAAGACAACCATCCTGAACCGCTCCGTCGGTTACCTGGAACACCGCACTTCGGGTGAGATGAAGAACGGCGAGGTGGCCGGCGTGCGCCTCTTCTTCGACCCGGCCGAAGCTACGTGCATCCCCTACGACGTCATCCGCTCGTACGACCGCCCGCTCGTCATGGGCGACTTCACCGCCCGCATGGCCGACCCCAACGTGCACACCGAACTCGACTGGCAGCTCTACCTGCTGCAACGCCGCTACCTGGACTATCAGGTGAACGTGGGCAACCGCATGATCGAGCTTCTCAACGGCGACGAGCAGCAGCGCGCCCAGGCTCCGCAGCTCTCCCGTCCCAAGCGCCTTTTCCAGGACCTGGTGGACGAGCTCTTCAGCTATACGCGCAAGACCATCGACCGCCGCAGCAACGACATCGCCTTCTATCAGGACGGCGAACGCCTGCTGCCCTACAAGCTCTCTTCGGGCGAGAAACAGATGCTGGTCATCCTGCTCACCGTCCTCGTGCGCGAGGGTACGCACAGTGTGCTCTTCATGGACGAGCCCGAAGCCTCGCTCCACATCGAGTGGCAGCAGAAGCTCATCGGCATGATACGCCGCCTGAACCCGCAGATGCAGCTCATCCTGAGTACCCACTCGCCCGCCGTCATCATGGAAGGCTGGCTCGACGCGGTGACGGAGGTGAGCGAGATAACAAAGGAAATGAAGAATGAAGAATGAAGAATTAACAATGTACAGTTTCTTCTTTCGCCATTCATCCATTATTCTTCATCCTTAATTCTTAATTCTTCATTTTTATGTCTCTCACTCTCCGCCATAACCTCACCTCCGCCTATCTGGACGCGGCCCGCCGCCTGTCGCCGCGGAAGAAGCGTCGCCGCATCGTGGCCTATGTGGAAAGCTACGACGACGTGGCCTTCTGGCGCACGCTGCTCTCCGAGTTCGAAACCGACGAATGCTACTTCCAGGTGATGCTGCCCTCGCAGACCTCCCTGTCCAAAGGGAAGAAGACCGTGCTGCTCAACACGCTCAATGCCGACGAGCTGGGGCGCAGCCTCATTGCCTGTGTGGACAGCGACTACGACTTCCTGATGCAGGGCGGCACGGCCTTGTCGCGCCGCATCAACGAGAATCCCTTCGTGCTGCAGACCTATGCCTATGCCATCGAAAACTACCTGTGCTATGCCGAGAGCCTGCACGAGGTCTGCGTACAGGCCACACTCAACGACCGCCAGCTGGTAGATTTCCCCGAGTTCATGCGCCGCTATTCGCGCGTGGCCTATCCGCTCTTCCTCTGGCACGTGTGGTTCTACCGCCAGCACGACACCAATACGTTTCCCATGTACGACTTCAACCAGTGCGTGCGCCTGCAGGACGTCAGCCTGAACCACCTCTACCGCTGCCTGGACGACATGAAGCAACGGGTGGACGCCAAGCTATCGGAACTGCGCACCCGCTTCCCGCAGACCATTGAGCACATCGATGCCCTGGGCGAGGAGCTGACGCAGCTGGGCCTGACACCCGACACAACCTATCTCTACATCCAGGGGCACCACATCATGGACGGCGTGGTGATGAAGCTGCTCAACCCCGTCTGCACCCAGCTCCGCCGCGAGCGCGAGAAGGAAATCAAGCGCCTGGCCATCCACGACGAGCAGTTCCACAACGAACTGACCAGCTACGAGAACAGCCAGGCGGCCGTCCAGCTGATGCTGAAGAAGAACGACGGCTACAAGGGCCTCTACCTCTACCAGTGGATGCGCGAGTCGGTGGAGAGGATTCTGGCGATGAAAGAAGAATGAACCTCTAACAAATAGAAACTTATTTATGGAACTGCTGAACAATATCGACGAAATTCTGATAGCCTGGGGCATGAATCCCCAGACAGCCGGGTGGGCCGACCAGTTCATAGCCTTTGCCCTGGTGCTGGTGCTGGCCTTTGCTGCCGACTTCATCTGCCGCAAGGTGCTGCTCCGGGCCATTGCCCGCCTGGTGCAGAAGACGAAAGCGACGTGGGACGACATCCTCTTCGACCGCCGCGTCATGGTCTACCTGAGCCACATGGTGGCGCCCGTGGTCATCTACCTGCTTCTGCCGGTGGCCTTTGCGCAGACCGACTCGGTGACGCTGAACTTCATCCGCCGCCTGTGTTTCATCTACATCATCTTCTCCTTCCTGTTCTTCATCAATGCGTTTCTGAAGGCAGCCTATACCGTCTACAGTGCGAAGGAGTCCATGCGCGACCGTCCGCTGAAGGGGTTGCTCCAGACGCTGCAGGTGTCGCTGTGGCTGATAGGCATCATCGTGATTGTGGCCGAGCTGCTGGGCAAGTCGCCCTACTCGCTGCTGGCCGGTCTGGGTGCTTCGGCCGCCGTGCTGATGCTGGTGTTCAAGGACAGCATCATGGGCTTCGTCAGCGGCGTGCAGCTCTCGGCCAACGACATGCTGAAAGTGGGCGACTGGATTACGATGCCCAAATATGGGGCCGACGGTACGGTCATCGAGGTGACGCTGAACACGGTGAAGGTGCGCAACTGGGACAATACCATCACCACCATACCGCCCTACCTGCTGGTGAGCGACTCCTTCCAGAACTGGCGCGGCATGCGCGAGAGCGGTGGCCGCCGCGTGAAGCGCAGCATCAACATCGACATGACCAGCGTGCGTTTCTGCACGCCCGAGATGCTGGAGAAGTACCGCAAGATACAACTGCTGAAGGAGTACATCGACCGGACGGAAGCCGTCGTCGAGGCTTACAACGCGGAAAACGGCATCGACAACGAGGTGCTGGTGAACGGCCGCCGGCAGACGAACCTGGGCGTGTTCCGTGCTTACCTCACCGCCTACCTCAAGAGCCTGCCTGTGGTGAACAAGGAGCTGAACTGCATGGTTCGCCACCTGCAGCCTACGGACCACGGCCTGCCCGTCGAACTGTATTTCTTTTCCACCATCAAGGACTGGATACCCTATGAGGGTGTGCAGGCCGATGTCTTCGACCACGTGCTGGCCATCATTCCCGAGTTCGGACTCAGGGTCTTCCAGTCGCCGTCGGGAGCCGACCTCCAGAGATTGGCTGAGAAATAAGAAAAGAAGAAGGAGGCACACCGTTGTATGGCATGCCTCCTTCAGGAAAAAGTGTGTGTTATTTCAAAGAGTGAGTTTCGTTATTCTACCCAGCTTCCGGCCATCCAGCTGCAGGCAGCCTTGATGTCGTCCAGCGAAGCATAGTTCAGGTTGGCGTCTACCTTGTTGCCGGTACCGGCTGCGAACACGTCGTTGGTGTAGATGCCCTTTTCGCTGTCCACGTCATTGCTGATGGTGGTGTTGGTGATGCTCGAAGTGCCGTCGGTCAGTGCTGTTTCGGTTTCGGTGCTTTCTACGGTCAGTGCCTTGCCTTTGCCGCAGATTTGGGCATTGTCCATGGTTACTTGCGTGCCACGGCGCAGGCGTACGCCCTGCTTGGAGCCGCCGTTGCCCACGAAGATGAGGTTTTTCAGTGTCGGGTGGGCTACCGGAGTGGCCTGGTAGTTGTTTTCGTTGTTGTCGGCCTCAATCAGGCAGTCGCAGTCGTAACCCAAGGTCGATTCAGCTTCCTGGTAGGCTACGAGGTCGGTACCCGTACCGTTCCATCCTTCGGTCCAGTCGAACGAGTCGTCGCTGCAGCTGATGACTACCATGTTGCTGACGTTGACCGAGCCGCCGAAGAACTCGAAGCCGTCGTCCGAACCTTTGTAGGCTACGCAGTGGTCTACCGTCGTACCGCTACCTACACCGTAGAAGCTGATGCCGTTGGCTTCGTGCTCCTCGTCGAAGGCATAGCCGGTGTACTCCAGACGGACGTATTGCAGGGTGCCCGAGTTGTCTTTGTCATCGTTGCCGCCATATTCGGCACCGCCGATTTCCGAACTGCCCTTGCCGCCTTCAGCGTTGGTATGGGCGCGTCCGCAGATGTGGATGCCGCCCCAGGCTCCGGCTTCTTCTTTTTCGGATGTCATCACGATGGGAGCGTCGGCCGTACCTTTGGCATTGATTTTACCTCCCTGCTTGATGAGGATATAGTCCACGTTGTCGTCGTAAACCGAAACGATCTTCACGCCTTGTTCGATGTTCAGTGTAGCGCCTTCTTCAACGGTATAGGCGCCGCTCAGCTTGTATGTATTGCCGGCTTTCAAGGTAACATCTTCTGTAATGGTACCGCTCAAGGTAGTGCCGTCGGCAATGCCGTTGTCACCATTATTGTTTGTCTCATCCTCGCTGCAGGCAGCAAAAAGGGTCATCCCGGCCAAAAGGGCCATTGAAAACAATTTTCTGTTCATAATTGAAAGTTTTAAATGGTTAAGTTTTTAAGTTTTATATTTACTGATAGTGTTGCATTCAAGTAGCTGAAGGACAGCAGTATGCCAGTTTATTTTTGGTTTACCGGAAATAAACTCTCAGTTTATCCTTATTAAACTATTAGTTTATTCGCATTAAACTCTTGGTTTATCCGTATTAAACTGTAGGTTTATCCGTAGTAAACTGCTGCTACAGTCATTGTTTCATTAAAAGTTGTAGCTGACGCCCACTTCGAAGCTGGTGCCTTCCTTGAAGCGTTCCACTTCGACGTATTCGCCGGTCTTGGGCACTTCCTGCTTGAAGACGATGGCGCGGTTCAGCAGGTCGTTCACCTGTACCTTGGCACTGAAGTGGCGGTTGAAGCTGTAGCTGGCGTTGAAGTTCAGCGTGTGGACGGGCATCTGGTCGATGTCGCCCAGCTGCGATACGCCGACGGCATGGATGCGCTTGCCCTGCAGGTTGTAGAGGAGCGACAGGTTCAGCTGACGGTCTTCGCCGAAGCGGGGCGAGTAGGTGAGGTCGGCATTCAGCAGGATGGGCGAGGCACCTTGCAAGGAGCGGTCCTTGTTGGTGTAGGCACCGCCTTCGGGCAGCTTCACGTTGGTGTACATGTAGGAGACGTTGGCCCCCAGGCGCAGGTCGCGTATCAGCTGCTTGCGCAGTTCCACTTCCACACCGGCCGCCATACCCTGGTCGGCATTCTGGAAGGAGTGCATCGTGGCACCGCCCTGCAGTTTCTGGATGCGTTCGATGGGCTTGTCGAGGAACTTGTAGTAGACCGTGGCCGACAGCATGTCGCCGTTCTGGTTGAAGCGTTCGTAGCGCAGGTCGAAGTTGTAGTTGTATCCGTTCTGCAGCTCTTCGTTACCGCGGATCTGGGCCGAACCGTAGGATTCCTGGTAGAGGAAGGGGGCCATCTCGATGAACGAGGGGCGTGTCACGGTGCGCGACAGCGACATGCGCAGGTTGTTCTTGTCGTTGACGGTGTATTTCAGGTTCACCGTGGGGAAGAGGTCGTTCTTGTTCAGGTCGCGGCGGCGCTGATACTTCTGGTCGCCTTCGATGGCATATTCCACCCATTGCTTGGTCATTTCGTAGCGAAGGCCTACGTTGACGAGCAGGGAGCTGAGCGGATAGAAGTCCGTCTGGATGTAGCCTGCATAGATGTCCATGCCGGCGCGGTAGGTGTCGTGGGGCTGCATCTTGCGTTCGATGACGATGTTGCCGTTTTCCACGTTCTCCTGATTGAGGAAGCCGTCGGTGTCGTAGATGTTGTCGATGGTGGGGTTCAGCTTGTTGACGTTGTAGTAGAAGCGGGTGCCCATGTAGTCGCGGTCCTTGTTCTTGTAGGCCACGCCCATCTTGACAAAGTTCTGTTCGGTCCAGTTGTACTTCAGGTCGACGTTTCCTACCCACTCTTCTTCGTTCAGGTCGCCGTAGTAGCGCATGGTTTCCTGGCGGTTCAGCTTGAAGAGCTGCAGGTTGCCGTCATCGTCTTTGGTGAACATCACCTGGCGGCGGTCGGGCTCTTCGCTGCCCGTCTTGCCATAGGAACCGGCCCAGTTCAGCTGCCACTGGGTGCCGAACTCATGGTGTCCGTTCAGCTGGTGGTTCTGCAGGGTGTAGATGTGGGTGATGTCGTTGCTGCCCCACAGGTTGTGTCCTTCGGCGTCCACACCCGCGCGGCTCTGGTAGGAGTCACTGGCATTGCGGGCGTAGAAGAAGGTATAGCCAATGCGGTCGTGCTGGCGCAGGGTGTAGCCTACGGAGGCCAGGGCAGCCATCTTCAGCGTGGAGGTATATTCGTCGTAGGTGAAGTCGTTCTGTACGTTGCCGGTAGCTTCGAGGGTTTTGTAGAAGGCGTCGTCCAGCTTCTGTGTCTCGTTGCTGAGGCTGAATGAGGCCAGCAGGCTGAGTGTCTGTCCGCCTACGGCAAAGTTGCGTCCGAAGCCCAGGTTGCCTCCGAATTCGGGCAGCGCTGTTTTCTTGTCGACATCGAACGTCGTGCGGAAGATGTTGTTTTGGGTGACGTACTCGTCGAAGTCCAGCAGCGGCATGTCGTATATCTTTTCGTCGAGCGAGGGTGTCTTGAACAGCGTACCGTTGCGGTCCATCTGATAGAAGTCGCGTCCCAGGGTATTGAACTTGCCTCCTACGTTGAAGCTGACGTTCAGAAATTCGTCCGTCACGTTCTCCTTGGTGCTGATGTCGATGTGCGCGCCGCTGTAGTCGGCAAAGGCGCTGGCGTCGTACACCTTGCTGACGGTGATGTTCTGCACCGTACTCGAGGGAAAGAGGTCGAGCGGAATGAGTTTGTTGTCGGGGTTGGGCGAGGCGATGGGCAGTCCGTTCAAGGTCGTGGTGCTGTAGCGGTCGCCCAGCCCGCGTACGATGAGCTGGCCCGACTCGGCGATGGAGATGCCTGTAATCTGCTTCACACCTTCCTGCACGTTGCTGATGCCCTTGATGCCCATTTCCTTGGCACCCAGATTCTCGATGGCCAGTGTGGCTTTCTGGCGTTCCACTTGCAGGGCACGTTCGCCTTCCAGATTCTTTTTGGCTACGACAGAAACTTCGCCCAAAGTCTGTGCGTCGGTTTCCATTTCGAAGTTCAGTACCGTTTCGCCGTTCACTCTCACTTGGCGGGCGGTGATGTCCACATAGCCCACGTAGCGCACGGCGAGGTCGTACACTCCGTCGGGCACTTGCAGGCTGTAGTTGCCGTCGATGTCGGCTACGGCTCCCGTCGTGCTGCCCGCCACCTGGATGGTAGCGCCCGTCAGCGGTTCTTTCGTCTGTTTGTCTGTGATGGTTCCCCGGATGGTTCCTGCCATGACCGTCATGGCCGACAGGGTGAGGAACAAAATAAGGAAGAGAATTTTTCCTAAATCAGCTTTCATACTCATCTTTGTTATGCGTTTCTTTTTCCGCTGCAAAGATGGGGAGAGTAAGTTACAGGGCCGTTACACGGCAGGTACATGTCTGTTTCGGAAGCGTTACAAGGATATTACAGGCGCTGGTATAGGAATGGTTCGCGCCCGCAAATCCGGTTCTTGATTGCAGAAGCGGGACTTGCGGGCGCGAAGCCTTGAATGATAGTGTATGACATTTACATGCCGAAGGCGTAGTGGCCGATGCTCTCGTAGGAAGCGCTGACGATGCTCAGCAGCGTGATGCCCAGGGTGCAGATGAGCAGGGCGGCACGCGTGTAGTTGTCACTGCGGAAGGCGGCAATGGGCTCGTCGCTCTTGTTGATGTACATGGCCTTGACAATGCGCAGGTAGTAGTAGAGCGAGATAACCGTGTTGGCCAGGGCGATGAACACCAGCAGATGGAATCCGCTCTCGAAGGCTGCCGCGAAGATAAAGAACTTCGAGAAGAAACCTGCGAACGGCGGGATACCGGCCAGGGAGAACAGGCAGAGCGTCATGAGGAATGCCAGACGGGGATTGGTGGTGTAGAGCCCGTTATACTCTTCGAGCGTGAACTTATGGGCACGCAGGGCCACGATGGTGATGACGGTAAACACGCCCAGGTTGGCGAAGAGGTAGATGAGCACGTAGTAGACCAGTGACGTCATACCCTGCGCACTGCCTGCGATGACGCCCAGCATGATGTAACCGGCCTGTGAGATACTGGAGAAGGCCATCAGACGCTTCAGGTTCTCCTGACGCAGGGCAAAGAGGTTGGCCAGCGTAATGGAGGCGATGATGAGCCAGTAGAGGGCTTCCTGCCATTGGGCAGCCATCGGAGCGAACACCTTGATGAGCATGGTCATCAGCACGAAGGCGGCCGAACCTTTGGATACGACACTCAGATAGGCCGTCACGGTAGAGGGGGCACCCTGATAGACATCGGCTGTCCAGAGGTGGAAGGGCACGAGTGAAATCTTGAAGCCCATGCCGGCCAGGAAGAACACGAGAGCCATCACTTGCAAGGGGCTGCCGTCCAGGTGTGCAGGTACGTCGTTGAAGTAAAGGGTACCTACCGTGCCATAGATGAGCGAGATGCCATAGAGCAGCAGGCCGCTGGCAAAGAGAGCCGTCAGGATATACTTGGCACCGGCTTCAGCCGAGTGGTGGCGGTACTTGTCGAAGGCTACCAGGGCGGCCATCGGCACGCTGGCCGTCTCCAGGCCGATGAAGAACATCAGGAAGTGGCCGGCGGATATCATCAGATACATACCCAGCAGTGTAGAGAGGGTGAGGAAGTAGAATTCACCCTGCTTGAGAACCGTGTCGGGGCGGCGCATCCATTCGTGGGCCATGAGGAAGACGATAAGGGTACCGATGCTCAGGATGGACTTCACGATGTGCTGGATGGGTGAATTGTGGTACATGCCTCCGAACGCGTCGGCCACGGGGCCGGGGACGATGGTCACCAGCGTGTGCAGCGCCAGCAGGACCACGGGGAGCATGGTGTTCAGTACAGGCCGTCCGTCACGCTTGTGGGCATCGGGGCTCATGAACAGGTCGGCTATGAAGAGGATGAGGATGACGGCTATCAGCGACAGCTCTTCTTTCATCACGAGAAATTGACTGTAATCCATTTTGTTAATTGAGAATTGAAATTTGAAAATTGAGAATTATTGAATGGAGAACTGAAAATGGATTGTTCATTTTCAATTCTCCATTTTCAATTATCCATTAATAACATTTACGATGGGCAGTACACTGTCGCCTATCATACCGCTGATCCACCACGGAGCCATACCCAGGGCAGCTACGCAGACAATGAGGATGATGACCGCCGTGCGTTCGTCCCACGTAGCATCGGTCAGTGTCAGGTGATGCTGGTTGGTGCAGGTGCCGTAGAGTATCTTGCCCACCAGGCGCAGGATGTAGACGGCGGTGATGACGATGCTGCAGCAGGCAATTATCGTCCACGTGCGGTGGAAGACATCGACGTGCTGGAAGGCACCGTTGAAGATGGTCATCTCAGCGATGAAGCCGCTCAAGCCCGGCAAGCCCAGGTTGGCCAAACCGGCAATGACGTAGCACACGGAGAGGAAAGGCATGATTTTCATCAGGCCCGACAGCTCGCGGATGTCACGGGTGTGTGTACGGCCGTAGATCATACCGATGAGGGCAAAGAAGAGGGCCGTCATCAGACCGTGGCTCAACATCTGCAGCACAGCGCCCGTGCAGGCCGTCTGGTTCATCATCAGGATGGCGAAGAGCACCAGGCCGCAGTGGCTTACGGAGGAGTAGGCGTTGATGTATTTCAAGTCGGTCTGTACGCAAGCTGAGAAAGCTCCGTATACTACCGAGATGCCGGTCAGCACCAGGAATATCCATCCCAGTTCGTTGGCGGCTTCGGGCATCAGGTACATGGCGATGCGGAAGCAGCCGTAGCCTCCCAGCTTCATCAGTACACCGGCGTGGAGCATGGATACGGCTGTGGGGGCCGATGCATGACCGTCGGGGCTCCAGGTGTGGAACGGGAAGAGGGCACCCAGTACGCCGAAGCCCAGGAAGGTGAGTGGGAACCAGATGCGCTGCTGCTCGACGGGAATGTTGTGCAGGGCAGCTATTTCGTTGAGGTTCATCGTTGTGGCACCGCTGCCATAGTAGATGCCCAGGATGCCTATCAGCAGGAAGGCCGAACCACCCATCAGCATCAGCGTCAGCTTCATGGCGGAGTATTCTTTGCGTCCCGAACCCCATACGCCGATGAGCAGGTACATCGGTATCAGGGCCACTTCATAGAACATGAACATGGTGAAGAGGTCGGTCGAAATGAAGAAGCCGAATACGCCCAGCGACAGGAAGGTGAACCACAGGAAGTATTCCTTGGTGAGCGGCTGGAGTCTCCACGAGGCGAAGGTACCTGTAAAGACGATGATGGACGAAAGCAGCAGCATGGCCACCGATATGCCGTCCACGCCCACGGAGTAGTGGATGTTGAGGGCGGGATACCAGGCGACGTCGGCACAAAACAGCATTTCGTCTGTAGCGCCGCCATGGCGGGCGTTGAGATACATCACGGTGAGCACGCCTGCCAGTACGAGCAGGGCCGAAGCTCCCGTCACCATCACGGTGCGTATCTGGTTGATGCCTCGTGCCAGCCACAGGCCGAGCAGCATCAGCAGGGGAATCAGAACGAATAAGGATAAGAAATTCATTTTATTAATTGAAAATTGATAATTGACAATTGAAAATGTAAAGTTGAAAATGGACGCTTAGTTCCATTCTCCATTTTCCATTTTCCATTATATAATTAAAATAAGTATCAGTGCCAGTGCACCCAGCAGGAAGACCAGGGCATATTGCTGAACGCGTCCGCTTTGCAGGCCACGGATCTCGTCGCTCGTAGCGTCGGCGCTCCAGGCCAGGAAGTTGAAGAAGCCGTCCACTACGTGGCGGTCCCACCAGGCAATGGGGCGGCTGATGCATCCGAAGATGATCTTGTGCGTGATGAACTGATAAATCTCGTCAATGTAGAAGCGGTGGTAGGCAGCTGTCCACAAGCCACGGAAGCGGCGTTGCAGGGCGTCGGCCACCGGCTGCTTGCTGCGGGCATAGATGCTGACGGCCAGTGCGATGGCTATCACCGCGATGAGGATGCTGGTCAGCATGACCTGCGTATCCAGATGGATGTCGTAGGAGTGTCCGTTAGACGAAACAAAATGTCCGAAAGGAATGAAGCCGGCCACTACCGTAATGGCTGCCAGAACAACCAGCGGGAAGGTCATGCTCAACGGGCTTTCGTGCGGCGTGTGTTCGGCATGCAGCTCCTTGTTTTCCTTACCCCAGAAGATGCCGCAATAGAGGCGGAACATATAGAAGGCCGTCATGGCGGCGATAATCGTCATAATCCATCCCATGGCCGGGCTGAACTGGAAGCAGGCGGTCAGAATCTCGTCCTTCGAGAAGAAGCCCGAGAACGGAGGAATACCCGCAATGGCCAGACAGGCGATGAGGAATGTCCAGTGGGTGACGGGCATATACTTGCGCAGGCCTCCCATGGCCGACATCTCGTTGCTGTGGACGGCATGGATGATGCTGCCCGCGCCGAGGAAGAGCAGGGCCTTGAACATGGCGTGTGTGAAGAGGTGGAACATGCCGGCCATATAGCCCAAGCCGCCTTCGTGAGGGTCGGCCGAGGTGCATACGCCGAGGGCCACCATCATGAAGCCGATCTGCGAAATGGTGGAGAAGGCCAGCACACGCTTGATGTCGCTCTGCACGCAGGCTACCGAGGCCGCATAGAAGGCGGTGAAGGCACCGACGTAGGCCACGATGTGAAGCGTGTCGGGTGCATAGGCGATGAACAGGGGGAACATGCGGGCCACCAGATAGACACCCGCTACCACCATCGTGGCGGCGTGGATCAGGGCGCTGACGGGTGTCGGACCCTCCATGGCGTCAGGCAGCCAGATGTGCAGGGGGAACATGGCACTCTTGCCCGCACCGCCGATGAACATCAGTCCCAAGGCCAGCGGAAGCATCATGCCGCCTTTGGCCAGAGCCATTTCAGTGGGTGTGAAGGTATAGGTGCCTACGTAGTAGCCATACACCAGGATACCGATGAGGAAGCCCAGGTCGGCGAAGCGCGTCACGATGAACGCCTTCTTCGAAGCGGCGATGGCGGCCGGCTTGGTATAGTAGAAACCGATGAGCAGGTACGACGATACGCCCACCAGCTCCCAGAAGAGGTACATCTGGAAGATGTTCGTGGCCACTACCAGGCCCAGCATGGACATGGTGAAGAGCGACAGGAAGGCGTAGTAGCGCTGGAAGCCCCGTTCACCCTTCATGTAGCCGAAGGAGTAGATGTGTACCATCAGGCTGACCGTTGAGATGACGATGAGCATCACCACCGAGATGGGGTCGAGCAGAATACCCAAGTCGATGCTCAGGTTCTCGGTGAAGGGCAGCCAGCGGAAGTTGTAGGGCATCAGCGTGGCATACATGCCGTCGGCCAGTCGGGGAGCCGTGAAATACATTCCTGCCGTGAGGTACGACAGTACGGCAACGACGCCCAGCACCACCGTGCCGATGAGTCCCGCCGTGCGGTGTGACATCCATTTGCCCCCGATTCCCAGCGTGAGGAAAGAGAGGAATGGAAGAAGGAGGATAAGAATTGTATATTCCATACTAATGGATCATTGAATTTTTAAAATTAAAACCTAATACCTAAAACCTAATACATCAAAATCACCACTTCAGCTCGTCCAGCTTGTTCACCTGAATGCTGCGTATGTTGCGGTAGATATTGATCATGATGGCAATGGCGATGGCCGTTTCTGCCGCCGAGATGGCGATGGAGAACAGGGCGAAGAAGTAGCCCTCCAGGCTGCCGGGAAACAGGAAACGGTTGAACACGGCAAAGTTGATGTCCGTGGCGTTCAGTATCAGCTCGATGGAGATCAGGATGGCCAGGGTGTTGCGTCGGGTAAAGAATCCGTAGATGCCTGCGAAGAACATGATGGCCGACACGATCAGGTAATATTCCATGTGTATCATAAGTCGTTGTCTTTTTAAGTATTGTTATCTCTTTCGTGCAATGAGCAGGCCGCCTACGATGCAGGCCAGCAACAGGAGGCTGACAGCCTCGAAGGGCAGCAGGTAGCCGTATTTGTCACTGCTGAACATCTGCTGGCCGATGGTGTCGAAGCTCACCTCGATGGGTTGCAGGTCGGTGGTGGCCAGGAACTTGTGCTTCAGGGTGATGAAGAGTACGATGACGGCACCCGCGAGCGTGGTGCCCAGTCCGGCCAGAAACTTGCTCCGGCTCAGCTTGATGGCCTTGTCGCCCTCGCCGCTGGTGAGCAGGATGGAGAAGACGTAGAGCACGACGATGCCGCCTGCGTACACCATAATCTGTACCGACCCCAGGAAGGTGTATCCCAGGAGGAAGTAGATGCCGGCCGTGCCGAAGAGCACGAACAGCAGGTAGGTGGCCGAGCGCACCATGCGGGTGGTGGTCACCGTCAGCAGGGAGAACACGGTGATGAAGGCCGCCAGGAAGTAGAATACTACTGTTTCAAGAGTTATTTCCATTTTCTTTCTGAAGGGTTAATGGTTAGTTTTTTTTCTCTTCCACGTGGCTGCCCGGGTGGTTGAGGGTAAGGATGAGTTTCGAACGGTCGAACACGGCATGCTCGAAGTTTTGGTCGAAGGTGATGGCGCCGTGGGGGCACGCGTTGACGCAGAGCTGGCAGAACATGCACGAGCCGAGGTTGTACTCATACTTGGCCAGCACTTTCTTCTTTTTGCCGTCTTCCGTCTCGATGGTTTCGCTGGTCACGTGGATGGTGCCGTTGGGGCAGGCCATCTGGCACAGGCCGCACGCCACGCAATGGTGCTCGTTGCGTTCGTTGTGGGGCATGACGAGCGTGCCGCGGAAACGGTCGAACATCTTGAGCTCCTTGCGGTTTTCAGGGTACTGTTCGGTCACCTTGGGCGTGAAGAACTCGCGCATGGTGGTCTTCAGGCCGACAGAGAGGCTTTTGATGCCCTTGAAGAAGCTGCTGAAATAAGTGTTGTTATTTTCCATTATTGCTGAATGATAATTTTTTATACCTAATACCTGGTTATCTTTAGAAGTGCAGCCCGTAAGCCACGAGTACGCTCATGAGCAGCAGGTTGAGCATGGAGAGGGGGATGAGGTATTTCCACTCCAGCGTCAGTATCTGGTCGATGCGCAGACGGGGGAAGGTCCATCGCATCCACATCATGAGGAAGACGACGAAGAAGGCCTTGGCAAAGAACCACACGAAGCCGGGGATGTAGTCCATCACCGCGTTGAAGCCGTCCAGCCCTGCGATGTGGAAGGGCATCCATCCGCCCAGGAAGACGGTGGCGGCCACGGCGGCTACGATGAAGAGGTTCAGATACTCGGCCAGGTAGTAGAAGCCGAAGTGCATGCCGCTATACTCCGTGTGGTAGCCGGCGGTCAGCTCGCTTTCGGCCTCGGGCAGGTCGAAGGGGCCGCGGTTACACTCGGCATTGCCGGCGATGAGGTAGATGAGGAAGGCGATGACGGCGGGGATGTGGCCCTTGAAGATGAGCCAGCCGTCGGCCTGTCCGCCCACGATTTCCGATATCTGCAAGGTACCCGTCAGCACAACCATGGTGAGGATGCTCATGCCCACGGACAGCTCGTAGCTCACGATCTGCGCGCCGCTTCGCATGGCGCCGATGAGCGAGAACTTGTTGTTGGAGCTCCAGCCGGCCAGCAGGATGCCCACCACGCCGATGCTCGAGGCCGACAGCAGGAAGAAGATGCCTACGTTGAAGTCGAGCACCTCCAGCCCCTTGTTCATGGGCAGGCAGGCGAAGGTGAGAAACGAGGCCAGTATC